>CAYIIM010000001.1:0-42265 GCA_964363455.1 uncultured Candidatus Saccharibacteria bacterium
CCATTTGGACTTGGGCATGCCTTCGCCGCTCGGATGAGGAGTTTGTCCACAGCTGGCGGGAGTCATGAGATTGAACCAGAATTCGACGGTCATCTGATCGCAAGGGCCGAAGCTCAGACTCGGATCGGAGGGGATGCGCACCGCGTCGTACACTCCGTCTAACCGAATGGCATTGCCGGGGCAGGTGGTAACAGGCGTTGTTCTTCTCTTTACCGATTTCAGTCGTTTGTGGTAGTAGCCAGAGGAGATACTGGACTTAACGATGCCTGTTGCTTCCTCTTCGGCATGAATCATAATATCTACTTCGCCTTCACGGCCATAGTATAAGCCCACATGTGTGGTCGTCTGAGGAGTGCTGTTTCGCGTATCGAAAAACAGCAAGTCACCACGCTGAAAAGGACCTGTTAAAGGAACGTCGATCAAGGGAGGATGCGCTTCCTGTGCGCCAGACCCATGAGGAAGGATGAATGGGTCAAGGCTGTTCTTATGTGCCCACCAAGTTAATCCAGAGCAATCGAACATGTCAGAACCTTTTCCATTCCAGCAATAGCATGTAATAGGCGGACATACGCGACAGTCCGGGCATTGGTAGGCATAATCGGCACAGGCTGAACTGCTTCTGCAACATGCTGCCCTCTTGGTTGAAGCAATATCAACAGCGTCTTGTGCTTGAGAGGTGGAGAAGCACAAGGCGGACCCGACAGTTAGAAGAAGGAGTCTATTGATCAGGAACGAAAGGTTTGCCGAGGACACAGTTCACTCCGCCAGTTTAATACTCGAAATTATTGCTTGGTAGTCGTTATCGAATTGCGGCGTATAATCTCGGTGTGAGATAGAGACAATATCGTGCCCCACCGCGACTAGAATCCGCACGTACGGGCCCGCTCCATCAGCCGTCACAAGTCGCAACGCGGGAAAGCCATCGACAGTAACCTCCGTCACCGGGGATACAATTGAAGGATTCAGTGGTATTATATTTTCCTCAAACCATTGATTTATGGACAGACCGCCAGGATTCCTCCCCTGCCCCCGACTGACGGAGAAATAACTCTCATCAGAGGCAAGAGAATCGATAATCGGCGAAAACTCCGTCACATTGCTGAAAATGAGCCCCCCAAGATTTGTCCAGCTTGGCGGATAGTGAACAACGAGTCCATTTTCTGAATCGGTTAGGCTTGGCCATAATTCGAGTGTGAGAGGTAATGGCTTAGCAAACGTGCTGCTCCCCGCTCGTACGTGCAACGTTCCGTCGATCGTGTCCATCGGCGTGCCAGCCGGGACGTTTGCAACGATCTGAATCGTTCGGGCCGCACCCTTAGCCAACGCAGGCAAGGTGTGAGGTGACACGGTGAGATATGGAGCGAGTTCCGGTACGAACTCAAGCGACGTAGCCGGGATGGCGCTCTGCGCCGTCAAAATAATGGTGACTGTGTCGTTCCCGTCGAGACTCAAGTGGTCAGGCGTCCAGCTAATCGGCGGCGCTTTCGGTTTAGAACCGCCTGATTTGGGAGCCAAAGCGTCCTGCGCCCAAGGAGACTGAGCGACCGCAAACACGCCGCACACCACCGTCAGAATCAGGATGGCTGATAGAAGAGGTCGTTTCGTTTTCTGACGCATAGGGTCCATTGTCAGAGGTCTAGTCGAACTTGGATGTTCTAATTTTACCGTAAATCTTTGGGCATCGTCAAGCACTAATTTAGAAACTTGTCACAAGATCGCGTCGCATGACGGGATCTTGTGCGCCCAGGAGTTGGCGGGATTTTTCGAATCGAATCTTGATAGACTGGAAAACACGAATCCGTTCCAAGCGGTATGGAATTTGGCATCGCGCCCGACTTCGGCCGCGATCCGCTGAAGTGCGTTCTTGTGCGTGTCGTTTGTGGTGACGGTCAATACCCGCACGTTCTTGAATCCGTCCGGTGCCCGCTTCCACCAATGAAAATACGCCCAGTACCTCTGCCTCATGCGCTCCAGCGAGACATTGCCCCGATCGAATTCGAGGAAGTGGTGAAGTCGGCGGCGGTCCGGAGTTTCGAGGACGAAATAGGCGTCGGGCTGGAGGTACTTACGCTTGCCGACTTCAAGCCGATGCTTGCGCCTGTTTAGGTGGCCGTCCCATTCGAAACGGATGCCTTTCCGCTCACACGCGATGCGCATGCAAACCATAAAGGTCGCTATTCCCAGTTGGTGATCGATGAATGGCCAGCCAATCTGACGTTCTGGCGGCGGGGTCCATTCCAGATTGGCAATCCGCAATTCCGGGTCAAGATGCTGCAACAGCGCGGCGCCTTTCTTCCCTAACCCGTAGACGATCTCCTCTGTCAGGACTTTGAGCGGTCTTGCCGCAATCGGGCGTTCAAGATAGAAGTGCTGCCATAATAACCGGCAACGTCTTGCCAGATTCTCCTCCGATCCGGCAAAGAGCGCGTGAATGTGAGCCGGTTGCAGAAACCGGTGCATGAAAACAGCGCGAATGATCTCGATGTCTCGATCCTGAAGTCGGAAAGAGGGCGGATCACGGCGGCGTTGCCACCATGATCGAAGTTGTGTGAAAGGCTTTGGATTTGTCTGCATCGGGTCTCGATGCAGCAGTTTATCACGCTTGAAGCCCGTCCCCTGAATTGACAGGGTTGCAGAAATGGCAGTCCGGGGAACAGACCGTGGCGGCGGGGCGTCAGCGTTCGAATCCGTGATCCGCAACGCGAACCGATAGGTTCACTGACGCGCCGGCCGCCTTCACCTTTTTCGTCTGGAGCCTGTCGTCACGACACAGCGGAAGACCGAAGCCCATGAGGGCGTAGCCGACTCCCAGATGCGGACCATTCGGTCGCACTAACGGGAGTCGGGAAAAAGGTGAAGGCGGGCGGTGCCGCCTGGTGCCGAAGCCCGTGATTGCTGCGTTCGCAAGCAATTCACCCCTGCGTCCCTGTGAAGGGGTAAACGCAGGGGTGATTCGTCAGCGCGATAGCGCCGTCTCGGCACCTTCGCACCGCCGCCACGGTCTGTTCCCCGAGGCCGTCAACCATTTTTTGCGAAGGTTGACAAGTTATTAAAGCATTATCTACAATAAGGTTAGCATGGGGATTTGTCGGAGGCGATGGCAAAAACCGTTGTTTTTCCGACAATCTTTTTTATATAATGGGTGTTTTTCATTTTATGCACGAGGGAGGTGACTAGAGATGCCTGAATTGACTGCCGAGGAACAACAGCGGCTCTTTTCCTCAATTGGATCGGTCTATGCAAACCGAGAGAATTGTGATCCGAGACAGGAGATAGCGCGTTGGTGGCAAGACGTCGAGGGAGCACTGTTCGATCGAGCGCTCCTATCAGATCGAGAAGAGATGGCATCTGCGTCCCAAGCGATGCACATCTTGATTCGATGATCGCGCTCAAAAGTTGTTTCATGAATCATACGGCGACGCTTCAGCGTCGCCGTTCTCCATAGAAGGGAACCTCGTGAGCGACCGCTATCGAATGATTGACTTTCCGAGTGAACGCTTTGACCAATTGGTCGCAGACCTTCTCAATCCGACGACAATAAATGACAAGCGGAATCGTTCATTTCGTAACATTCTGACATTGCTAAGTGCCCGTTTGAATGCAAAGAGCGTTCTCGTTGAGGAAAACTACATCGATGTAGACTATTTGAGTATGTACTCTGGCTGGTACGCCGCTGCATTCAAGCCACATTCAGCGTTGACGACCAGGCTCCATTTCTTCAAGAAAATTGGAGTGCGCTTAGAAGATGTTCGAGATGGTGCAATTGAACAATTGGGCTACTTAGGGTACGTCGTTGTCACACCACTTACTTGTGGGAGAATTGGCAGAACTCTTATCACGTCTTGGCAAGGCGCGATTGATATCGCCGGACAGCCTCATAAGCCGAGATTTCTTTCTGCCCGGTCAGTCGTCCACCTCTATGGCCGCCGATTCTCCGCTGAAGGCTCGCCATTCATCACTCAAGACGCACTGACGATAGCATGTGCCCAAGCTTCCATTTGGATGACAAGCAGATTTGTACATCTGAAGTATGGGAGGTATGGCGCGCCTAGGCACCTTCCACATGGCATAACGGAATCTGCTAGCCACAACCTGACATGGGCGGGGCGCCTGCTCCCCACAGACGGACTGACTGTGATTCAGGTCATAAACGCGTTCGTCAATCTCGGTCATTTCCCAGTCTATCATAGCTGGAAGTGCAAGGACCTTGCCGAACGAGAAAAGGCGCTATCTTGGATTGTCAGATACCTAGACTCGGACCTTCCGGTCATGTTAACTCTACCCGGCCCCCAGCATGCCGTGGTTGCAATTGGTCAACTGTCCGCAACTAAACGTAGGGTAGCAGTTCCGACGACCAAGAGGTTAGTCACGTCAGACGCTTGGGTAGGTGGTCTAGCAATAAACGATGATGGCCCCGGGCCCTATCTCATAATGCCTCGGAATGTAGACGAGTATAACGCCTTAGAATCCGGTCCAGACTCGGACCGCGTGCCTCCGAAAACCTTGCCCGGCTGGTGGAGGAGTTTTGAGGATGCCGAAGGGATGATTGTACCAGTTCCGCAAGAAGTATCGATCAACGCAAAGCACATCGACGATATCGAGTAGGAATTCGAAGAGTGTCCGATTTCCTAAGAAACTCCATTGATCTTATCAAGTAAGCTCGAGTGACAATTCGATCCGTAACATTCGCTCCGTCTAATGCCGAAACGAAGTACACAAGCGATAGCCGCGACGAGTCCTCTGCAGCGTGCCGGTACCATCTGTACACTATAGGGTTGTTAACTGCCTTGGAATCCAAAGCCACCTCTACGATACCGGTTGCCGCATTTCTGAGGGATTGATGGTCGACTTCGCGAAGATCGACATGCGCAATCGTGAAGTCGCCGTGGAGGGAAAAGGAAACAAGCGAAGAGTGGTCTTTCTAGGCGGTTCGCTCGAATGGATTGAGCGGTATCAAGCCCAGGGCCATTCTGGTTTCACGAATCAGTATGGCCGCAGGCTCCGACGTCAGGACGCGCTCAATGCGATTAAGGGAATGGCTGTTTCGGCGGGGATCCAGAAGAGAGTCACGCCCCACACGCTTCGTCACACATTCGTCACCTACCTGATTTGGGCGGGTGTCGATCCGCGCACTGTCCAGATGATGGCGGGTCACGACGACATTGACACAACGTTGCGATATTACTCGGCAGTGACACATGATCGCATGAGGCAATCGCACAAACTCCTAATGCGTGCACTAGACGGTCGCGGGATTGACCTTCGGGTGCCTATCGGCACGGGGGCCCGGACTTAGGATCAGAGTTATCCCCATTTGCTGGTTGATGTGATCGGTGATAGGATCAGAATCGAAAGGGTATTCCTTCAATGGGATTCCTCTGAGGGCATGACAGAATCCCGCTTACGAATTGCCTAGAAACATCCCCACGCAAGTGGGGGTGTTTTGTTATAATTAACTTAATAAGAGTTCAGACTCGAAAGGTCGAGAGATGCTTATAAATTGAAATGATTAAAAAATTATTTTTAGTTTCGTTTATGGTTTTGGCTTTAGCCGGGGTGGCTCAGGTTCATGCGCAAGATGTTCCGGCTGGAGATACGCCTGTGGAAAATTCGGGCGATGTTAATATTTCGATCGATCTTGATGGTAAGGGAGATGGAGCCCAGATTGTAGTAGGCGCGGATGGCAAGTGTACGGTCAACGGAGTGGAAGTGGATTGCGACGAAGCTGCGGAAAATTTCGGAAAGGGATTTGGCGCTTTTTTTGGAGCTGGAATCGCTTTTGTCCTCATTTTCTTTGTGGTCGGGATTTTAGCCTTTATTTTCTGGATTATGATGTTGGTTCACGCCATCAAATATCCGGTTGACAACAAGGTGTTGTGGATAATATTGATGGTGATAGCTGGGGTGCTTGGTTCGATTATTTATTATTTTGCGGTTAAAAGGCATTATGGAAAGATGGGAATGCCAATGAATAATGTCCCACCGAGTATGCCACCAAGTAATCCGCCGACGATGCCGCCAACGAACACGGGGCAGTAGGAAGAAAATAAAAATACCCCTTAAATAGGGGTATTTTTATTTTAGTATTTAATTGCCGTCGTCGTCTTTGCCGGGGAAGTCTTTATCGATGCGTTCGGAGACTTTCATTTTGCGGAAGAGGAAGTTTTATTTAGCCACCAGGGTCTAGCCAATAGGGTAAAAAAAGCAAAAATCACCTTAACGTCGGTTTCCAGCTTGCTCAACTAAGCCAATCTTTTTGTGAAACACTTGGGCAATTTTATTAAGAGTTACGATAGATAAGCCATGGGAACCGGATTCGATTCGAGCTATAACGGATTGGGGCATGTCGGCTTTCTCGGCCACTTCTTTTTGAGTCATCTTCCTTTTTTGGCGCAAGGTTTTGATTTCGTGGGCTAGTTGGAGTCGTCCCATTTCTTCGGAGAATGATTTTCTGAAGCGTTCACTTTTAAGCTTTTTAACGATGATTTTATCGAGAGGAGTGAAATTGTATTTTTTGGTTTGTTTTTTCATTTTAGAAAAGTTTGTGTTTTTAGACCTTTATAAATTTTCTCGGCTTTTTCAATGATTCGTTTAGGTGTTTTCTGGCTTTGCTTTTTGAAGGCGTCTACTATATAGATAGTTCCACCTATGTTGAAAAATATTATTCTATACTGCCGGACAACTATTTCTTTGATTTTATCTTTGAGAGTTTTGATTAAGAGTCCTTCGGTGTGACTTTCTTCGAGAGATTTTAGGTGAGCGAGGATTTTGGCAGAATCATCATCTTTTAACCTATCGAGAAACTTGCGAACATCTTCAAGAATTCTTACGTCCATGAATTTATACGGTATTCAGTTTTTATTGTTTCACTATTAGTATAGCAAAATTGCTATACCTGTCAAATGTGTGGGCGTGAGTTATGCTGGGCCGATTTGGGCGAAGAGGAGGTGGAGATTCTATATTAAGCACTAGCCACTAGGTTTTTTTATTCAAAAAAACTTTTAATTGCGAATATAAGAGCGATTATAACTGGTGAAAGAAAGGCTAATATTATCGTTATTATTTTTTGTTTTTTAGAAACCAGGTATAGCTCTGTTTTTCTTAAGTATACTCTTGCCCCAAGGTAACTTGCTGCTATCCAAGTCAGTATTATGGCTATTCCAGAAATTACTAGTCGCTCTGGTTGATTACCCAACGCATTCATGAAGGTTGAAAATCCTAGGAACACTAGAAGATTAAATCCTATAATCCCCATAATTAGGATATAAACTATCGCGAGTGGCAGGTTTTGTCTTTTGTCCATTATTGGCTGGTAGCTAAATTCTAGCTTGAGTCGTCGTCTTTGCCGGGGAAGTCTTTGTCGATGCGTTCGGAGACTTTCATTTTGCGGAACAAGAATAGGAGACCAGAGATGATGATGGCGGAGACAACTGCAAATTGGACGAGGCCGATGCCGACTAACACACCGATGGCGGAGGTCATCCAAATGTCGGCGGCGGTGGTAAGCCCATGAACGTGATTCTTGTTTTTAATGATAATGCCGGCGCCTAAGAAACCAATACCAACAACGATGTTGGCGATGATGTTTAGGAATCCAGCGTTTTGAACGGTGATGGCCTGGGCGAAGTTGGTGACGTCTTTGCCGATTAAAAATGGCAGAGCCAAAGCAATCATTGAGAAGATGGCGGCGCCACCGGCAACTAACATAGAAGTGCGGATACCGGCTTCTTTGCCGGCGAATTCGCGTTCAACGCCGATAAGGGCACCGAGGGCAAGGGCGACGATGAGGTTAATAAGCATTTGCTCGAAGGTAAGCATTTGTGTAATAATTTTACACAATAGGCTACCAGAATACAAATTGTGTACAAATATACAAATGAATCTTGGTAAAGAAGAGGAGGTAGCATATCCAGAGTTAAGTTATAAGGTTGTAGGTGCGCTTTTTGAAGTTTGGAATAACATAGGGGGTGGTCATAAAGAGAAGTTTTATCAGCGAGCTGTGGCTCAAGAGTTAAAGACATCAGGAGTTGTTTTTCAGGAACAGCTACCAGCCAAAGTTGAATATAAGGGAAAGTTTATAGGGATTTATTATTTTGATTTTTTGATTGAAGACAGAGTTGTTTTAGAAATCAAAGTTAGAAATTACTTTTCCAAAAAAGACATCGAACAAATTTACTCTTACTTAAAAGCGAAAAATCTAAAATTAGGTATAATAGCTCATTTTACGAAGACCGGAGTTAAGTTTAAGAGGGTTTTGAATTTGAGGTAATTATTTGTATATTTGTAGTAATTAGTATTATGTAGCCAAACCATGAGGACATTAATTAGTGGAATAGTTTCGAAGGAGGGTGAGGAAGTTGAGCTCTATGGGTGGGTGCATTCGAGGCGGGATCATGGGAAGCTCGTGTTTATTGATTTAAGGGATAGGACCGGATTGGTGCAGGTGGTTTTATCCCCGACGCCCAAAGAAGGGTCGGGGCAGGCGGGCCTGGATCAAGCGAATGATTTGCGGATTGAGTATGTGATTAAGCTGACCGGTAAGGTGGCGAAGCGGCCTGAGAAGTTGGTAAATGAAAAAATTGCGACGGGAGCGTATGAAATTCAAGCGACGGGTTTGGAAATTTTGAGCGCATCAAAAGAGTTGCCGATGCCACTGGATACCGATGGACGGGAGATTGGCGAGGATGTGCGGATGAAATATCGGTATCTCGACTTAAGACGTGAACGAATGACTAAGAACTTGATAACGAGGCACAAGATTACAAAATACATTAGAGATTTTCTTTCAGAGCGAGATTTTATTGAAGTCGAGACGCCGATTCTTACAAAATCTACACCAGAAGGTGCAAGAGATTATTTAGTACCAGCGCGACTTCAGAAAGGGAGTTTTTATGCCTTGCCGCAATCGCCTCAGCAGTACAAGCAGCTTTTGATGGTGGCGGGTTTGGAAAAATACTTTCAGATTGCCAGATGTTTCCGGGATGAGGACACACGAGGGGATAGGCAGCCAGAATTTACCCAGTTGGATTTGGAGATGAGTTTTGTGGAACAGGAGGAGGTGATGGCTTTGAACGAAAAGCTTTTGATTGAAATTGTGGGGAAACTTTATCCGGAGAAAAAAATTCAAGAGATGCCTTTCCCGCGGATTTCTTACAAAGAAGCGATGGAAAAATATCAAACCGACCGACCGGATTTGAGGAAGGACAAGGAAGACCCGAATTTATTGGCATTTTGTTGGGTAGTGGATTTTCCGTTTTTTGAGAAGACTGAAGATGAAGGTTGGACATTTACGCATAATCCTTTTTCCGCACCGAAAAAAGAATTTATGGATGATTTAGTGGCTGGGAAAAATATTGGGGAGATAATTGCGAGCCAGTACGACATAGTTTTAAACGGTTGGGAAATTGGAGGAGGGAGTCTGCGTAATCACAAACCCGAAGCATTGAAGGCGGTTTTTGATATTCTCGGGTACAAGGACACCAGTCAATTTAGTCATATGTTTGATGCACTTCAGTCCGGTGCGCCACCACACGGTGGAATCGCTTGGGGTTTGGATCGGTTGATTATGATTTTGCAAAATGAGCCGAATATTCGGGAGGTGATTGCGTTTCCGAAGACGGGAGACGGAAGGGATTTAATGATGGATGCGCCGTCGAGCGTGGATGATAAACAATTGAAGGAGTTGGGGTTGGAGCTGAAATAAAGACTATGAGAGAGAGTCTCCCATTGCCAGCCGAAGAAAAAGACGGCGAAATGACCACCAAGGAGTCGGCGTTAGACGTCGAAAAAGAGAATCAATCAAGCCTCGATAAACCAGAAACGAGAAACGACTTTGCTAAGTACTCTGCATGGGCCGAAAAAATAGATGCATTAGTAAAAGTGAAGCGCAAGACCGCATATGACAAGCAGGAAGAGAAACTCAAAGAACGAGAGAAAGAAATTATGGCTTTAGGGCCGGCAGTGCTTGAACAGGTTTTGAATTCCGGCAATACAAACCAAATATACGCTCTAAACTCAACCCTAGAACTCCTGCGGTTAAATTATGGAACTAAGCGGTTATGCGACTTCGCACAGGAGTTCATTGTTTCTCATCTTAGCCAGTTTGAGGAAATAATTCGCGATCCCCAAAATCTCAAGCTTATACCCAAGTGTCTCGTAAACGTTAAGCAGGCCATACAATTCTATGATTCGCAAGACGAAAATCGTGTAAGTGATATTAAGTCTGAAGGAATAGCGATGTTTGAGAGGGTTTTTGCCTCTCTCGAAAGCCGGATGAGAGAGGATGAGGCAGGTGAAATAGGCCAGGCTTATTCGAAGATGTTTGCTCCGTTAATTGCAGGGGGGAGCCCTGAAGTCGCTGGTCGCGCGCTAAAACTTGTATTAGATTTTTTTGTCTCGGAAAAACAAGGTTCTCAACAAGCTGCCGATTCTACCATTTCTGAGTTGGTTAATAGTTCTTCGGTTGATGAAGTTGAAAGATATATACACGAAGATAGAAGTGACGATTCTTTAAACAGCAAAGTTAAATCGGTATTAGTTAAGATAATAGAAGGTTATAGTCTTAATCCAGAAGATCTTGTGAGGACCTGGAATGAAACGAGCACTGATAGGAAAATCGGCAAGCCCTATTTTGCTTTTGGCGCTTTGTATCGTGATAACTTAAGAAACATCCGGTATCTTGAGCAACATTCTCCTGGATCCGCAGCTACTCTCAGAGATAATTTTGGTATTAAAAATTTTGGTCGGTACCCAAGCGAAGTTTTGCTTGATCAATACAAAGGAATATCTGATGATCAAACTCCATATGGAATAGCAATATTTCCCTATTCTGACCACAACGGCGCGTTTATCGACCCAAAAGAGTCTTTTGAAACTTTATCTACTTCTATTCGTGGGCACCACCTGCTAAGAGTTTTTGAAGCGGGGGGCAAGATGGAAATAGCTAGACATTTAATTTCTCTGGATAAGAAATACGGCACATTTAATAAAATCTCCTTTGCGTTTATCGGAGGTCACGCTAATCCAGATGTTATAGTTTTTGGCGATAATAAAGACGATCTTAGCTCGCGTATTTATTCTAAGGATCTATTAGGTAAGGGATTACAGCGAACTAGCGGTTTTTTTGTGTCCCGACCAACCATAATAATTTCGGGATGTTCTACTGGAGTAAAAGAAGGTATTGGTCAAAAACTTTCAAAAACATTCAGCGCAGAAGTCATAGCGCCTGATGATAAATCTGCTGTTTCATCTATCACTGCCACCTACAAAGATGATCGCCCAACCTTTAGGGTTGGGTATGATAATGCAAAGGCCGCAACTTTTGAGTCAGGAGAAAAGAAGAGAACTGGTCTTGGGCGGTTTTTATTTGGAAAATAGTGTAAGGCCTTCTATTTTTAATAGTGTAGTTTGATATATTTCTAATTTTGGTTTAAGATTTAAGCCAAATTCGTCGTGCGGTACACCCCCACACCAAACGAGAAAGCGCAGGTTCCTCGGTATAAATTTCTCGTTATGGTGTGGGGGGTAAATAAAATAAATAATAAAAAATGAAAGGCGTAGATTTTGAAGTTTTTAATAATAAGGTAGAGGGTGTGTCGGAAAAGTTTGATTTGAACAGTCCCGAAGGAAGGGCGAAGTATTTTCAGGCCAAAGCCGGTCCGGAGATTGAGAAGCTCAAGAAGTATTTAGAAACAAAAACTTTCGTGGCTTTTTTGATGGGCAAGAAAAATTCGGGGAAGGGGACTTACTCTAAGTTGTTTATGGAAGCAGTCGGCAAGGAAAAAATCGGCCATATTTCCGTGGGGGACGTAGTGCGGGACGTGCATAAGGCGATTGAAAGCGGAGAAGGAAAGAAAGAGTTGATGGCGTTTTTAGAAAAGAATTACCGTGGTTTTCATTCTCTTGAGGAGGTGGAGGATATCATTATGGGGAGAGATACGAAATCACTCGTTTCTTCAGAGGTAATCGTGGCTTTACTTCAATATGAAATTTCAAAGCGACCGCGACAGGCGATTTTTATCGATGGATTTCCGAGGGCGCTAGACCAGATTGGGTATTCGCTGATGTTGCGACAAGTATTGGGCTACCGCGAAGATCCGGACTTTTTGGTGTTTATTAGCGTGCCAGAGACGGTGATTGACGCGAGGATAAAAGCGCGAGTAATTTGTCCGATTTGTAAGACGCCGAGGAGTTTGAAGTTGGCGCCGACAGCTTTTATTGGTCAAGATGAAGCGACTGGAGAGTTTTACTTGATGTGTGACGATCCGAAGTGCAATAAAGCGAAAATGGTGACGAAGGAAGGCGATGAACTCGGGATTGAGCCGATTCGAGATCGGTTGGAGTTGGACGATGTGATTTTTAAGCGACTTTTGGATTTGAAAGGTTTGCCACAGATAAAACTGCGCAATTGTATTCTGTCTAGTGTGGCGTGGAATTACGTGGAAAAATACGAAGTGACGCCAATGTATAGCTATAAGAAAGGCGCGGATGGAAAAATTGAGACGATTGAAGAGCCATGGTTAGTACAGGATGATGATGGATTGGAGTCGGTGAGTTTACTGCCGGCTTCGGTGGTGCTTGGATTTATCAAGCAAACTGTGGAGGTTTTGGGACTCTAGGAGTAATCGCTAATAATGCGAATTGAAGAGTAATAACGCGAATAAAAATTAGGGATTACTGGTTTTAGAAATGACAACACCCCAGACTCAATCATCGAGCCTGGGGTGTGTGGTTTGCAAGAGGAGGTGTTATGCCGCGATTCGATAGCCATATTCGACCTGCTCTGCGGGGCTCATGTGCTGAGCTTCGTTTCGCAGATCGTTTAGCGTCACTCCCGTAAAAGCCCAGGCGACGTATCGCCGAATGGCTTTCGGTGTTCGGGGGATCAGGGATATTCCCGCAATTGCTCGCCGGTGGATCGGCTGACTCATGCTACTGGGCAAGGCCAGGTTGGCCTTGGCTCGTCGGATTTCTTTCCAGCGCGGGCGACCTTCGCCGCGCAGAGAGCGGTGGAGCATTTCGCAGACCTGATAAGCAGTGTACTTCATTGCAGCATCCTCCTGGTGGTTGGTTTACTTTCGTTGTCTTTCTTGAAGATTTTGGTTTCCTCAAGAAAGACAACGAAAAACCATTCAGTTTTCAAGTTTCTATTACGCTTGCATTATATACCTAAAGTGCTGTTTTGTCAAGGTCAGTATAATATAAGATTATAATTTTTTTTATGATTTTGTTTTTTATTTAAACTAGAATAGGGTAAAATTGTGTTTGTAAGAGAGTTGGGGAAAACAAAATTTTTATTAATTATGGAAGAAAAAGTAAAGAAAATGGGAATCGGGGTTGGGGTGGCGCTCATAAAAGACGGGAAAGTTTTGCTTGGGCATCGACATGAAGATCCGGAAAAGGCGGATAGCTTACTCCATGGAGAAGGGACTTGGACAATGCCGGGCGGAAAGGTGGATTTTGGGGAAACCATTGCTGGGGCGGTTTGTCGGGAAGTCTTAGAAGAGACAAGCCTGGTGGTTGATCCGAAAAATTTGAAATTGGTGAGCGTGGGTAATGAGCGAGTTCCAGCTGCACATTTTGTGACGATCGGGTTTGCTTGTGAAAAATATGAGGGCGAGGTGAAAGTAATGGAGCCGGATGAAATTACCGAGTGGAAATGGTTTGATTTGAAAGATCTACCAAGTCCGATGTTTTTCCCATCTGATAAAATTGTAAAGAATTATTTAGCGGGGAAAATTTATCAGGGAGAGTAGAATGAATTTTGAGTTTCACTGCTACACCTTTGGACGATCGTCCAAAGGTGTAGTAAGTTCTTTTTCGTCGATTTTGTTAATTTGAGCTATTCCTTAACCGACCTGGTTTGGAATAAAGAAAGATCAATACCAGATTGGTATAGCGCTTCAGCCTTAACAAGTTCTTCTTCGATACCAACGTGTTTTAGGTTGGCAAGATCTTGGATGCTGACCCATTTGTAGTCAGTGAAATCTTCGCTGATTTTTATTTCATCAGGGTTTTCGACTTCGCAGAGGTAAGAGAAAAACTTAGCAGTTTGGCCGTCGGGCCGGAGGTAAGATTTGTCTTTTAATAATATTTTTCCCGGTTTAAGTTTGAGGTTTGCTTCTTCCAGCGCTTCTTTTTCTAGGGTTTCTTCGGTGGTGTCGTTGTTTTCAACTTTGCCGCCGGGGAAGGTGTACATGCCCGGATAGGCGATTTCATCGTCGCGTCTCTTCAAGACCAAGTATTTTCCTTCGGAGTTTCGAATCACCGCAACAACGGCGACGATATGAATTTTGTTAGTTTTCTCGTAGGCCATCTCAGAATTGTATCAATTATCAAATTATAAAAAAAGAACACCCCAGAGACGGCTCAGGTCTCCGGGGTGATTAATCGTTAAATGCTTGGGTTTTGAAAATGGTCTTTGCCTTTCGCTCGTCCGCCATGGAAGAGTTTCGGGCTTTCGGTGTGTACAAGCGGCACGCTGCGTACCAAGCATTACGCAGAATAGACCTATGCCCAGACCCCTGATCAACCAAAGAGCTTTGGCTGGTACGTGACGACTTTGAGGTGGCTCCTCGCTAAAATTTTAACTTCGATTAGCGAGCCTCTAGGTGTCATTCCAGTTTTATCTCTCTACTGCCGAAAGATGTTTGATACGTTTTGAGTGTTCGTCGAATTGACCCGGAAAGGTCATTACTAGCGCACTCTCTTACGTTCAACTTATCCCGGCTGACTGACCATTGTAAACCTTAGGTTTGAAATCGCGGCCGCGACTTCTCACCGAGCTATGGGATATTATACTCATAGATATGGTTTTGTCAAGGGCAACAAAAATACGATTAATCCAGTCAAAATTAGAAGTTTTAAGAGGAGGTATTTTACTTTGGCTGACCTTCGGAGGCTTTTCGAAATGCTTTTACGATCGGTTCCATGTTACCTTCTAGTATATTCTCAATCATCGAGAATTTTTTTCCGATACGATGATCGGTGATGCGGTCGTCGGGGAAGTTGTAAGTGCGGATTTTTTCCGATCGGTCGGCAGTGCCGATTTGATCCCGACGAGTCTCTGAGATGTTGCCTGAGACTCTTTGTTGTTCCATCTCGTAAAGTTTTGCTCTTAAGACCGCCATGGCTTTTTCGCGGTTGGAAAGCTGAGATCGTTCTTCGCGGGAGCCGACGACGATACCAGTGGGTTTGTGGAGAATTCTGACCGCCGTTTCCACTTTGTTAACGTTTTGCCCGCCGGGACCACCAGCGCGAGTGAAGGTGACTTCGAGGTCGGAGTCTTTGATGTTGATCTCTTTGGCTTCAACAAGCGGCAAGATAGCGACAGAGGCAGTGGAGGTGTGAACGCGGCCGGCTTTTTCGGTTTTGGGGACGCGTTGGACGCGGTGGACGCCGGATTCCTGTTTCAACTCCTCGTAAGCGCCTTCACCAGAGAGTTCGGCGACGAGGGATTTGTAGCCATCAAGAGAGGTTTGGTTGGTGTCTAGAATATGAAAACTCCAGCCGCGTTTTCCGGCGTAGCGTTGGTACATTCGGGCCAAGTCGCCAGCAAAGATAGCAGCTTCGTCACCGCCCGCACCCGCTCTGATTTCTACAATGATTTTATGAGTAATCACGAATATACAAATTAGTTTAATATACGAATAAACGGAGGTAAGTGATTGGGGATAGCCAGTTTCCTAGGGGGTATGTTATCATAAGTTGTATGAATAATCCACCTTTGGTTTTAATTGTTGACGACGAAGAAAACTTTCGCGAGATTTTTTCCACTAAACTTGAAGAAGTCGGTTATAAAGTGGAAACGGCGGTCAATGGTGAGCTTGGATTTGAAAAAGCCAAGGAGACTAAGCCAGATTTGATTTTAATGGATATGGAGATGCCGGTTTTAAATGGCGCCGGAGCGACCATGAAGCTTAGGGAAGATAAGGAAACTCAAGGGATAAAGATTGTTTTCCTTACAAATTATGGTGATCCGAGGTCGGAGATGCGTGAAGCCGATATACATTTTTCGAAAGAGATTGGAGCAAATGATTATCTTAGGAAGACAGATGATTTAGATCGCATTGCCGATAAAGTGAAGGAAATGCTTGAAGTTGGCCAGGTAGTAGAAAGTAGTAAGTAGTAAGTAGTGAATAGAAAGAGGAAGAGAGGATTTGTGTAATAATAGAAAGATGAGAGAAAAACCGTTAATTTTAATAGTGGACGACGAAGAAAACTTTCGCGAGATTTTTTCGGCGAAATTAGGAGCGGCGGGTTTTGAAACGGCGGTAGCAAATGGTGAGGTGGAGGCGCTTCAAAAAGCTAAAGAATTAATGCCGGATTTGATTTTGATGGATATTTTTATGCCGCCGGGGGCGACGGGGACGGATGTGGCGCTCAATATTCACCAAAGTCCGGAGACTAGAAATTTGAAGATTGCGTTTTTGACAAACCTCAAGGATCCGTGGCCGGCGATCTCCGGAGATCACCAAAATGTGAGTAAGGAGATGGGGATGGAGGATTTTCTTGAGAAGACAGCGGATTTGGATAATATTGCAGCGAAGGTGAAAGAGATATTGGCGAGAGGAGATGGATCAGCTCAACCAACGCCGCCAGTTCAGGCGCCGGTCGCGCCAGCTCAGCCTGTTCAACAATCCTCGGCCCCCGTGCCAATTGAGAGTGTGCCGGTTCAGATTCCAGTTGAAGCTTCAATGGAAACCCAAGTCCAACAACCTGAAATGCCTCAACAGCCTCCAGCCCAGCCTCCTCAGTCGCCAGCGTCGGGTTAGGACTTGTCGGGTAGTGAAAATTCGACTATTTGTTAGGTCTTTATGATGTTAATTGAAGATTTTATTCCCAATGATGTTTTGTTGCTAAGTAAGGCTTTTGTTTCAGGGAGAAGGTCGAATTTCTACTACCCGACTTGCGTTTTTCTGAATAAAGCTTTACTATTGGCCTACTTATGTTAGCGATTAAATTACAGCGAATCGGCAAGAAACATCAGCCTTCATATAGGTTGGTCGTGGCCGAAAAACGATCTAAACTTGGAGCCCCACCAGTGGAAGATTTGGGTTCCTATAACCCAAAGACAAAGACTGTAAATGTGAAAGGGGAAAGGGTAACTTATTGGATTGAAAATGGCGCTCAGCCGACCGTGTCGGCACATAACTTGCTAGTTAATAAATCTGTTTTAAAATTGGAAAATTTGGCAGTGAAGATGAAGAAGGCAGTGGCGAAACCGGTGGTGGTTAAAGTTGAGGCTAAGGGGGAAGATGTAGTAACGGAAGCTCCGGCGGTAGCCGAAACGGCTCCAGTCGAGGAGGTAGCGAGTTAATTTTTCTTAGGATATAATTTAGAGGTATTGATTGGAGATGAACTTGCCTTTGATAGGCAAATCTGAAAAGAAAGGTCGTGAATAAAAAGATTTCCAGAAAGAAAAAATGAACAGTATGGCTGATAAAGATTTTCTTGAATATCTCGTTAAGGCCTTAGTTGATCACCCGGATGATGTGAAGGTTGAGCGAAAAGTGGACGAGATGGGAGTGCTTTTGTCCCTTCGAGTCAATGCGCTCGACATGGGCCAAGTGGTCGGTCGCCAAGGTGCGACAGCAAAAGCGATTCGCTCTTTGCTTCGCATCGTGGGTATCAAAAACAACGCCCGAGTCAACTTGAAGATCGAAGAGCCGGAAGGCGGTTCTCGACCTCCGAGGCGAGAAGGTGGAGAAAGCGCTAGTTTCTAAATTAAAAAATTTAGAGCAAAAAGCCTCGAGAGATCGGGGCTTTTTGTTTTCCGGGCAGTAGAAATTCGACTAGGAATTTTTGAAACGGAACCAAAGTCGAATTTCTACTGCCCGGTTTTGTTGACGTCATGTTTTTTCGGGACTATCATGATTTAGCCGAAAGGTTGGATAACCGGGGTTGGGAGTAAATGTCGCGCGCCAACCAGGGACAAGCCAGTGCCATGCCCTAATGGGAGCGCCAAAGTTGTCTCTAGCGATTCATTGAGGGTGGAAGGGGTTCGTGCGCTCCTTCCACCTGATTTTTTTACCTGGTTTACTTTTTACCGGTTTTCGGTTAGAATCTACTTTAAATTAATGTAATCCCTCGTCTCCGCCATTTGGCGGATCGCTCGGGATAAGTGTGCCCTTATTATGTCACTTGCGTATACAGATTTAACCAAAGGCGTGTTTTTTGTGATGAACGGCGAGCCCTACGAAGTTTTAGAGGCGCATTTTTTGCGTATGCAACAGAGAAAGGCGGTGGTGCAGACTAAGATTAAAAATTTGATGACAGGGAAAGTTTTGGATCGAAATTTTCAGCCGAGCGATAATTTTGATGAGGCGGATATGGAAAAAAAGGAAGCAAACTTTATTTATAAAGCGAAGAATGAGCTTTGGTTTCATGAAAAGGGGAATCCGAAAAATCGGTTTTCTTTAAGTGAAGATTTGGCTGGTGAGGCCGGACAATTTTTGAAACAAGATACGACGGTGACGACTTTGGTTTTTAATGAAAAAGTTATTGGCATGACACTGCCGATCAAAATGGAGTTGAAGGTGACGGAGGCTCCGCCAGCGATTAAGGGCAATACAGCGCAAGGCGGAACGAAGGTGGTGGAGCTTGAAACCGGTGCAAAGATTTCAGTCCCGCTTTTTGTAAACGAAGGAGATGTAGTGAGAGTGAATACTGAGATGGGAACTTATGTGGAGAGGATCAGTAAATAGAGAGTAGCGAGGATTGCAACGATATGAATGCGAGAGTGCTAAACTATCCGACGATCGTCGGATAGTTTAGCATTTGGGTTTTTGGTCAAGCGAATGAGAAAAAATAAAAGCCCCCTGTACCTTGCAGCCTTGGGGGGCGTTAGTTTTTCCCACTATCCGCTTTTAATGCGATTGCGGGAGCTTGTGAGGTTGATCGTGCGGGACACGATGCTCTCCTTTGAATTCGGTTGGTTTTGTGATCCAACGTGAATTGGGAATTAGATTACTCTACGAGGCGATAGTTTGCCAAGCTCTAATTTTCCTCTGATCGGTTCAAGACTAATACTGGGTAAATGTCGAGGAGGGTGCCTAGGAGGGCGAGGAAGAGGGGACCAATGAGAAATCCGATAGGGCCGAAAAGACTCAAACCGCCGAGGACGCTCAGTAAGATGAGAAAGCTGTGGATGTGGATTTTGCGCTGCATTAATTTTGGTCCGAGGAAGTTGTCAATTAAACCGACGGCGAGGGCGCCCCAGGCGAGAAGGCCTATGGCGGAGAAAAGGGTGTCAAAGGCAAAGAGGTAAATAATAATTGGAGCTAAAACCACGGAAGTGCCGAGGATTGGAACGAGAGCGGCGATGACGGTGATGAAACCCCAGAGAGCGGCGTTGGGGACGCCGAAGATGGTAAAGCCAATGCCGGCCAGAAGGCCTTGGACGATCGCGACGGTTAAAGTGCCGCGCATCACAGAACCAATAGCGACTTTCAAGCGGTTGAGGATTTCGACGGTATGTTTTTCGGCGAGTGGACTGACTTTAATAATGGCGCTCTTAAAGTTTTCGCCGTCTTTGAAGAAGTAGTAAATGGCCAGGAGGCTTAAGAAGAAGCTGGTCAAGACGCTCGCGAGGCCCTGGAAGATTGGACCGATGTTTTGGGTAAGCCATTTAAAGAAGAGCTCGGCAGTTTGCTTTAGATCGATGTCGATATTGCTTGATGGGAAGAGCTCTTGGATTTTGGTTTCAAGTGTGGTCTCGATCTTTAAAAGGGGATTGATGTTAGCGGTGTCACTTGTAACTCTAAGGTAAAGTCCTTGGGCTTGGTCAAAGACGGTAATACCCATCAAAGTGACGGGAACAAAAACGATGATTAAAATGGCGAGAATGGTGATGAGTGAAGCAACACTGGTTTGGCCGCGGAAAAGTTTCAGGACGCGATTATAAATAGGTTCAAAGATGACGACGAAGACGGTGGCGATGACAAGGGAATTTAGAAATGGCAGAAACATAAATGCCACTACGAGTCCCGCAATGCCGATCAGGCCTAAGAGGAAATAAGTTTGAATGTCTTTTTTTTCCATATGCCCCGTAGGAAATTAAATATTTTTTGTTGAAATTTTTTCGACGTTATTTTTTTTGTCTAGCGTTCAAAATCTTGCTTGCTTAATTGATTTTAGTTCAAAAATTTTTAGTATTTTTTCGCTATTTCCTACGGGGTTCACTCCTTGACTACTTAGGGTGGTTTGTTTTAGTATAGGGCGAAGTTTAGGAACTCTCAAATCTAGGCACGGGCGCTAAATCATTGCTTATTTATTTAGGCAGTTTCCCCGATTTAGCGTCCATGCCTGGATTTTTTTATTCGTTCGCACAGTTTATCCACAGAATTTCCGATTTCCACGCATTTTGCCGTTGACACTCCTATTGCTAAAAGTATAACATACTCAAACATAAAGTAGGTGAGTTTTTGGGTCTCGTTGGGGAAACCGGGACGAAAAGTACCTATGAATACAAATACTTTTTGTCACAACGAGGCGTCGTTTGTTTTTATGAGGGCTATCCCTTGGGTTTTGAACTTTAAAACCTAGCGGATAGCCCTTTTGAGTTTGAGGGTTAGCAAATAAAAAGGTCGAGACAATAAAAAAATAAAAACAAATTCACTTTATCAATTTTTAGAAAGGGGAACTTCTTGGAAGTTGATAGGGTAAAAAATTAAAAGTCTAAAACAATAATGTAATTCCTCGTTTCCTTTAGTTGATGGATCACTTGGGATGATTTTATTAAATCATCTTTTAGAGTTCCGAGAACTACATTATTGGAAAATAAAATCATGAAAAAATTACTTATCGGTTTTGGAGCTTTGGCAATCGCTTTGCTTTTAGCACCAGGCTTTTTGGCTTTTGAAGCCCACGTGGTCAATGTGACTGCGAAGATCGAGAATGCTTTGAGCGTTCCGATCGAATCAATCGACTTTGGAACGGTGTTCCCTCAGGAGCAGTTGAACGAAGCGCTTGGAATCAGCCTTTCCCAATCCTTTATGGATGAGGATCGAGTTGATGATGTTGATTACTTTATCCGTCAGAAGCCAAAGTGTGGTATTACTTCTGATGACGGAAAAATATTAGATCATTCCAGCACTGCGACGGGACATGTCCATGTCGGCGATGTACCACAAGACAGCACTACCATAACCCAGCAATTTGAGGGTTATTATGTTGACTGTGGTCCATTACCTCGACGTTTGATGGATGTAGATCTTCCAGAGACAGCGTGGAATGATATTGAATCATACGGCATGTTGCCATTCCTTTGTCCTTACATTTCGAAGCACTCCGATGGAGCGCCAGCTAACGATGGAAATTTGAATTCTTTCCACGAGCCGTTCCAGGTTTCCGGCAATTCGATTGTTTGGAATGATACACCGGGTCACTTGGCGAAAGCCCAGAATGACACGGTTGATAACTGGATCATTGATTTGGCGGTGCCATGTTTTGGCGGCGAATGCGCTCAAGACTGGGCCAGTTTTGTTAACGGCTTTAATCCGTTAGCGAATCCAGACGATTACACTCAGCCGACCACAGACGAACATAAGATCTTCGGTTGTGATCTTTGGGTAGAAGTCGGCGGGATTAGCCTTCCAGGTTTGGGTTGCAAAGGCAAGATTGACTTGATGCTCGTCGTGGATGAATCCGGCAGTATTGGTTCGACCAATATGGACGCGGTGAAGTTAGCTTTGCACAGCTTCATCGACGCTTTAGTGCTTGCAGTTGACGGACCAAATGCTGGTCAGACCAGCTTTGCTTCGATCGGTGTCTTGGATCAGGAGCTTACATCGAGCTCAACTGAGATGCACGCGGCTATTGATACATTATTTTCTGGCGGTTTAACCAATTTATCTGCTGGTATCGCTTTGGCGAATGACGAATTTAATAGCGTTCGAGACCGAGCGGATGCGCCGAACATGATGATTGTCATCACTGATGGAGTACCGAATGTTTGTTATGTTAGTGGTTGTGGAGATCCAGCAGTTGAAGCGGCTGGATACGCAACTGTAGCAAAAGCGGACGGGACGGAAGTTTTCGTGGTTGGTATTGGTTCAGGTGTGGATGCGACCTACTTGCAGACTTCTATTGCAAGCGCTCCTTCAGCGAGCCATTACTTTGCCGGAGACTTTGCCACTTTAGAGACAACTTTCGCGGATTTAATTGCTTGCGAAGAATAACTAAAGTCGTGATCAAACTTTCTCTTGTGTAAAAACAAGAGAAAGATTTGGTCGCGATGGGCCCTCCGCCTTTCTTTGGGAACGAATATAAGCAAAAGAAAGGCGTGTGGCCGATAGGCGGTCAAAATAAAAAGGTCGAGTAAATTAGAAAGTAGCGAGTAGTGAGTAGAAAGTAGAAAGATTCACTGCAAACTACAAAAAATAAATAACTCTCTTAGTTGAAAAAATAAAATCATGAAAAAATTACTTATCGGTTTTGGAGCTTTAGCGATTGGTGTGGCGTTAGCACCAGGCTTTTTGGCTTTTGAAGCCCACGTGGTCAATGTGACTGCGAAGATCGAGAATGCGCTCCAAGTGACGACAAACTCGATTGATTTCGGGACGGTGTTTCCTCAGGAGCACTTGAAGCAGCCACTCGGTATTAGTCTTTCGGGTTCTTTTATGGCTGAAGACAGAGTAGATGATGTCGAATATTTCATTCGACAGAAGCCAAAGTGTGCGATTACTTCAAACGGTGGTTTATCGTTTGATCCGTTGAACACCGCGACTGGTCATATCCAGCTCGGTGATAATCCAGCTACCCAAGAAGATATTGAGACTTATTGGATTGATTGTGGTCTAGCGCCAAGGATCTTGGCGGTTGACGACACCGCAACTCCTTTAGTCAACGAAGCAGAATCTTGGGGTGTTTTACCTTCGCTTTGTGAATACATTTCCAAAGAAGGTCCAGATGCAAATGATAGCGACACCGCTTCGTTCCACACACCGTGGACAGTTGTTCAGGGTGATAACGCATCTACCACAGCTGTTGAAACTTCTTGGATCAATTGGACTGACACAAAGGGCCGATTAGCCAAGTCTGAGCAAGACACGGATGATGCGTGGGTCATCGATCTCGCGGTTCCATGTTTTGGCGGATTCTGCGCTCAGGATTGGGCTGATTTCGTTGCCGGAATCAACGCCGATGCTGATCCGAATGCTTATACCCAACCAATTGGCAACGAACACAAAATTTTCGGTTGCGATTTGTGGGTAGAAGTTTCTGGAGTTTCGGAAGCTTCAATTGAAGTTCCACCAACTCCAGATCCGTAGTTGAAAGTTAAATTTCCGAAAGGAAGTTTAGTTAGTAAAAAATCCTTATACCCCTCCCCAGTTTTTCAAAACTGGAGAGGGGGAGAGAGGATGTGATAAGAGGTGTCTCGCCGTTAAAACTTCGTAAATGGAGTCGCAATGGCAAAGGTCGGGATAGTAGCACCTTAATAATTAAGAATTTTGTGGATATAGACATAAATCAGGGACTGTGTAATAATCTTGGATATGGAAAACAATAGCTCTAAAAGAGGGTTGATGCCATGGATGGAAAAGCAGGCCGGTCGGCCGCTTAAAACCTCGGACAAGGTAATTGGGATTATCCTAGTTATCATCTTCCTTTTCGTTTTTTACGTCGTCTTAGATGCCAATAAGTACAAGATGCAGGTGGTGGTGATTGATGGCGAAGGCAAAGTGGGAGTTAATCCAACGACAGAGCTTTTAGACTTTGGCGATATGTCTCGGGGAACAGAATCGGTCAGAACGGTGACGCTTAACAATGGCACGTTTATGCCCGTCTATGTTTTAGTGTGGCAAACAGGAAGACTTTCCGAGATCGTAAAGGTGACGGACAGGAATTCCGGTGAACCCGCCCAAGCTTTTAAGCTTAAATCCGACACAGAAGTAAAGTTAGAATTTGGCGCCAGGATGCCAGCGTCGGCAGCGATTGGCGACAAGTACACAGGCCGAGTCTTTATCTTCAAAATTCCTACCTTCGGACTTTAGTTGGGAATGGAGAATGACGAACTAGTAGAAAAAGATTTCGAATCTGATTCGGAAGCGGATCTTGAGGATCGAAAAAAAGTTCCGAAAAAGAAGAAAAGCAAAATTAAAAGCTTTATCTGGAATTTTGTTTTCTACATCGTCATCGTCGGCGGAATTATTTTTGGTTTGCCAAAGATATTGGTGTGGGCGCTCGATACCCAATATCCGATGGCGGCGATTACCTCGGGTTCGATGTGGCCAGTCCTTAAAACCGGAGACATGGTTTTTATCAAAGGAGTGACTGTCCTCGAGCAAATAGAACAAGGAGATATTATAGTTTTCCAGAGCGATTCGAATGGAACGCTGACCATTCACCGAATTGTTTCGATTAAAGAAGGGATTATTACCACCAAAGGCGACGCGAACTTTACCGAGGATACCCCGATCAGTTTTGATAAAGTAGTGGGAAAAACTTTGAATTGGAAGGGAGATAAGCCGGTACGACTTCCATACTTGGGATCAGTAACAAATTTATCAACGCGACTTAGAAATAAATGACCGGGAAAAATTTGAAAAAAAATAAATACGTGGATTCAATTTTAGTTAACAATCCCGAAGAAAAGCAGAATAGCCAAAAAATTGGGAAAGTTTTGCGCGCTAAAAAAGAATCGCAGATGAAACCCGTTTTTTATAAGACAGTTTTGAATAAGGTTAAAAAAATAGATTTTTTTGATTTAATTTTTGGTTCGATTGGGCGGGCTTTTAAAAAGACATTTTTTATTTGGAAATTCTCGTTAGCCCTTTTGCTTTTAGTGAGTATTGTGCCACTGTCCGCTTTTGAAGCGCACATTACCAATGTGACAGCCACGATTTTCAATATTGATCCGCCGGTAATTACACCGCCGGGGGGAAATTATAACGGTCCGGTGGATATCATGATCGATGACAATGATCCAGATGCGACGCATATTTTTTACACGATTACGCCGGGAACGGATGCCGGGGTGGCGCCAGATCCGGCTTGCGGAGTTTTGCCAGGAGCGGCAAAACCGATTGGGCCGATTACGCTCTCGGATGACTCAGTGGTTAAAGCAATCGCTTGTGATGGACCAGACGGTTCGGCGCATCATAGTTTAATTACGACAGAAATTTACGATTTAACTTTAAAAGCGAAGATTGAAGGGAGGAAATATAATGATTTGGATTTAAGCGAAGGTCTGACGGTTGGCGATACGACAGTGGAAGGGTGGAGAGTGGATCTGAAAATTGGGACTTCGACGATTGCGACCACCGTGACGGACGCCACGGGTTATTATGCTTTTAACAATCTTGATCCGGCGACTTATACCGTGGTTGAAGAATCGCGGACGGGGTGGCAGTCGGTGTCGCCAACTAGCGTTTCGGTGACGATTCTTGGAAGTGAGACAAAAACAGTTGATTTTTTCAACTTTGATAGTGGGTATGCCTGTGTTCCTGGAGTAGTGAGTTTCCCAAATCATTTGGCGGTACTCGCGGCGGGAAACGGAAGCGGGAATGATGATGTGGTGTTGGGAACGAATGTGACGGTTAACGGCGATGTGCGATCGAATGACGAGATTGAAAGAAGCGCGAGCAGTACCAGCCAGTCGATTAATGGCAATGCGACAGTCGTTAATGGAATTGACCTTGGGATTTTCATCTCTGGCGCGTCAACGACTGGGGCGTCGTCTGTCACGCTTCCAAATATTAACATCGCGAACTGGAAAGCTCGGGCTCATGACGGTGGCGTGGTGAACGGTAGTTTTAATTTTCCCAATAATCTTTCTGGGATCGTGATGGGGCCGACGGAAATTATGGGCAACTTAACCTTTGGTAGCTCCAATGGATTGATTGTTCGTGGGCCGATGTATATTCACGGCAATTTGACGATTGGAAGCAACACAACAATTACCCAAGACGGAGCGTTTGCGGATCAGTTTGCGACAATTATTGTGGATGGATTAATTTCGATTGCCCCGGGCGTCACATTTAACGGGGCGGGCGCAGATGGAGCATTTCTTCTCGTCTCAACTCGAACGGCGGTTTTGGGCGATGGGGCGGCGATTGATGTGGCATCGGATAATTCTGATTTAGGAGATGCGGTGCTTTACGCTTCAAATGGTGATGTTCACGTGAGAGCCAACCGGAATATTTTGGCGGCGTTCGCGGCTCATGGCACGGGATTAGATAGCAACAATAACGGCGCGGTTTTATTGGATTCGAATGTGGTTGTAAACTATCGAACTTTGCCAAATAAGATTTCTTGCGGACCGAGACAGCCATACGATTTGACGAGCCATGTGATTATCAACGAATTTATGCCGAATCCAAGCGGGAACGATTTGGGAACGGCAGGCGGGTCTTTGGATGGGGAGTGGGTGGAAATCTTTAATCCGATGGGAGCGTCGGTGGATCTTGCCGGTTATGTTTTGTACGATGGAGACAACACTCACGCGCTTGCACTCACCGCTTCGAACTCAAATACAGGATCACTTACAATTCCGAGTGGAGGATACGTAGTGATTTACCGTGAGGGTGATGTCGATTTTGAATTAAATAACAGCGGAGGGGACACAGTCCGGCTTTTTAGTGGGCCGATTGAATTAGGCGGAACTTTGGTGGATAGCCATCTCTTCACGCGGGATGCTCCGGACAACAAATCTTTTGCCAGGGTACCAGATGGTTCAAGTAACTGGGTGGATCCAGATTCAACCCCGGGTGAGCCCAATGAATTTTTCTTTGAGATGTTGCCAGGCGAGGATGACGCCTTTGATGGAGTAGCAAAGCCACCGATGATTATTCCTCGGATTGACGAAGATTATTTAGATGAGATGCCTGTTGATGTTTTAGAAGTTGAAGAAGTTTTAGTTGAAGATGTTCAGGTTGTGGAAGAAACCGACATTGAGGCGAAGAGTACGGAAATGCAAGTAGAGTTTCAAGGTGGTGGCGGTGGAAGCGGTATCCAACCGGTTACTGAAGATAATGACCAACCGGCGGACGATTTAACCAGCGAGGCAAGTTCAACGCCAGAGGAAAATCCAGTTTTGCCTCCCACTGAAGAAAGCTCGATGTCGTCTGAAGACCAGGTTGTTGCGCCAGTTGATACTTCAAACACCCAAGCAGAATCTGACAGCGTGCCAACGAGCGAGAGCCAAACTGAAGCCGCTTTGCCGGAAGAAAGTGCGGCAGTTTCGGAACCCATTGTCGATAATTCTGGGGGAGGAGGAGATGGCGGTGGCAGTGACGGAGGCGAGCAACCCCAGCCTGCTCCGAGCCCAGAAGAAACACCAACTAATTAACCAATGACGAAAAAATCATTAATCATTGTGGCGCTTCTAGGAGTCGGAGTGATGATTGCTTTAAACGCATTTCAAGTGAGTGCGACTAAGTGTGAGATTAATCCGGATTTGTCGGTGACGCCGAACATTATTTCTTTTCAAACGGTTTTTCCGGGGGAGGTTCATTTTAAACCGCTGGACGTTGATCTTTCGAGTTCATTTATTGAAAATCCGATTTACGATGATGTTGAATATCGAATTGTTCAGAAACCTAAGCCAAAAAAAGATACCGCGTGGGATAGGGCTTATTGCGCAGCTCATCCGACGGATTACAACAAATGTTATCGTTCGCTTTGTCCCTATCTATCTAAGGAAGTTGACGGCACGCCCGCCAATGATACAGGAGTGCCGGCGTATCATAATCCAAATGCCAGCTCGAGCATTGCTTTAGGCCGGTTGGCGAAGTCTGAAGAGGATACAGAGGATAGATGGACGATTGATTTGCACGCGCCGTGTTTTAAGGGTGAATGTGACCAAACCAATTCAGTGGCGGAGGAATATCAATTAAATCCCGCGTGGCGTGGAGAAACTTTTGGTTGTGATTTGGTGGTTGAGGTTTTAAGCGTCAGTTACTCGAAAGCAGTGACGAGGACCCAAGGTTTTTGGCAGACCCACACGGCGTTTACTTCAAATATTTTTTCCACCAAGTTAGGCGGAACGATGAATGTTGGGACATCAACGCACGTGAGAGCGGTGACAAACATTCAATCAAGCGGCCAGAGTCGGCTTTTCGGAGCTTTCTACTCCAGCATTCCAAAGAAGACAAACAATGTGAATCGAACGCCTTTGGATAAGGCGCGAGTGCAACTCTTACAACAGTTGGTGGCGGCAAAATTAAATTGCGCCGCTTTCGATTGTTCCTCAGCGAATCAAGCTTTAATCAACCAAGCCGATGCGGCTTTCGCCGGAAATTCCACGATTGCGATAAATAATTTGATTCCGCTCCTTACTACTTTTAACCAAAGCGGTGATGTAATTCCAATCCCGCCAGCACTGGGAAATCCTGGATCGGCAACTCCCAGCACTTCGCAATCTTGGGCAAATAAAGTTTTTTGGGATAATCCCTAATTTTCCTTTATTTGTAAAGATTGACGAGATTAACTTAAAAGGTCGGATGTGTGAAAAATGTGGATAACAAAAAATTTGACAGGGAAACATATATCCGTAAACTAATCTAGACAAAGGTAAATTCTTCTCGCCGGGGAAACCGAGACAGAAATTCCGTAAATAGGGGAAATGCGAAATATAAACCGGCGAGAATTTTTATTGTCAGTATTTAGAACCACGCTCTAGCGCACAGGGAGTTGTGGTTTTTTGTTGTTTGAAAAGTTGATTATTGGGTTCTGGATTCAAGAATTTTTTAAAAAAGAATTTTTGAATCCGGAACTCTTTGCTTTTAGCGAAGAGGGATGGGGAAAGGTCGAGTAAGAAAAAAATTAAATCTATAGATTTAATACTAAATAATGAAAAAAATTTTATTAGTTTCCTCTTTGGTAGCTGTGATGGTCATTGGTGGAGTCTCTCCAGCTTTGGCGACTGGCTTCGGAGAAGGATGGTTTGATGGTTTTGACGGAGACGAGACGACCGTTAAGAACACTAACGAAGCGTCAGTTTCAAACAGTGTAACAGTTTCAGCTTCAACTGGTGGCAATGATGCCAACGGTGGAGATGGAAGCAACGGTGGCGATGGTGGCCGAGGCGGCAGAAATGCTGGCAACGGTGGCCAGGGCAGCCGAAACGGCGACGGCGGCAATGGTGGCAACACCGGCGACGGCGGCAACGGCGGAGCGGGCGGAGACGGAGGCTGGGGTGGAGAGATCTACACTGGCTCAGCTTCAGCTTGGTCTGAAATTGAAAACACTGTTAACACCAACAAAACAAAAGTTGAAGGTTGTGGTTGCGAAGAAGAAGAGAGTTCAGAATATGAACTTCCTTGGTTTTTTGGTCACAACAATGGTGACAAACTCACCATCCGAAATCGCAATAGCGCCAGCGTTTCTAATAGCGTTGAAGTTAAAGCGAAGACCGGACACAACGATGCAGATGGCGGCAATGGTTCAAACGGTGGTGATGCCGGAAAAGGCGGATCCAACGCGGGTGATGGCGGAGACGCCGGAACCAGCCACAGCGGCCACTTCTGGTGGTTCTTTGGTGGTGAAGACGAAGGCGGTAACGGCGGCAATGGTGGCAACACCGGCGACGGCGGCAACGGCGGAGCGGGCGGCGAAGGCGCTCTTGGTGGTATCATCGAGACCGGCGACGCGGATGCTGGTTCAGTGGTTGTAAATTCGGTCAACAGAAATGTGACCCGAGTTCGAAACTAGCCTGTCTGGGGCGAGCGAGCTCTTTAAAAAGAGTTCGCTCCCTCGCTAAAGAGAGAAAACTTTGATCGGTAGTTCTTTTTAGCGAGGGTATCGAAATCCTCGGGTCACACATGGAGCATACGTTTAAAAAATTACTTTGTTTCAGCTTAATGGGAGGCTTTGTATTTGCCGGGTCTTTTGGTTTGGCGTTAGCGGATAATGTCTCGATTCAGAATAATGTCAGCGTTTCGGCCGAGACTGGCGGGAATACCGGCGCCGTGACTAATGAAGGCAAGGCGAGTGTGGATATTCGCGTTGAGAGTGAAGTAGATGGAAAAAAACAAGCGCCGGTGATTGTTCACGAAGAGACAGTGGGCGGAAAGATTGAAAAAGAGATTGAAGTGGAGTCGGAAGACGGAGTGGTGAAAACCAAAATCAAAACTTCGGCGGAAGCGGAGAGCAATTCTGATACGAGCGGGGTTTCGGCGAATGGTGAAGATGGGGAAGATGGCGACGATGGAGTTGAAACTGTGAGCAGTAAAGTGACGGTTTCGAGTAAAAGCACTTTTCTGGCTTCGGTGGGAGAATTTTTTGCAAACGTTGGAAATAGTATTTGGACGTCGATAAAATCAATTTTTTAAACATATGAAAAATCAAAAAAACATTTTAAGAATTTTAGCGACGGGGTTTGTGGTTTTAAACCTCGTTTTGTCACCTCTGCCAGTTTTTAATTATCACGCAATTGCGCAGGAGGCGTCGCCGGCTGAGGAGCAGGTGATTCCGCCAGTGGAAGAGCAAGTAGTACCTCCAGCCGAAGAAATTCCGCCCGCGGATGAAATAACCGAAACCACAAGCCAGGAAACTCCGGCAGAAGAAAATACCGGGGAGCAGATTTCTAATCCCGAAGAAGAGGCGTTAACCGAAGGAACTCCGGGTCAAGAGGGTGAAAGCGGCGTGGATGGAGAAGACGGAATTCCAGATGAAGACGCCGAGCCAGAACTAACTAATGAAGAGGAGGATGTACTCGATAACGCATCATCAACGGATGATGGCAATTCTTCGTCAACTAATGAAGGAGTTGGGGTTGGAGAGAGCGGGGAGGATGGTGAAGATGGAGCGAATGGGGATGATGGCGGAAGCAATGGCGGGGGTTTGCCGGCGATAATTGATACGGGTGACGCGGCGGCGGCGGCGAACATCTTGAATATGGTGAATTTGAATATCGTTGACTCAGAAGGCTGGGTGAACTTTATGAATCTTTTTGGCGGACTTTTGGGTGATGTGGATTTGAGTGATGTCACTTTTCCGGAGAGTGATCGCTGTCAGTCGGATGAATGTGAGGCGGCGCGATTGGAAGGAAGAAGGAATTTTGAAAATGAAAACGACGGCGAGATTGATAACAATGTGAATGTTGGCGCGGGAACGGGAGGTAATGAAATTACCGGCACGGGCGAGATTTATACTGGCGACGCGGCCGCGGCGGCGAACGTGGTGAATGTTTTGAACACCAACATCATCCGTTCGAATTATTTGATTTTAGCTTTGAATAGTTTTGGAAATTTTGATGGGGATTTGGTTTTGCCCGGCGCTTCGTTTTTTGAGCAGTTGTTTGGCGGCCGAGGCGAACCGAGAAGCGAGCAGACGATTCCGCCTTGTGAGCAAACTCTAGAAATTGAAAACGACAACCAGGCGGAGGTGAGTAATACTGGTGATACCGTGGCGGAGACGGGAGGTAATGAAGTTGAAGACGGTGACGGGGCGGTGATCGAAACTGGAAATGCTGACGCGCTTTCTAATACCGCGAACTTAGTGAATTCAAATTATTACAACAGCTCACCGGTTTACATTTTGGTGAGAGTGACGGGGCGATGGAATGGAGATGTTTTCAGTGTGCCGCCGGGATTAAAGTGGGAGGAAACCCCGATGGGAATTTTGATCACATCGGACGATGATGCGGACGGCGGAGTTTTGCCGGATGTAGAACCCGAAGCGGAATTGGTTGAGGGAGAAGTGGAAGAAGTTTCTGGAACGGAGACAAATGAAGAGGGGATTGAGTTTGGTCACGGCGCACGGCCTTGTGAATCGTCAGATTTGATTCAAAACACCAACCGAGCGCGAGTGAATAACAATGTTAATGTTTTAGCTTTAACTGGAGAAAATAGAATTAATAATGGCGGAGGGAGTTATATCGGAACTGGGAACGCTTTTGCCGCGTCGAATGTGTTTAACGTGGTTAATACAAATATTGTTGGCAGTAACTGGATTTTGGCTTTAGTAAATATTTTTGGCGACTGGGATGGGAACTTGGCTTTCGGCCGGCCCGATCTCTGGATAGGGACGCGCGCGGCGGCTTCGACTAATCCGTTGGTCGCGGGCGGATCGGTGACTTATACGATTGACGTGACAAACCATGGGGATGCAACGGCGACCAATGTTCGCGTGCGAAGCGGCAGTGATCCACACGAAAGAGTGAAGCAAAATCAAACTCCGGATAATTTGTTTGTGACGGCGTTTAGCGGGTTGTTTAGTGATGATTCCGAGGATGATAAAAATGTGGTTTGGGAAATTCCATCTTTGGCGCCAGGCGAATCTCGAACTTTGTCATACACTTCGCAGGTGACGGACAATCCGCCGGGAGGACTCTCATCTTTTGATACGATTACTACGGTGGCGAGTACCGAGACGGATGCATCCGAAACTGACAATACTGATAAATTAACGCTGATGCTCCAGGGGGCAACGACTGGAGGAGGAGGGGGGCAGGTTTATGTTTCGGGATTTGGCGGGGGGTATGGAAAGCCGAAACTTGAGATTTCTAAAACTTCTAACGCGGGGCCGATTGTGAACCCGAGCTCGACGGTGAGTTATAAGATTATTGTGGAAAATACTTTTGGTGATTTAGCGCGTGAGGCAGGGGTGGTTGATGAACTTCGTGATCCGAATGGCAATCTAGTCGCCGAAAATATTTGGGATTTGGGAACGATTTATTCGGGCGAGGAAATAGTGATTGATTATGACACCACGTTTAGCGCGACGGCGCCGTTTGGGACGTATGTGAATGTGGCGAAACTTTACGCGAAAAATGATTTTGGTCAGGTTTTGGAAACAGTGATTGCTTCATCGAGTATCGTGATTGGCGTGGGCGTACCAGTTGGGCCAATGGGAACGGAGTCGGCAAGTGAAGATGGTGATAATGAAAGTGATTCAGATGATTTTTCCCTTTCTTTGTTTAAACCCGAGATTGCGATGGCTTCGCCAGAGCCGTTGCCGATTTTAGAAAAAGCGGAGTATCAAGATCAAGACAGCGGTTTGGCTTCGATCTTTTCTCTTTTTCCTTGGTTGGGATCGAATTGTTTTTTCTTGTTGATATTGGTAATACTTCTAGCGCTTTATGTTTGGTGGAGGACGAGGAGGAAGAAAGATAGTAGTCAGTAGGAAGTAGTGAGTAGTAAGTAGTAAGAAAAAGAAACCCCCGCGTGTCGTGAGACTCGCGGGGGTATTTGTTGCTTCGCTGCCAGGCGGTTACGGTAGATTGATGCGAAATGTAGCATTTAAGGTTTCATCGGCACTTTCTGTTAACTTGTAGTTGTAGAAAGGGCTGAACCAAGTAATGCCGAGCCGAAGTTCTATGGGAGTGTCAGGGATTTCACACCCTACCCATGTACCAGCGCCCTTTTGATTGTCCAATATTGCTCCAAACCGAATGTAATACTCGGTATCAACCATAGCTTCCGCTCGATAGCGCCGGAACCTATCTTTTCCTGCCCAGCCGTAGACCCGGATTTCCCAGTTGCAATGACTCAGTAGAATCATACCAGAGCCGACAACGGAATGGGGTTCTTGGTCATATCCACCTCCGGCTCCTAGTTGGAGCCAAGGCAGGAGATTAACAGTTCCTCCGCCGATTGCGGTGGCAGTGCTTTCTTTGACAGCGAAGAAGATGAATCCGCCCAGTCGTGCGTTGTGATCGTAGTCGATACCGCCTTCGAAAGCGTATTCTGGCTTGAGTTTTTCGTTGTAGGAGCCGACGACTTGGCCGAAGAAGGTCAACTCTTTTTCGTCAGGCACTTTCTCGGCAGTTACATCTCGCTTGGTGGTTCCGTTGGCTAATCTGGCCATACCAAAAATCATAAGCATGGCGACGAAAAACATTGCGAACTTTCGCATTTCAGTCCTCCTTCTGAAGTGATTATTGGTCCAAAACGTCTTGAATTGACAAGTGTTATTTCCCACTAACTCTGACCTACTTTTAGCACAGAAAGTCGAGATTTGTAAACCCCTAATTACTATGACGGGTTTTCAGCTAATAAATTACTTTTGGCAGAGTTTAGGGTTGTTCTGGGCTTTAATTCGAGCCAATAGGCGATAGCGGGGCTCAAGGCCACGGCTAAGATTCCGTTACCGAGGAGGTGGATGGCGGTAAAGGGGATCTGGCCGACAAGGGCGATCATAAAAGATTGGCCGTAGAAAATCGGGCCGATAGTGAGACCAGTGAGGGTATCAAAGGCTAAAGTGTTAATAATCGAAAATTTTAAATAGTTTAGAGGGCGATTGGATCTATTTTTGAAATAGTACGAGGCGGCAATACCAATGGCGCCGTAAACAATGGCCGTGACCCAAGTCCAAGCCCCCACTTCACCGTCGATGATATCAAACAAAAACATTGATAAAAAGGCGAAGATAAATCCACTTGTTCGGCCATATTTTTTAGCCAAGGGCATAGTGGAGGCCATCACTGGTTCGATGTTGGGAGCTTTGATTGGAAGGAATCTTAATGCGATTCCGGCGATGAGAATTGTGAAGTATTTTAAGCCACCAATTTTTTGTATGAATTTTTTCATAACGTTTTAGTATTCTAAACCTTTTTTCGCTTTGATACCTTTCATATAGGGGTGTTTGATTTCTTTCATTTCGGTGACGAGGTCGGCCAATTGGATAAACTTTTTTGGCGCGTCCCGGCCGGTAAAAATGACGTGTTCTACCCTAGGCCTTACGTATTTTAATAGATCTAGGGCGTCTTTCAAAGTGATGAGTTTGAGCTTTAGGGCGTTACAGATTTCGTCCATTATGAGCATTTGCCACTTACCGGTAGCCACTTCCTTTTTGGCATATCTTAGGGCTTTCTGGGCGGCTTTTTGATGGTCGGAGAGGGGGAGTTTATCGCCCAAAATACCCACGAAACCTAGCCCCATTTTCACAATTTTGAGGCTGGGGGCGAGTTTTTTATAGGAGGTATCTTCGCCGGACTTCCAGGGGCCCTTGATGAACTGGACCATTAAAACTCGCCGGCCCTCGCCGATGGATCTTAACCCTTGGCCTAAAGCGGCGGTGGTTTTACCTTTACCATTACCCGTGAAAACTAAAAACATTTTTAGGTGAAGTAATTGTATTTCGGTAGGGTTATTATACCCCTTACCGGTTTTTTTCTCGGTTTTCTACTATCCCCAGTTTACTACACTATTTTAGCGATCGCTAAAATAGTGTAGTAAGATTGTTATAAGAGTATGAGGAAAAGCTTGACGGTAAGAGTTTTGGAGACATTGGGTGAGGGTGTTATGACGGCGACGAATGTTGTGGTGGCGATTTTGGAGTCGGGTTACGGTGCTTCTTACGCCAAGATGGATCGGAATTATCGCCGACTTGAATCGGCAAGAATCGACAGAGTAAACGTCGCGATAGAGAAACAAAGATTTTACAATCTTATTTCTAAGCTCAAGCGCGAAGGACTAATTGAAGGAAAGGGTAAGCTAAAGATTACTTCTTTTGGTAAAGAAAAACTTTTTAAATCTAAACAAAGTTATTTGATTAATCATCACTACAGAAAAATGGCTGATGAAACTGTTAAAATTGTTATTTTCGACATACCCGAAAAGGAGAGGCGCAAGAGAGAATGGTTGCGTTTTTCTTTAGTCCAACTTGGTTTCAAAATGCTCCAAAAAAGTGTTTGGACGGGGAAGGTGAAAATACCCGAAGAATTTTTAGAAGACTTAAGATTCTCCAAAATTGACAGTTTCGTGCATATTTTTAAGGCTGAAAAACTTGGGACGATTAATGTGGATGAATGATTTTTTTACAGACGTTAGCTTAAGCCAATTTTGATCCTTTTAGTTTACTACACTAATTTAGCGATCGCTAAATTAGTGTAGTAAAGGGCTAGATTAAAACTAGAGTAAAACTAGATTCAAGCAGATTGAAAAAACAGTGTTCAAGAATATGGGCGGATTTCTCTAGTTTTCTTGGTCAATTTCGAGGAGGCGGTTGTATTTGGCGATCCGTTCGCCGCGGGCGGGGGCGCCGAGTTTGAGGCCGTAGGCGTATGAGCCATATGCAAGGTCGGCAATGAAATCGTCTTGGGTTTCACCGCTTCGATGTGAGACCACCACTTTCCAGCCCCACTTTTTGGCTTGTTCGATCGCCGCGAGGGTTTCGGTCAATGTGCCGATTTGGTTGGGTTTGATAATGATTGAGTTGATGGATTTGGCCGCGTGGGCTTTTTTCATTAGCTCTACATTGGTGGTGGTCAGGTCATCGCCGCAGATAAGAGTGTTTTTGCCAATTAGATTGTTTAATTTGGTGAAGTTTTTAAAATCTTTTTCTTTGAAAGGATCTTCGAGATAGTGAAGTTTGTATTTGGATTTAAGTTCGGCGTAGAGTTTGAAAAGTTCGGCAGGAGATTTTTTTATATTAGAAGCGGCGGCGTCGAGGCCAAACTGAATTTTGTTTTGAAGTTTCGCGAGTTTGGCGACATGAGTGAGGACGCGGAATGGTTCGAGGTTGTCGTCAAGGTTGGGGGCAAAGCCGCCTTCGTCGCCGAGGCCTGTGGCGCCTTGGCCGAAATGTTTGCCGAGGTATTCACCTAGGCTTTTGTATAAGTTCAACCCGATTTTGACAGACTCGGTGATGTTTTGGGATTTTGGGATGATTAAATATTCTTGAAAATCGAGATTGTTTTTAGTGTGGAGGCCGCCGTTTACAACGTTAATGAAGAGTTTGGGGAAGTAGTCTTTGGTCCGTTTGTATTCGAGAAGGTGGGCTAGGTGTTTCCAAAGAGGAATATTTTGAGAGAGAGCGGCGGCCTTGGCGGCGGCGACGGAGGCGCCGAGCATGGCGTTGGCGCCGAGACGGGACTTATTTTTGGTGCCGTCGAGTTTGAGTAAGCAGTGATCGATAAAATTTTGGTTGCCAGCATGGATGCCGTTTAGAGCAGGGGAGATGATTTTTTCGATATTTCTGATCGCGATTTTGGGCGAAACGTAGACGGCTTCGCTCGAACCACGGCTTTTGCCTTGGGGGACAGAGGTGACGGATTCGATACCGTTTTGGAGTTTGAGACGGACTTCAATGGTCCACTCTCCACGCGAATCGAGTTCGGGTCGGGCTTTGATGGATTTGATTTTCATGAGGGCTTTTAGGCTTTAATTATAGCAATTCTGTGTTCTAGTTTATACTTGACAAATAGGTATTTGTGGTGTATAATGAGGCTAGAATATTGATAAGACTCTCAGATACTTTTTGGCAGGTTTTTGCCTCTCAAAAAGTGTCTGAGAAAATAACGGAATACCAACCAGAAGAAGGAGAAATCCATGAAGACAGTTGCTGCTCTGATTGTTGCGATCCTGTTCGTGTTGCCGATGACGGTCAGCGCCCAGGTGTTAGTTTCCACCGAAGTGGTTAGCAAGTACATCGCTGGGGCTGGGTTTCTTCCGCACGACGGTACTACGACTCAGGTGGACGTGCTTATCACCCTCCCCAAAGGCTTTTTTTTCGGTCTTTGGTTTTCGAGCGGTTTTGACTTCAAGCCCAACTTTGGGAGGGAAGTCGATTACACGCTGGGTTGGCAGAATGAAGTTGTCGGTACAGGATTGGCGTTTTACGACCTGAACGACATCTTCGGTACTCAAGGCGCGGATATAGTGTTGCCATACCTTGAGCTGCATCCATCTTTCATGAGAGTGGATCAGACGTTCACACCGTTCGTGCGGGCAGAGTACAATCTTTGCACGCGCAGTATGTCCAAGAATTCTTCGCTCGACCTTTCGGTCGGCATGAAACAATCTTGGCAGATCAGCGAGCGGTTCTCTGTGAACCAGAGAATTCGGTTGCTGTATGACGATGGGTTGTTCGGCAGCCGGAGTGGATTTATTACCCGATGGGACATCGGAGCTTCTGCTCAAGTGACCAGGCAGGTCAATCTGAACTTGTCGGTCAAAAATTCGATTCCGTCGAGGTCAATGACTGATCGTCAAAACCTGACCTCGTTCGGAGTTGGTGTTTCGTCAAGCTTCCCGTGGTAATCAACTGCGGGGAGTGCAATACAGGGGCTCGTGTCTATGACGCGGGTCCCTTTTCGTTACTACTTAAGCAACTTCCGAGTTGTAACATGATTCACAATAAATTATTTCTGGTCTATCTGGAGAATAGGCAGTTTCGAATTGGTTGGGGCATTGGCCGTCGGGATGGTGGGTGTGTTTCAAGGTGTTATCAAAAACTTTGTAATCACACATACATTTTCGAGTCCAGGTGCGGTTTGGGCCGCGGGCTTTGAAGCGGCGGTTGTGGCGACAGTCGGGGCAGAGTCGCGGTAGGGGAATTTGGAGTTGTTTATAGAACTCAAACTCACGGGGAATGATCAGATAGTTTTTATTGCAGCTTTGGCAGGCAAAAATTTGTTTAGGAACGTCAATGCCTTCGGTGTCTTTGATTGAATCAGGGGCGTTCTCCCATTTGATGGTTTCTTTGCCGAAGGTGCCACGGGAAAGATCTTCCCATTTGAAGCCTTGTTTTAGAGCCTCTTCTTTAGTAAGGGGGAAGTTTTCAACAGCTAAAGTTTCGTTATATCCAAAAGGGGTTAATTCTTTTGGGAAAAAATTTCCGTAACCAATCTCTTGGTCAATCTTTTTTCTAATTTCTCCAATGAGCGATAAATATTCTTCTTTGGTATATTGCTTGTTCAAGATGCAATATTCTTTTCTGACTAACCCATCACAACCTAGACAATTATTGCTGCTTAAACTATAGGTACAGTATTCGAGGTTGGTTGAGCTGAAACAGCGATTACAGGCGATAATTTTTGATGAATCTAAGCCACAAGTGAGGGAGTTGTAGATTAGCTCGCCGTTGCGTCCGGCAACATCACAGTCGTAGCAATCTTTTGCGCCCCGAAAGATATGGACACCGTATTTGTTGTTTTCGACGTCATCGTAGCAATGGAAACATTGGAGACAGTTTTTTGCGTTTTTAATGTAATTGCCGGTGCTGTTTTCGGAGCTTATAATTTCCGCAAATCTTCTGGGCTGGGTGGTTAGAAAGTTTTCAAATTTTTCCCGTATTGCTTCTACGCCAGCATTAGTATCAAGGCGTGCTTCTTTTAAAAATTCTTCGTATTTTTCCTTTGTTAGGGGTTGGTTGAAGACGTGATATTGTTTGTTTCTTAGATTGACGCAACCAATACAATTAGAACAGTTTTTGCAGTCAAAAAGAAAAAAGCTGTCGCGGGAATCGTGGCAACCTTTGGAGTAAAAAAGTTTGTAGCAGTTGTAACAGTCGTCGCTTTCATACGAGAGTTCCGTTTCGGAGGCGAAGGAGGTGTCGAGACAGTCTTTGCATTTTTGAACCCAGTAGCAGTGAGTACAGTTTTCGTTGTTTGAAGACTGGATCACCATGTAGCAGTTTTTGTTTTCGGTGCAGAGATTGGTGTATTCGCAGTTGACGCTGGAGTTGTATAGGAGAGCGGCTTTGGGGACTTTGTCCCAGACTTCTTCCCATTGTTCAAAAAAGGGTTTATTGGGGTTGTAATCAATCCCAAATTCGCGAGCATCCCAATCAAATTTGAACCAACATTCGGAGCACCAAACAGTGAACGGTTTGTTGGGGCTGTAGATTGAAATAGTTTCTTTATTGCATCGGGCGCAGGGGCGTTTATAAAATACCCTTTCGTTTCTAAAGATGAGTCGTTGTTGAGCGCGGCAAAAAGGACAAAGTCCCGGGGGCGGGACTTGGATTTTTTCGTAATAGGAAAAGTCGTCGGGTTCAATGGTGAACTCGGATCGGCAGTTTTTGCAGGTGCGGATTTCGGAGGTCATTACTTAACTAAATTCTTCGGAGTGCCGGTGATAAAGCTCTGGATGTTTTCGAGGGTGGTGTCGAGAATTCTTTGGAGAGCTTCCTTGGTGTTGAAGGCGTTGTGGGGGGTGACGATGACGTTGGGCATATCGATTAATACATGATTAGCGAGGACGGTTTTCAAGTCGTGTTCTTCGGGGTGGCCGCCGAGGATGAAATTAATTTCGCCGCTGGTTAAATTTTCTTCTTCTAAGACATCTAATCCGGCGCCGCCGAGTTGGCCGTCTTGGAGAGCTTTGACGAGTGCTTCAGTTTCAACGATGGCGCCCCGGGCGGTGTTGATTAAAATCGCGCTTTTTTTCATTAATTTAATTTTGTCCGCATTGATGAGATGGTGGGTCTCTTTCATATACGGGACGTGGATGGAGACGACATCACTTTGTTTTAGTAAATCTTCGAGGGAGAGGTATTCATAGCTATTTAGTTTTTGGAATTCTAAATCGGGGAAAGGATCATAGGCGACGACGTTCATATCAAAACCCTTTGCCATTTTAATGATGTGTTTGCCAATTCGGCCGGTGCCGACGACGCCGAGGGTTTTGCCTTTAAGGTCGAAGCCTTGGAGATTGTCTTGGGCGAAACTGCCGGACTCGCGGATTTGATCAACGGAAAGGTAAATTTTTCTTGAGAGGGTCAGGATCAAACCAAAAGCGAATTCGGCGACGGTGTTTTCGCCGTAGGCGGGGACGTAGCTGACTGGAATGTTTTTTTCTTTGGCAGTGGTGACATCAACGTGATCGTATCCAGTGGAGCGGGTGGTGAGGAATTTTAAATCGGGGAAAGCATCAAAAACGGGTTTATCAACTTGGGAGCCGACAAAGACGGAGACGATTTCGGCGCTAGTGTCGGGTGGGAGATGGTCTTTGTCGAGCTGGTCGACGATAAATTCGGCTTCGATGGGGAGACCTAATGTTTGGATTTTATTTTGGATATATTCTTTTTCCCAAGGTTTGATGGAGAAAAATTGAGTTTTCATGGGGTTAATTATAGGGCAAAAGAGGGGATTTTTGAAATGAGAAACCCCGTCCTTGGTAGGGCGGGGTTTGGCGGTCTGTGTGAGTGTCGAGTTATGTTAGTCGATCTTTTTCAGTTGGTCATCGATCTTGGAGTAATCGATGTCGTACATACCAAGCACTTGCGCGGCTGCGCTTTCTGCCTCCTTCGCGATGGCCAGAAGAATATGCTCGGGGTCGACTTCTGTGGCCTGTCGGGTCATTGCTTCTTCGATGGCGATTTCCCAAATTGTCTTGAATCTTGAGGTGACGGGGAGCGATCCTTCTCCTGGAGGATTTTCTGTGGGGGATTGAATGACTTCGGTCATGGATATTTTGAGGTCATTTATATCCAGACCTAAGTCTCCCAAAACCTGGATTGCGAGATTTGGTCTGCCTTTTGCGGCGGTGTTTCGAGGGTTGATCAAACCCAGTAGAAGATGTTCGGTGCCGAGAAAGTCATGTTTCAGTTGTCTGGCTGCAAGATCGGCAAGCCCGATCGATCTTTTTGACAACTCGGATGGTTTAAGTTTTGGCTCTTGTTCTCCCATACTTCTTCCTCCGCTTCGTGTGGTTGTTTGTAGACAGTTCTTGAGGAGTTTCCGCTCGCCAAAAACTGTCCACAAATTCCTGTCAAAATTCTGGGTTTATATTACTATTTTGTCGGGTTTTGTCAATCCCGATTAGAAATAGCAGTTCTAAATGGCTTACACCACACTTTCAGTGGAACTGATTTCTAACGGGACTTGGGTTAACGATATAATATAAAAGAGTAATTTTTTTAGTGGAGATTTTTATTTTTGGGAGGTTTTGGAAGAGATTTTGAAATGAAGAAACCCCGCCGTGGTGCAGGTGGCGGGGTTCGTGTTTTTCTCTTTGTTGACGATTAGGTTGACTACTGGGCTGGATTCGATTGGGTTGTTTCGGTTTCTCTATAAGGAACCGATCCCAGAAGTTTCACTCCAGCCGACACAATTCTGCCAGATTCAAGAAACCCTACATGCCAGTGGTGAAAGTCATCTCTTTGGCCACTGCGGAAGAAGTGCATGTCCATTTGAATAGCATCTGATGGGTGAAAGCGACAGAGGAAGCCTTCGATCCGCGCCGATCTTCTGAGTGCATCCTGCATCATCTCGAATTCATGATTTTGATAACACAGGAATGCGCGGAGAGGTTCGTACACCTCAGGTAGGCTAGAGTTTGGATCTGGATCACTCAGCCAGCAAGTTAAGGCGAAGGACGGTAGTCCTAAAGCCGCGGCTAGGCCTTTACTTGATCGAAGCACAGCCCAGTCTTCCATTTCGCGTCTGAGCTCGGCGCTACAGATGATTGTCAACTTCTTAAACATCGCAATTCTCCTTTCGGATCGGCTTGCTATGGCCGGTTTGGGTTTTGTGTAGAGCGGTTAGTAATCTACTACTAACGATATCTTACGGGATATTTCGTGGTTTTGTCAAAGCAATAGTGTTTTAGGCACACACATATGGCGGGTTTGTTTGTCGGTGTTCGACCAGAAATTC
>CAYIIM010000002.1:0-40332 GCA_964363455.1 uncultured Candidatus Saccharibacteria bacterium
CCAAATCTTTTTGAAAAAAGACACCGAAATTGTCGAAAGCAGAAACCCTACGGTTGGCACCACGGCATTGGCAAATGGCTCCGGCAAATCCGCACCGAAGAAGAAAATCACAATCACCCCATACGTCAAAACCGCAATCAAAATCCGCCGAAACCAACTCGTCTCCCAAGCCTTGTCCACCTCCACCCGCCGATTCCTCTCTTTGATTTTCTCAAGCTCCGCTTTTAGTTCTTGAATCTCGTTCATAGTTATTTTTCACCGTCGCTAAACAAACTAACATACTTGCCATAGATATATGACTGGCCGTATTTTTTGTCCTTATCTTTTGGAGAAAGTATCTTCAGCTCTATAAACCGGTCAATGACAGCTTGCGCCCCGGCTCGAGTAAAACCTGTCCACTCCTGCGCCACCGCAACATTTACCACCGGTTGACCATAAAGTCTTGGTAAAACCTTAACAGCGCTTTCAGATGCTCGCTTACCCAATGCCTGCACCTTTTCCATGTCATTCTGGCGAAGAATCGTAATTTTGCCAACAATGTCGATGGCTTCATTTGCGATCTCAATTACTCCGTCTAAAAAGAAATCTATCCATGCATCTACCAATCCGTTGTGGTAACCAAATAATCTCTCGTAATACAACTGTTGGTGTTTCTTAAAATACGAAGAAAGAAAAAGTACGGGCTTTTCGAGAAATTTCTCTTTCCACAAGTAGAATGTAATCAACATACGCCCTGTTCGGCCGTTTCCATCTAAGAATGGATGGATGGTTTCAAGTTGCGCATGCAAAAGCCCTGCTTTGATAACAGTTAGCGTAGCGTCCTTGCTGTGCATGTAGTTCTCAAGATCCGTAAGCGCTTTTTGCATATCTTCTACTGGTGGCGGGACAAACCTCGCGTTATCAGGTCGAGTGCCACCAATCCAGTTTTGAGATTTTCGAAATTCGCCAGGATCAGAAAAATGCGTGGCTCGCGCTTTATGCATAAGTTTTTCGTGCAATTCTCGTATGAACCGTAAAGTCAGCGGGAAGTCGTCTGCCACGACACGCTTCATGCCATAATTAAGTGCCCGAATGTAATGCAAAATATCATCCACGTCTTCAGGTATGTTGGCATTTACTTTTACCTCCGCCTCGATAGCATCAATCATAGTTGCCATCGTTCCTTCAATTTGGCTGGAAGACGCCGCATCTTTACGCAGATACATAAGCAAGAAAAAATCCGAGTCTGGTAATAGCTTCGTAATGCCATCCAACTTCCCAAGAAGCCTTGTTGCTTCATCATTTTTCCTGAGAATTTCCGGACTAAAATCAAAGCCTGCCTTTAGCGGAAAAGGATTTGGAATAAAGGCTTTAAAGCCTTTTGGTTGTTGTTTATAGGTACCAATTTCTAATTTTCTCATAGTTTGTTTACATCTATTTATGAATGTATACAAAGTATATAGGTTTGTATACAACTAGTCAAGCAATGTATACAAAGCCCACCCAAATCTTTTCTATTCGCATAAACGTGAAAAATAGTAAAAAAACGTCAATTTTCACGCTTTTGGCCATAGTTTTCACTTCAACTCCTTGATCTCGTTCATTTTTCAAATTCATTTAACATTTCATCAACCTCGGTAAGTTCCTCGTCGCAACCCGGAAACTTAATCGTGGTTATGGTACTGTCTAAGTAAATCTTGTAGGTAGTAGAAACGTCTATCACTTGACCTCCTTCGCATTCCTTGCCGATAACACCAGAGTTTCTAATAGCTTCAACAAATCTCTCAACATTCTCCGCTCCGATATTTTTCTCCCCAGCATCCTTCCCTTCAACCACAAACACTCCATTTGAATAAAGATAAATATGTTGACCACATTCATCCCCGCTCTCACACGGCCCCCAACCCGAAGATTTTTCGAAAATCAGCGTGGCACTAGAGTAGTCAACTTTCAGCCCACCGCCGGCAACAAACAGATAAGCCCCGATGGATACCACAACCACCAACCCAACAACAAGTGTTTTATTCATAGGTTTAATATACCAATATTTACCTATAAAATATAACTATTGACATACATAAACCGCAAGGTATTATAATAGCATCACTATGAAAAAGACCCTTGTGAGGTTCCGTCCTCACCGGGGGCTTTTTCTTTTTAAGGTCTATACTGCATTTTAGATTTCTGGGTATCAAGATACACGATTGGAATATTCAACTTTCTTAGTAAGAAAGAACATCGATTACTTGGAGAAATTAGGGATTGGAACACACTTTTATCTTTGAGAAACTTTACCAAACTAGCATAATCACCAACGCTCGCAACGATAACTGCTTGATCAAAATTTTTTTCATAATAATCAACCGCGACTTTCAAAACAAGATCGGCATCACAATTTCCTTTTATCTTTCCAGCTCCATCATAAGTAACTTCTTTATAAACTTAAACATAACCCATCTCTTGGAGTTTGGTATATAAATCTTTACTATCCGGAACTAAACCGATAAAAATATAAGCCGTCTTGATGCCGTATTTATCATGAAGCCATTTCCTAAAACGCCGGCAATCCAAATTCCAACCCAGCTCTTTTGTCCCTTTGTGCAAATTCGCTCCGTCAATGTAGGCAAAATTGTTCTCCTTTTTATCTAAATTAGACATGTTATCTAATTACTAATCTCCAAAACCGCCGCTAAGACGCTTGGTAATTCAAAACAGTGATCGTCTCCGCCGCTGAAGTGTCCCTGGGCATTTTCAATCACAATCTTCGCCCCCAACTGATCCCGAAAATCATCCTGATTATCAAGCGGCACAAACGGATCGTTGTCCGAAAAAATCGCCACGGACTTTGGTAAATGCGACTTCACTCTGACTAAATCCAGCGGCGCCCCCAGCCAATGTTTATCGGTTGCCTGCACATCCGCATCATCTTCCAATCCCGTTAGTCTTTTGAAAAATCCCGCCACAAAAACGGCGGCTCCGACTTGCTGCCCTTCGGGCAGGGATTCCAAATACCGTGCAATTGTCTGGCACCCCATACTATGCCCCACAAAAAAAGTGTCCGTGTCCGCCTCTCCCACCGCCCCAGCCAAGGCCGGCACCCAATTAAAAATCCGCGGACTCTTCGTCTCCGGTAGTTGCGGCACGAACACCTGAAATCCTTTGGCCTCCAACTCCTTTTTGAGCCACGGAAACCACCCCTCCTCCGGGTGCCCATCCCAACCGTGAACAATAAAAACCCGTTTTGCCATATGGGTTAAATATATCTCAAAACCGATTGGCTATCAAAACCTACTTCACCTTTTTATACATTCTCAAAAACAACCACTCCATCCCCTGCTGAACTAAAATTGCCACGACAACGACAAAAAACTGCAACGCCTGATCCATCTCTCCACGTAAAAATAAGTAAATCCCAATTGGGATCACGTAGTAGAAAAGGATTTCTAAAATCCGATTTTTCTGACCCTTAACCAACTTCTCCTCAATCAACCTTGCGGCGTAGTAAAAGAGGAAAACAAAAACCAAAAAGATCGCCGCAAAAAACAAGCTCGGAACAATTAAAAGTAAATTATCTTTCGCAAAATCCACCACCATCATCACAATCGTCTCAATGGCGTACTGTGTAAACAAAAAATAAAACGCCCCGATCAAAAACGCCGGAATCAGTAAAAACTTATGCGCCACTCTGACTTCATCCATCCGTTGAATATATCACTAAACCAAAAAACTAATTCGAAGCTCCTCCTACACCTTTTACGCCTCCTCCGCTTGGCAAAGTCACTTCAATAATTTTTCCCTTAACAAAATCTGCTCGCAAAGTCTTTCCTACCGACGGTGTCGCCGTCATCGGTTCATCCGCGCCCCTATCCGCGTAATTCGCAATCACCCCTCCGCCAGAAATTTGCACATTCTGCGGCGCCACTCGATCCCCGAGTAAAAGCGCATTGGTTCCTTCATAACTTCCGTCTTCATTAATCGTCGCCGCTACGTAATAAAAAGTTCCTGTTCCGCCTGGCTCTTGTTTGATCAACACTCCCGCGTCTTCATCGCCATCACCATCAATATCGCCATAAACCGGTTCGCCAAAAATCTCGGTCGCGATAATCGTCGCCGAACCTTCTTCAATCGGCATCTCCGATCGGCCATTAGTTAAAGTAATCGTCACCCCCTCCACTTCATAGCTGGCGTTAAGCGGATCCGCCGCCGCCACTTCTTCGGTTTTATCTTTTCGATAAAGCTTTTCTATCTCCGGTTCAAACTGCGAAAAAAACCAAATCCCGCCGACCAAAACCGCCACTATTAATAAAAATAATAAGAATTTAGACATACCTATATATTAAAACTATCACTTTAATAAAGCAAAAAAAAGAATGGGCCAAGTACAATCAAGTACAGGGCCCATGCGTGAATCACGTCTTTTGGATCTAGACTACTTCTACAGCGACCTCGCCGCTACGCACTTCCGGAAACCGTTCGGCGAAACGTATCGGCGACGCCGACACAACCAACGTCTCCGGATCCTGGAAAATACCCACGATCTTCTGAGGGAGATTCGCTCCCCCCTTAAGAAGAAAATGAAAATGCGACTCAAGTGAGATCGCGCTTAAATCCGGATCATCACTCAGAATCAGAATGTGATTGCGCGGCCAATCACTTTGATCAACCAAGGCGAAAGCGAAATGCAAGTTAAGATCTCGCGGTGATTCGGCGGCCACTATCACCAAGTGGGTTTCCGGCCGAGCCTTTTCATCTCTTAGATCAAAATAAAAAGCTTTGTCCGCCTGAGCCGGCGTGGCCGCTGAAACCACCTCGATTCCAGCCGCTTCAAGATCTGCCACCAAAAAAGAGGAAAATCCTGGATCTCGATCAAGGCAAATTACTTTCTTCTTCATGAACCAACCCTCCAAAAAAACGTGAAATGTTATTGGCTCAGCCAAACCCCCTGTCTGACCGAACGTAAAGAAAATTCTATTAGTATATACCCATTCTGTCAACCAGGCAGTGACCAGGCCTGAATTTGCTACAATAAATACACGTGCCCCGTTAGACATTAACCAAACTGATAAGTCATAAAAAAATCTTCCAAGCAACCAAAGTAATATAAACATGAACACTGACACTGAAAAAATGTCTAATGGGGTGAACAAAAAATACATCCTCTCCTTCGTCGGCATCCTAGTTCTATCTGGAATCTTTCTAATCGCTTCTAAAAATCCTCCCCCACCCGAGATTAACGAACTAGATGGCTGGCAAACCTACATCAGCAACGAACTCGGCCTGGAATTCCAGTATCCCGAAAACTTTTTTTATCAAACCCCTGCCACTCTCACTCTCGACTGCCAGACCGCCGCTCTTCCCGGCAACTGCCCCGAAGTAAAAAATGAAAATTTTACCTCTCAAAACAAAGCTTCAATCGGCGGCAAAACTTACTGCGTCCAAATCGAAGCTGATGCCGCCGCCGGGTCTAGATATGATAAATCAAACTTTAATATCCAAAACGATCAAGGCTGCTTCGCCCTTGAACTCGTCGTCCGCACCACCAACTGCGGAGTCTATGGCGAACCAGAAAATCCTGATTATCAAAACTGCGAAAAAGAAAACGCCGCCAAACCCGCGACTTTTGGAAAAATCCTCGACACCTTCAAGAACCTCGCTCCATAATTCAATTCGAAAAAATAAAACACCGCTTACCCTCGAAAGAGTAAGCGGCTTATTGCACGAGCTCCCTGGCCCGTTTCTTTTCTTCATCTTCAAGAAACTTCACCGTCCTTCTAGCCCGGCGTTTTCTTTGAATCTCGTCAGTCACACCGTCAAGCCAACGAACTGGCCAAATCGGAATTGGCTTTTTGAATTGCGCCGGATCATACACATCGCCCGTCACAAATAGGGTTTTCAGAATTACCCGCGTACGAGTCATCCAGTCAAAAAGAGCATCTCCGGAAATTCCCTCGTTACAACCGTCGATAGCATGATGACCAAGGTGATGACCATATCGCCTTGTCCAAAACTTGCCCCAACGTGGATGGTTAATCTTCGGCAACCACCAGCTCAGCGGCAAGTGATAGATGTAGTGAAAAACTTCGTAAAGCGTCAGAGAAATCGCCAATGACCCGTACCCCGCAAAAAACCACGGGAAAAATGGCAGCAACCACTCAAGCAGACATAAAATCGGAGTCAGTACCCCGGCAAACACTAGCAGTGAGTACCACGGAAAAATTGACGCCTCTTTTTGCTCCTCTCGTGTGATTGGGTAATCGTTAACCAACACCAAAATCCCTCGCCCACTTCCGTCGTTCATTTTCGTAACCGAGATCCGCGTTAGTGGATGATGGATTTTATGATGAGCCTCATAAAGCGATCCCAAAAAAGGAATCACTTCTTTGTGGAGAATATATCGATGAAATATCTTCTCCAAAAGACTATTCCCCACCCAACCTATCACGATCGTCACGAAGAACTTCGCTCCAAACCATGCTAAGCTTCTTGAAACCTGCGCATCCCAAACCGATTTGGGAGCCACAAAGTAGAAAGCTGAGTAAATTACAGTCAGACTCAGAACAACTGTTATTGCAAAGATTGGCCCGGAGAATCCCGTGGCCACTTTGTCTTTAGAAACCTTAGACATGAGGCCGCCTCTCTGGGTTGAAAACCACCAATGGTAACGGAAAATCAAATTGCTAAAAGTAAATATACCACTTTCCCTTCTAGCTTCCTAATTAAAACTAATCAAAAATATTAATCAAAAACTCATCAATATCCCGCTGAGGCAGGTCGTAGAAAAATTTCCCTTCGTCGTGCAGTTTCGTCGCCAGCGCCACGCCCACAAATCGCCAGTGCCACGGCTCAAATTGATAGTAGGCGTTATTCGGCGGATACGAAAGCACAAATCCATACTTGTGCGCATTGTCCTGCAACCACTTATACGCCTTCGTCTCTTCAAACCCATCAAAAATCGCTTTGATCTCAGGCGTTGTAAAATCAACCGTCGTCCCAAGCTGATGCTCTGAATAGCCTTGATCCGCGGAAAATTGATTCGCTCCCGAGCCAAAAACCACTTTGTACCCCTGCTTCACAATCGCCTGCTCGCCAAACGATCGATATCCCGAAACCAACTCCAAGCCAATCCCATCTTTCTCCGCCGCCACCAGCATTTTTTCAAAATACGGAAAAACATTCGCAAAAAGTTCCTCCGGCCGATCTTTTTTCATTAAATATTTCGTCGGCACCTCAACAACCTGCTCCGGCGCATAATGCTCGCTAAGAAAATAAACCTTGGAATATTTCTGAAGCAATTCTTTATCCGTCCGCTGAAGTTTTTGAAGTACGCCCACCGTTCCGGTCAGTTCGCCCACCGCCCCCGAAAGACCCTGAACCTGATTGCCTAAAATCGTCGTTTTGGTTTTCTCTTCTTGAAGCGCTCCTGAAAGCTGCGCCTTGTCTCCTCGAAGCACCGCCAAATTTTTGTCCTTGATATTAAGCGCTAACTCCAGCCCGCTTACTCTTTCCTTTAATAATTTATTCCGCTCACTCAACTCCCACCCGCTGTAGCCAAGGTAAATCAAACCCATCGCGATCACAACCACGGCCCCCATCAATACCAGGTGTTCTTTTTTAAACCCGAGCCTCATAAATTTATTTTAGCACACCCCTACTCTATCTTTTCCTTTAAAATCTCCTTTGCTTCTGCCGCATTCAACTGCGCTACATTATACATCGCGAAAATTAGTACGAACGCCGCAAAATATTGTGACGGCGCTAAGAATTTTTCGTAAACAAAAATATCAATCAAAACCGCCACCAAAGGGAAAGCCAACTCCAAAATCGTTGCCACCTTCACCTGAGTGTGTTTCAAACCCTTGTAGTAAATCCAAAGCGCCACCATCCCAGTTGAAAGCGCGATCACTAAAAATCTCAAATACTGCCCACCACTCGGCGCGTTGAGCTCTGCGCTCACCCCCATCGCGTAAACAAACACTCCTGCCAAAACCGTTGTAATCCAAAACCGCAAACCCGTCACCAAGGTATTTGGTTGTTTAAAAAGCGTAAAGCGCGAAAACGCCGTCGAAGATCCCCAAGCAAAGGCCGCTCCGAGCGCAAAAAGCGCCGCGATGATCGTATCTCCCCCGGTTTTCAAATTCACGATTCCATTTTCAAATGTCATAAAAAAAGCCGCTAAAAACGCCAATGCCGCCCACATAAAATATTTTCGCGTCACCGTTTCTTTGAGCAATATCGCCGCCATCGCTACCGCAAAAATCGGCTGAAGTTTTTGAATTAAAAACACCACCGAAAAAGGAATGAATTGGGTTTTTAAAAGCGCAGTGGTAAACCAGAGTGTCCCCAACACCCCGCTTAAAATACTCACCCAAATAATCGCTCCCCACTCTTTTTTTGAAAACTTGATACTTTTTAAATATGGAATCAAAAACGGCGCGATGATAATCGCTCCAAATAAATGCTCGTAAAAAACAATCACCATCGGCGGCAGAGAATACAAACTCCGCCGAATAATTCCGTCGATCCCCCAAAGCACCGCCGCTAGAGCAATTAAATAAGGGCCAAATTTAAGGGCTTTGTTCATATAAAAACTAATCTACCCCTCCACCACCACTTCCCCTGAAAAAATTTCTTGCAATTGATATAAAGCGTCAAAACCATTTTGTTTAACCCATTGCGAAGATGTTTCAGTCGAAGCATCCGCTTCCGCCTTAGAATTAAACTTTAAAACCGAAACGATCATCTCCTCTTCTGTTTTAAGAACATTATAACTAACAAATCCTGCCATCTTCGAAACCACTAGTAGAAAAGAGTTTCGAGCGTTCTCAATTGATTTTTCAACATCCTCAGTCTTAAACTTTTTTATAACGATATACATATATATGTTTGGTTAAATTTACTTCCGCTTCTTTTTCGCCGCCAACATTACTTTCTTAGCCGCCAACCGTTTCTTGGTTTTGCGCGACCGTGATTTTTGCGGCTTGCCAATTCCTGTGTTTCTTTTTGCCATATTTTTTTATTTACCCACTCTCCGGCGGGTCTTGGTTAATTTTTACCCCGATCTTACATGTCAGGGTTCCCTTGAGTGTAGCAGAAAACAAAAAACTTCTCAATCTAGGAGTAAAATAAATTTTGATGTTAAAATTACAAAATAATGCACATCTTTCTAAAAGAACTCGTGTCTTTCTTCCTCGCCAATCTACGAGCCAGTTATTTCGGCGCATTTCTTCTGTCTTTATTTCTCTTAACCGAATTTATCCCCGTCCCTTTTATCAGCCGTTACGACTTTATTTTTCTCGCCGCCGTCGGTTTTCAAACCTGCGCCCTCTTGTTTCGATTCGAAACTTTCAAAGAATTTTCCGTTATCATCATTTTTCACATCCTCGCCACCGGGATGGAGTTATTTAAAACTAACCCCGCCGTCGGTTCCTGGGCTTATCCGGCTGTCGGGAGCGCCATCTTTACCCTCGGGACCGTTCCCCTCTTCACTGGCTTTCTCTATTCCGCTGTCGGCAGTTACATCTCCCGCGCCTTCATTTTTTTAAAACTTTCTTACGACCACTTTCCCGCCTACTTCCATCTTTGGATCATCGCGATTTTAATTTACCTTAATTTTTTCACCCATCATTTTTTCTTTGACCTTCGCTATCTTTTGTTGATATACACTCTGATTATTTTTTGGAAAACCAAAGTCTATTTTGAAGTGTCAGAGAAACGCCGGAATATGCCTTTCCTTATGACCGCAATTTTAACCGCCATCTTTATTTGGGTCGCCGAAAACATCGGCACCTTCACCCGTGTCTGGCTCTACCCAAGTCAAATCGAATATTGGCGCCTTGTCTCCCTGAACAAAATCGGCTCGTGGTTCCTACTTCTAATCTTAAGCTTTGCGTTGGTTTCGATTATCTATCGAAATAAACTACAAAGTAGGAATTCCTAAACAAAATAAAAAGCCGCAGGCAAATGCCATTGGCTTTTATTCGAACGGAGTAACCCTTTAGAACAGACTCAAAAACTCGGCATCTGGCTCTATCCCGTGGACTCTCCGATATCTTTCAGCTTCATCACAGTTGAGAGCTTTGAGTGCCGCAGCTTCTCTGAAATGCAAAGGCACATGAGGGACGTTCACCCATCTGAGACGACCGTAATTTCCATGGTGACAATACACCTCCTCAACTTCAACCCTTCGGTCAGCTAAGGTCAAAGATTGCCACTGTGGAAGTTGAGGAAAACCGAAAGGTCCCACAAGGGGAAACCCACAGTTCTTGCAAACCATATGGCAGTAAGCCACCACAGTTTCGCAATTAGAGCAACGAGAAGCGCTGCAACCCTGTGAGTCATCGGGAATTTGCACTGCAAAAATAAAACTCTTCCCAACAGAGAAAACACGGCCTTCCTGTAGGCGTATATCTAGTTCTTGCTTATCCATTCCTAGCTCCTTCCGTATGATTGAAAAATAGTTAGCCAAACAACTAACCCCAAAATACTCCCAACACAAAAAAGTGTCAATGCGAAACCTTCTTCCTCCCCCTTACCAAACCTATAATCCCGATAACAAACATTAAAAGCCCAAGCAACTGCCCACCAGGACTGTCGTCGTACCCACCAAAAATGAACAAAAATACTCCGAACAATGCTAAGAAAATGAAAGAAGCTATTTTAATCTTGCTCATCTGGTCAGTTTTCTAAACCTTAGCTTGCTTAAGATATAGTGAATAATGAGGGCAAGTATCGTCCAGTAGAAAATAAAGTAGATAGCAATAAATGGCGGTGGCGGATCATCTTTTAAAAAATTAACTTGAGGTATCGCCAAAGGTCCGATCAAAACAACTTTGATGGGAAATATTATCGTGGATACGGTATTCTTCAAAGCAATTCCCGATTCTGATCCCGTTCTGAGCAAGGAATCAGGAGGTTGAGGGAAACCTCCGAGACCGGTTGATCCCAAAAGTGAAGTGGTAATAAAAAGAAAAACAAACCCGCAAACGATGAAAAAAATAACAAATTTTTTCCTTGAAATATTCATGTCCTCTGAATTATACGATCTTTTTCTATTTTTAAAAGCTCTTTTGTTTGAAAAAAGCCGCCTCACCTTGATGGTTTAGCGGCCTTCAACTTGTAAACTCGCATTGGCTTAGAATCGTCTCTGGGCCAGACAACGCCGTAACCGCGATCTTTCCACCATGCCTCTGCGAGGGATGTTATGTACCTCCTCCATTGGGCAATACACTCGTGTACTTTTTCACGTTCCGTTGGGTGCATTACCTCGTACACGTCTTTCGAATCAACCCGATTTTCCCGAAGCCAAGCCATCCGCAATCTTCTGACGTAAGCTTCGTATTCAACGTTCAAAGCATTAACCTCAATCTGTATGGACGCATTCTTTCGCATTCTCATCTCCCCTCTTGGAAAAATAACTAAGTTAACTAACCCCAAAATACTCTTGATGCCAATGAGTGTCAATAACTCTGCTCCTCTAGGCTTCTGACCTTCGAACCTTTTTCATTGCAAACAGGGCTTTTGTGCTTGTATAAACCCACTAGTTATTTAGCCGCTGGAAACTCAACCGTCCACTCAATACCATATTTGTCTCTTAACATACCGAAATACGTACCCCACATACTTTCACGCATCGGAACTTCTATTTGTCCTCCCACTGAGAGACCATTAAATATCGCGCCTGCTTCTTCCTTAGTCTCAGTACTCACCGAAATCTTACTTCGATTTTCATTTTCATTCACCTTACCCATAAATGCCGGCACATCATTAGCCATCAACACGTTACTCTTACCGATCGGTAAAGTAATAAGCATAATTTTCTCTGCATCCGCGTCCGACACTGGAAACTCTGAACTTGCGAGATCTTTTAAGCGAATAACCTTTGTAAACTCACCCCCAAATACAGATTTATAAAAAGTAAACGCTTCGAGAGCATTACCGTTAAAGTTGATCCAAGGATTTATTGTGGCCATATGATAATTATATCAGAAAGGTCGAACTGATTTGCTCCCCGGGTAGGCAATCGAACAAAATTTCACTTCGCGAAATTTTCTAAAACCCAGCGGTTTTAGTATTTCCGCCACGGGGAAACTCCCGTTTTCCCGACCCCTGCCTACCGGCAGGCAGGCCTTTCCCCGTTCGAATCCTACCCGAGAAACAAAAATGCCCGATTGCGTATCGAGTATTTTTGCTCTAGCTCCGAGGTTTATCGGCTATTCGAACTTGTATTATAGAACAAATGCTAGTAGAAAAGCACCGATTGATGGAACTCTCTAACAGCTCCTGAGGTTTAGGCGGCTTCGAACCTTGCCTTATTTTCGGCCATCCATTTCACCTGTCCCTCTTTGCCGTGCTTAGGATCATTCACGACATCAGCATGAACCTGCATGTAATGAGGCATCAGTGCCTTCATCCACTCGTCGAAAGTCTCACCTTGCGCTGTCACATCACATAAATCGCATTTAAGTGTTTTCATAATTGAAGTTTAACAAAACACATTTCCCATAACAAGATGTGTGTTTTGAACCGACCTACGCTTATTTTGCTCCCCGGGTAGGATTCGAACCTACGACCTTATCCTTACGCTTATCCTCGTGTTACCACGGGCGCGGACTATATCATCACCCTTATTGCAGGGGCAAGGCGCTTCGCCAATCATTGATATGACCAGCTACTCTCTTTCGAGATAGTCTCTACACCTTCCTCGCTTTCGCGAGGCTTGGCTCGGGATTCCCCTTTTTGAAAAGGGCTCCCCCGAATTCACCTTGTTTTTCAACCAAAATTACTTTTGCAGGCTGCCTATTTGACAGGGATCCGCTCTACCACTGAGCTACCGGGGAATGCATTGACTAGTGTACCAAAACAGAATCCTTTTTCAAGCTTTGATATAGGGTTTGAGACTACTCAATAAATCCTGATGTAAAGCTCCATTCGTGATTACCATCCCCTTTTCTCTTTTAACATTTTCCTGATTATACAACAGTGGATCACCATACAAATCCGTCATCTCCCCACCCGCTTCGCGGATGATAATATCCGGCGCGCAAGTATCCCATTCTGAAGCTAAAGATCCGAAACTGAAATAAGTATCGAATTTACCAATCGCAATCAAGCCAACTTTGTAAGCAAAGCTCCCAACCGGCACAGAATCTTTTACTCCTAGCTCCTCTAAAATCTCAACTGTCCTAGTTGAAGTCAGTCCTGACCGGCTCACTAAAAAAGTTGCCTTTGAAAAGTCAATCGTACCAGAAACGTGAGCAGGTTTTATCTCTCCATCTCTTTCTTGAAAAAAAGCTCCGCCCCCTTTCTCGGCAAAAAATAATTGTTTAGAAAAAGGATTATAAACGACTCCCAATATTGACTCGGACTTCCTAGCCAATCCGACCACCACGGTAAATTCTCCCGACTTTGAAATAAAATCCTTCGTCCCATCCATCGGATCCACGATCCAAAGATATTCCGACTTCAGACGATCCATATTATCCACCGTCTCTTCCGAAAGAATCGGATAAGAAAAACTTTTGTTCAGCTCTTCTTTTATATACTTCTCCGCCGCAAAGTCCGCTTCCGTTACCGGGGTGTTGTTATCTTTTTCTTGCGTTGAATAATCCCGATCATAGAAATCAAGCAGAATTGCGCCAGCACCTTTGGCTATCTCAACTACTTTTTCCAAATCTTTACTCATATCCTTCAAATATACACTAGCTAGCGAAACCAACCAAAACCAAGATATAATAAAGGAAACTAACATGACCTTCCGTCTCAAAGCCGGCAACGAAAACCTCCAAAATGCGATGCGCAAAATCGGCTACCAGCCGATCGGGATGAGCGACCGCGGCGAAATGAACTGCGTCCGCCCCGTGATGGGCGCTGACTATCCCCGCTTCCACGTTTACTCCAAAGAAGAAAACGGGGAAATTGTAATCAACCTCCATCTCGACCAGCGCCGCCCCTCTTACGGCGGCGGTTCTCACGCCCACTCTGGCGACTACGACTCCGATGTTGTTCGAAACGAAGCCACAAGGATCAGGTCGGTTTTGCGATAAATTATTGACAGAAATCTTAGTATCCAGTATAAACTGAAATAGTAGGCCAAGAGAGGAGGTGACAACGTGGCCAAAAAAAGAGTTTTCTTCTTAGGCAAAAACAGTGTCGGAAAAACAAATGTTTTCTGGACCGATCCAGGAGAAAGGTGGAAACCGAAAGTTGGAGACAAAATTCCAGGGAAAATAGGTGAAGGGTGGGTAGCCTCAGTATTCAACTCCGCAACCTGCGACTTCATCTCTATATTGGATGCTTTTATTGATATCTGCACCAGCAGAAGCGGCGGAGACATCTTCCAACATGTCGAAGCGTTGTTTCGAGCCGGTATAGAAGCGGCTAAGTTTGAAATTCCTGGCCGCACGAAATCTATTCGCCGCGTCAAAGAGAAAGTTCATCCCGGCCGATCCCCATCAAGTACCGGTCGAGATCACTAATCAAGTCCGATCACCAAAGTTCCCAGCCCCGTTCTCTTTCGAGAGAACGGGGTGTTGTTTTAAAAATCTACTAAAATAAGTACGGCCGCCGAGTTTCCACTCGACGGCCTTGTTTCAAAAAACGTTTTCTCTTTGTTCGCGAAGAAGTTGAGCACCCGTCCTCAGCCCAGAGACCTTATGAGATTTCCTCGGCTTCTTGGGCTCGAAAAAAGCCAACCGCTTCGCCGGCGAACTGCCTTGTTGGGAATAAACTCGGTAGGTCGGTTTTGGTGGTGACGCTTGATTCGCCGAACCCATCAGTTTCTGAACCATCTCCCACGTCACTCGAAAAACTCTCCGATCCTTCTTCTTCACATCCTTAACCCACTCCGGATCCTTCCCTGGAAACTCGTCGTTCAATACCGTTGTCGCCGCCTCATTCATTGGCTCAATCAGCCACTGCGTCGGCTTCTTCTCGCCCTTGTCCTTCTTCTCTTTCCTATTCTCCATAACCTCTCCTTTCGCTAAGCTGCTTTCAAAATACTAAATCCCCATCTCCGACTTCGCAAGTCCCCGGTTTCGTGGGAAAATTAGTCTCATGAACTTCCTCCACAGCATCGCCCTCGGCGCCGTCGAAGGTATTACCGAATTTCTCCCCATCTCCTCCACCGGCCACCTCATCCTCACCTCCCATATCTTAAAAATCCCGCAAACCGAATTTCTAAAAACTTTCCAAATCGCCATCCAACTCGGCGCCATCTTTTCAATAATCGCCCTTTATTTCAAAACCCTCACTAAAAATCTCGAACTTATAAAAAAAATCCTCGTCGCCTTCCTCCCTACTGCCGTCATCGGCCTCACCTTTTATAAAATCATAAAAAATTATTTATTTGAAAACGATTTTGTCATCATCATCTCCCTCTTTTTCGGCGGCGTCTTTTTGATTCTTTTCGAACGCTCTCACAAAGAAAAACCCGATGCCGTCGACAATCTTGAAAATATCTCCTACCAGCAATCCTTCAAAATCGGCCTTTTCCAATCCGTCGCTGTTATCCCCGGCGTCTCTCGCGCCGCCGCCACCATCCTCGGCGGACTTTCGCAAAACATCAAACGAAAAGTCATCGTGGAATTCTCTTTTCTTCTCGCTATTCCCACGATGCTCGCCGCCACCGGTTTAGAACTTTTCAAAAACGCCCCCACTTTCACTCCCAATGAGTTTCAAATCCTAGTCGTCGGATTTATCACCGCTTTCTTCGTCGCGATTATCACCATCAAGTTCTTATTGAAATTCATCCAAGAGCACAACTTTACCCCTTTCGGCATCTACCGCATCTTCGCCTCCCTAATTTTCTTAATGCTTCTTTTTTAAATTTCCCCTCCCCATCCCCCAGCGAGGGATTTAGTTCTCTAGAATTAAACCCCGAGTACACTTATGGCTACTTTTCTAATATAATTAACAAGAAATGTCCCGCTACCACAAATTTCTCCTATTAGCCGTTTTAGTCGTTTGGGTTTTGACTGCCATCAATCCTAAATTTCCTGAAGACTGGCTATTAGAAAATTATCTCGTTTTCTTTTTTGTCCCACTTATCATTATTCTCGGCCGCTGGTTCCGACTTTCTAATGTTTCATACACCCTAATCGCCATTTTTACCATTCTTCATCTTATCGGCGCCCACTATACCTACGCCGAAGTCCCGTTTGGCTACACCCTCCAAGATTGGCTCGGCGCTTCAAGAAATATGTACGACAGATTAGTCCACTTCTCTTTCGGCTTTCTTTTGGCCTACCCCATCCGTGAAGTCTTTATGCGCCTTGCCAGGGTAAAAGGCCTCTGGGCCTTTTACCTACCGCTTGATGTCACTATGTCTTTTTCCGCCTTTTACGAACTCATTGAGTGGGTAGCGGCCTCAACCGCCAACTCCGCCGCTGGGATTGCTTTCTTAGGCGCCCAAGGCGACATTTGGGATGCTCAAAAAGATATGCTTTCTGCCGGCATCGGCGCCGTTTTAGCCATGCTCATCGTCGCCGCCATTCATTGGAAGTACAACGAGGAATTCAGCTCCGAATTCAAAGAGAGCTTTAAAATCCATAAAATGGACGAACCCTTGGATGAAGTTAAACTCCGAAAATTGATCGCCAAAAAAACTAGACTTACTAAACAAAAGTAAACATGCGTCTTCACAAATTTTTCGTGAAAGCCGACCTCGGCGAAAAAAGCGTCTTCGTCGAAAACGAAGAATTGGTCAAACAAATCAAAAACGTTTTGCGCCTCAAAGTCGGCGACGAAGTAATTTTATCCGACGGCCGTCTTAACGAAGCCGTCGCCAAAATCACCACGCTGAACACTAAAAGTTTTTCCGCTTTCGTTTTAGACACTCGGACTAACGTAAACGAATCCAAAAATCACACCGTTCTCTACCTCTCAATTTTAAAACGGGAAAATTTTGAAATTGCCGTTCAAAAAGCCACTGAAGTTGGCATCAAAGAAATTATTCCAATCGTAAGTAAGCGCACGGTAAAGCTCGGCCTCAAAACCGATCGCTTAGAAAAAATCATTCAAGAAGCGGCCGAACAGTCCAACCGCGGCATCATCCCCCGCCTTCACGAAACGATCGAACTTGAAAAAGCCATCGTCGAGGCCAAACAAAATAATTTAAATATCTTCTTTCATCCCGTCGGCGGTCCCCTTCCTCCCACCAAAGACAAAAATCGCATCGGCATCTTCATCGGTCCCGAAGGCGGTTGGGACGAATCCGAAATCCTGCTCGCTAAAAATTACAACTTCGTCTTAGCTAAAATGTCTCCCCTCTCCTTCCGCGCCGAAACCGCTGCGGTGGTCGCCAGCTACATCGTTAATCAAAATTAAACATTATGAAAAATCTCGACTTAAAGTTTATTAACTTCGCCAAAAAACACGCTATCGTTTTTTCCCGAATCGCCCTTTTTGTCGTTTACTTCTGGTTTGGCGCTCTAAAACTTTTCGGCACCAGTCCCGCTAACCCCCTTGTCGAAAATCTTCTCCAAAAAACCCTGCCTTTCATGACCTTCGATACCTTTATCATCCTTCTCGGAATCGGCGAAATGATTATTGGCCTGGCTTTCTTGATCAAAGGCTTCGAACGGCTCGCTATTCTCCTATTAATTCCGCATATGATCACCACCGCCATGCCCCTTATCCTTCTCCCTTCTGTCGCCTGGCAATCCTTTCTCACTCCCACCCTTGAAGGCCAGTACATCATCAAAAATCTCCTCATCATCGCTTCAGCCCTTTTCATCGGCTCAAACTTAATCCCAAGAAAACAGTCATAATATTTTCACCTCAAATCCCGTGCTCCGTGTTTTATACTTCATGTTTCATGATTCACGTTTCATGTTGAGGGGGATAACTAACCCTTCCAACCTAATTGAAAGAAGCGTACGATTAAATTAGGAATCCCAAGGATCAGTTTTAGTTTTTTATACTATTGGAGTGAGTATAATACTTCTCCTACTCACCCCCGAAAAGGCGCGGCTCCCACACGAGGTCGCGTCTTTTTTCGTAGTTTTGAAAAACACGATCCGCTCTTCTCAAAAACCCTATAATCTGTTACAATAACGCCCGTCTAGATCCAATTTGCCCAAAAAATCAATGCACGAAATATCTCTAAAAGCCGAAGAATTATTCCGTATTGGGAGCTTCCCCGTCACCAACGCCCTCCTTTTGTCTTTTGTCAGTCTTATCGTCCTAGTTTTATTCGGTCTTTTCATTCGAAAAGGCCTAAAAATGATACCCGGCAAAATTCAAAGTATTTTTGAGGTTCTAATGGAACAAATCCTAAAACTTATGGATTCGGTCCTCGGCGACCGCCATATCTCAGAAAAATACCTACCCCTAATTGCCACCATCTTCCTTTTTATAATGACCTCCAACTGGCTCGGCCTTTTCCCGTTTGTCGGACCCTTGGGATTAAATGTCGAGCACGGCGGAGAGCATGCTTTTATCCCTCTTTTCCGATCCCCTGCCGCCGACCTGAACTTCACTATGGGTTTAGCCATCGTGGCTCTAATTTCAATCAACCTACTCGGTGTTTTAGCAATTGGATTTAAAAAACACGCTGGAAAATTCTTCAACGTTCATAAACCTTTCCCAGTTATTTCTTTCGTCGGAATCCTTGAATTCCTCTCGGAATTTGTTAAAATAGTGTCGTTCTCGTTTAGGTTATTCGGGAACGTCTTCGCGGGCGAGGTCCTTCTACTAATAGTAGGGTTCCTAGTTCCCTACTTTGTTCCTCTCCCGTTTTTGTTTCTTGAGATCTTCGTCGGCTTTATCCAAGCCTTCATCTTTGGAATGTTAACCCTTGTCTTCGTCGCCATGTCTACGGCCAAAGACGGAGGTCACTAATTAAAAAATCAATTCCTGAAAATAAAAGTCGAAAAAAAACAAACATCAAAAAAATAATATTATGACACCAGACGTTGTCAGCACTGCCGTAAGTGGTGGTATGAGTCCAGAAACAATGAAGTTACTGGCAATCGCAATTGTGATGGGATTAGGCACTGTCTGCCCAGCCATCGCTATCGCTATGATCGGCTCCAAGGGCGCCGATGCTATCGGACGAAACCCGGAAGCCGCGCCAAAGGTTCAAACCGCGATGATCTTGGCTATCGCTTTCGCTGAAGCCATTGCTATCTACGCGCTCGTTGTTTCTCTCATCTTAAAGTTCGTCTAAAACTGCCGAAGATAAGTTCGGCAGTTTGTGCAAGCAGAATCAAATGCAAGAATTAGTTCATCAATTAGGAATCGACTGGAAACTTCTTTTATCCCAAGGAGTGAACTTTTTAATCTTGCTCACTGTTCTCACTTTTCTGGTCTACAAGCCACTCTCCAAACTAATGGAGGAGCGCCGGAAAAAAATTGAGTTTGGTTTGATGGGCGCCGAAGAAGCTGAAAGGCGACTAAAAGAAATCGATCAAGAAAAAGCCGAGAAACTCGCCGAAGCTGATCGGAACGCCCTTAAAGTCGTAGGCGAAGCCGAAAAAAGAGGCCGCAGCCGATTTGATGAAATCCTCAAAACCGCCGAAGGCAAAGCCGAAGAAGTGATGGCTGAAGCCGCCCGCGTCGCCGAACATAAAAAACAAGAAGAACTAAACCGCCTCACCGAAAAAGCCAACGCCCTTATTAAGGAAGCCATCATTAAAACCGTCGAGCTAGATCCAAAGCACATTGACGAAAAGTTGATCACTCAAGCCGCCCTGATTATTAAAGAAAAAGCATGAAGTACTCCCCTCAAAACTACGCCCTAGCCCTCTCAAGTGTTTTGGCAAAATCTAAAGAAGACAAAACGGTTTTTTCGAATTTTTTGAAAGTAATCAAGAAAAACGGAGATCAAAAAATTCTCCCAAAAATCCTGGATGCTTTTAAAAAGATCGAGATTAAAAAGAAAGGTGGCTCGCATATTAAGTTAGAATTTGCCCACGAACCCACCGAAGCCCAAATTAAATCCGTTACCAGAAAATTTAGCAGCCATGATTGGGTCGAAACATCTACAAATCCATCACTGGTAGCCGGAGTCAGAATCACTTTTGACGAAGAACGCGAAATCGACAATTCCCTCGCAAGGAAATTAAATAAATTATTTAAATAAAAGTTTCAAAGAAACTTCCAAAACTTTTCACTTTGAACTTTAAACTTTTAACTTCAGCATGAGCTACGACATTATCGAAAAACTAAAAAAAGAAATCGAAGGTTTTAAGCACGACGTCACCACTGAAAACGTGGGGCTCATTATCGAAGCTGCCGACGGTATTGCCAAGATCTCAGGCCTTTCAAATACCTTAAGCCAGGAAATTTTAATTATTGAAACCGAAAGCGGTGATGTTCCCGCTCTCGCCTCCAACCTCGAAGAAAGCTCCATCGGCGCTATTCTTTTGGGTGATTTTGAAAAAGTAAAAATCGGCCATCGCGTCCGCCAGACTGGCCAAGTTTTATCCATTAAAGTCGGGCCAGAAATTATCGGCCGCGTCGTCGATCCCCTTGGCCGCCCACTTGATGCTAAGGGTGTTATTTTTAAAGACGAAAAGAAAGCCGAAGACTACCCGCTTGAAAAAAAAGCGCCTTCGGTTATTGATCGCGAAGGCGTCCGCACACCAGTCCACACTGGCATTAAAGCCATTGACTCTATGATCCCCGTTGGTCGCGGCCAAAGAGAGCTCATCATCGGCGACCGTGGCACTGGCAAAACCGCCATCGCCATCGACGCCATCTTAAACCAGGGCAAAGACCCCGGCCGAACCCAAATGATCTGTGTCTATGTCGCCGTTGGCCAAAAAAATTCCAAAATTGCCAAAATCGTTAAAGTCCTCGAAGACGCCGGCGCGATGAAATACACCGTAATTGTTTCCGCCCCGGCCTCCGCGCCTGCCGCTCTCCAATACCTCGCCCCTTTCGCTGGCTGCGCCATTGGTGAATATTTCATGGACCAAGGCCAAGATGCGCTCGTCATCTACGACGACCTTTCCAAACATGCTCAAAGTTACCGCGAATTATCGCTCCTTTTAAGACGTCCTCCGGGCCGCGAAGCTTATCCCGGTGACATTTTTTATCTCCACTCTCGCCTCTTGGAACGCGCTTCAAAACTTTCTAAAGAAAAAGGTGGCGGATCTTTAACCGCTCTTCCAATTATCGAAACCCAGTTGGGCGACGTCTCCGCCTACATCCCAACCAACGTCATCTCTATCACCGACGGCCAAATCTATTTAGAATCCAACCTCTTCAACCAAGGTCTCCGTCCAGCGGTTAACGTCGGTCTTTCGGTCTCTCGTGTTGGTTCCGCCGCTCAAACCAAAGCTATGAAAAAAGTAGCTGGCAAACTTCGCCTTGAGCTGGCCCAATTCAGAGAACTCCAGGCCTTCGTTCAGTTCGCATCGGATCTTGACGACAACACGAAAAAGAAAATCGAACGCGGTGAACGCCTCACTGAACTCCTCAAACAAAACGATCGCGAACCCGCCTCTTTCGAAAAAGAAGTGGTGGCGCTGTATGCCGGCATCAATGGCTACTTAGATGACGTTCCAAAAGATCGCATCAAAGAATTTGAAGCGAAATTTATCGATTTCCTAGAAAAAATGGGCAAAGAAAAAGTTTTAGGTGCGATTGAAAAATCTAACGAAATCAGCGAGGAAACTGAGAAAAATCTAAAGTCGGCCCTCGAAGAATTCAAACGGATCTTCGCATAATTCATAATTCCTAATTCATTATTCAAACCCTATGGAATCTCTCCAAGTCACCAAAACTCGACGCAAAGCCGTTCAAAATGTCGGCCAAATCACCAAAGCTATGGAAGTGGTTTCGGCCACCAAGATGCGCCGCGCCCAGGAAGTGGCTCTAAATTCCCGCCCTTACGCCTTCGAAGCCATTCATTTACTTGAAAAACTTTCCAAAAACACGCCAACCCAAAACATCCTCACGACCGAGCGACCCGTCAAAAAAACTCTTTTGTTAATCGTCGCCTCCGACAAAGGCCTCACCGGCGCTTTTAATACTCAAGTCTTTCGCGCCACCGATCGCCTTTTGGAATCTGAGAATTTTGATAACGATAATTTAGTCGTCGTCGCAGTTGGTAAAAAAACTACCAACTATTGCCTTAAAAAGAAATTAAATATTATCAAAAGCTTCCAGGGGGTCGGAGATTTTGCTAAACCCGAAGAAGTGGCTCCTTTAACTGAAACTTTAATCAATGGTTTTAAAAACGGCGATTGGGACAAAGTCATCACCGTCTCAACCCATTTTCGAACAGCCTTAAAACAAGAAACCCTAACCCGCCAAATTCTACCCGTTGATTTTGGAAAGATCCGAGAAACTATCAAGGAAATTGTCCCTGAGCATGGCCGCTACGCCGACATCGTTGAGAGCAAGGTAAAATCCGAAGAAGTAGAATACATCTTCGAACCCACGGCAAAAACTGTTGTCGAATTCCTTATCCCCCATTTAGTTAAACTCCAAATTTATCACCTCGTCCTTGAAGCCAACGCCTCCGAACACTCCGCCCGTCGCGTCGCCATGAAAACCGCTTCTGATAACGCCAAAGATTTAGCCGACAGTCTCACCCTTGAATACAACAAAGCCCGGCAAGCCTCGATCACCCGAGAACTTATCGAAATAACGTCGACCCAAACTGCCCTTAACTAACCCCCCACCCCAAAATTTTTCCATGCGAAATAATAAACATATAAATAAAAATTTATTTCTGAAACCCCCGCAGCTGGCTTGGCATGGTTTCCGCTCCAGCGGAACAAGTCAGCGAGGACAAGCGAGTGAGTCGCTGGACGAACGAGGCGGGTTGAAAAAATAAATTTTTATTAAACAACATGAACACAGGAAAAATTATTCAAATTATCGGTCCCGTCGTCGACATCGAGTTTGCCGAAAACGTCGCTTTGCCCGCGCTTTTAAACGCAATGGAAATCAAAACTAAAACCGGCCGAATCATATTAGAGGTCGCCAAACACTTAGAACCCGGCCGAATCCGCGCCGTATCGTTAGCCTCAACCGACGGATTGAAGCGCGGTGATGAAGTCAAAGATTTAGGCAAACCGATACAAGTCCCGGTTGGCCCCGAAACTCTGGGAAAAGTTTTCAACGTTACAGGTGAAGTTTTAGCCAATTATTCCAAAGAAGGCACTGGGGACCCCAAAAAACACTGGCCCATTCACCGCCCCGCTCCTTCGCTTGATAAACAATCCACCAAAACCGAAGTTTTTGAAACCGGCATCAAAGTCATTGATCTCCTCGCGCCTTTCGTCAAAGGCGGTAAAGTCGGACTTTTCGGTGGCGCCGGTGTCGGTAAAACCGTTTTGCTCCAAGAGTTAATCCGCAACGTCGCGGAAGAATCCGGCGGTGCTTCGGTTTTTGCCGGTGTCGGTGAAAGAACTCGTGAAGGCAACGACCTTATCGCCGAAATGAAAGAGTCTGGTGTTATCTCGAAAACCGCTCTCGTGTTCGGTCAAATGAATGAAGTCCCTGGTGCCAGGTTAAGGGTCGCTTTAACCGCTCTGACCATGGCCGAATACTTCCGCGACGAGGAACATAAAGATATGCTCCTTTTCATCGACAACATCTTCCGCTTCTCTCAGGCCGGCTCGGAAGTTTCAACTCTCTTAGGTCGCCTTCCTTCCGCTGTCGGTTACCAGCCTACTCTCCAAACCGAAATGGGCGCTCTTCAAGAAAGAATCACCTCCACCAAAGATGGCTCTATCACTTCCGTCCAAGCTATTTATGTCCCCGCCGACGACATCACCGACCCTGCGCCGGCCGCCAGCTTCGCTCACTTGGACTCCACCATTGTTTTGTCCCGCGCTTTAACCGAAATTGGTATCTACCCCGCTGTCGATCCTCTGACCTCTTCTTCAAGCGCCCTAGACCCCAAAATCGTCAGCGTTGAACATTATGAAACCGCTCGCAAAGTTCAATCTATTCTCCAACGTTACAAAGAACTTCAAGACATCATTGCCATCTTAGGTATGGAAGAGCTTTCTGATGAAGACAAAAAAACCGTCAACCGCGCTCGAAGAATTCAGAAATTCCTTTCCCAACCTTTCTTCGTGGCTGAAGGTTTTACGGGCAGCCCCGGTAAATTCGTTCCGCTTTCCAAAACCATCCAGGACTTCAAAGAAATCATCAAAGGCAAATATGACCACGAACCCGAAGATTTCTTCTATATGAAAGGGTCTCTCTCCGCAAATTAACCTAATTTCTAATTATTTTAATTTCTAATCAAATCCCAACTCATAAATCTCGACTATTTAAAATTTAGAGTAATTAGATCAATTAGTATATTTAGAATAATTTCCATATATGTTTACCAAAATCATCTCACTCAAGGGCATCGAATACGAAGGTGAAGTTAAATCTTTCAACGTCAAAACCGAAAGTGGCGAAATTACCATTCTTGACCACCATCGCCCCTTAATCACAATCTTGAAAAAAGGCGTGGCCGTTATTACCGGTGAGAAAAACGAAAAAAAAGAGATGTCGATCAATAGTGGTTTTTTGGAAATTGACGCCCACAACCACCTAAACGTCCTCATCGACTAACGCAATACTAACCTAAGGTAAATAGTCACCCTCAAAAAGCGGCCTGCCCCGTACTGAAATTCGGATCTGACCCCATTAGACCTTCCGAATTTCTAGTACCGGGGCTTTTTCTTTTTCTAGATAAAAAGCTAAAATATCATTACTATTAAAACCCATGAGAAAGCACAGCCTTCCCGTTCTTATCATTATCTGCTCTTTAGCGATATCAGCCTTTCTGGTACTAAATTCTAGAGATAACGACGTACCCAATGAAGCCAATCTTCCTTATGAGCCTTACGTCCTTCTCGCTGAAAAAACACCTATCCCAGAAAACATTAGGGCCAAAATAAAATCGGCTGTAGAAAAATCTTTTGAGTATAACGAACCCGAGAATCTCTATGTTATGAAACTAGAAAGTATCGAGGAAATCTATCCAGTAAGAAATGAAAGTAATGGTTTAACTTATTACTACGCCAAAACCAACGTCAATCAAAATGAAGAAAAGGCAACTTACTATTTTATGGTAGATGATTTTGGCGGATGCAAAACAACATCTCCCTGCGATCCCTTTACTAGTGAAGATTTTGATTCAGAACTAGCAACCGGTAACTACCGAGTCAAAGATATTGGCTCATCTAGAGATATGGAGGTAAAATCTAAAGATTAAACGCAATGGAACTCCCCTTTTTAATCATCATTCTCGTTATCTTAGTCGTGGGCCTCGGGTTAATTTGGCAGCTTTTGAAATCTCAAAAAACCGACAAAGCTGAGGACAAATCTATGTTAATGCTCCAAAACCAGATCAACGAACTCAATCGCACCTTAGACGCCAAGCTTGGAGAGTCCTCCAAAGTAATGCGCGAACAGTTTAATGAGTCCGCTAAAATTATCAAAGAAATCACCCAAGAACTCACCAAAGTCGGTGAGGGCCAAAAGCAAGTTATGGGCGTCACTGATCAGCTCAAAAACCTCCAGGATGTCCTAAAAAACCCCAAGCAACGCGGGGTCTTAGGCGAGTACTACCTAAACACCGTCCTTGAAAACGTCCTTCCCCCTGGCACCTGGGCCGCTCAATACGAATTTAAAGACGGCACCAAAGTCGACGCCGTGATTTTTGTGAAAGACAAAATTATTCCTATTGATTCCAAATTCTCGCTGGAAAACTACAACCGGATTTTAGAAACTAACGATGAGGTTGAAAGAAAACGCCTCGAAGAATTATTCCGAGGCGACTTGAAAACCCGCATTGAAGAAACTTCTAAGTACATCAAACCCTCTGAAGGCACCTTGGAATTTGCCTTTATGTTTATCCCCTCGGAGGCCATTTACTACGACTTATTAGTAAACAAAATCGGGGCTGTCAAAGCCAACACGCGTGACCTAATCGAATACGCCATCAACGAGAAAAAAGTGATCGTCGTCTCCCCCACCTCTTTCCTCGCCTATCTCCAAACCGTCCTTCAGGGACTGAAGGCCATGCAAATCGAAGAATCCGCCAAAGAAATCCGTAAACGCGTCGAAGAGCTTGGTCGGCATTTAATTTCCTATGAAAGCTATATGAAAAAGCTCGGCACTCATTTAGGTACCAGCGTTTCAATGTACAACTCCGCCTACAAAGAACTCTCTAAGATCGACAAAGATGTTTTGCGTATCACCGGCACCGCCGTCGGCACCGAAGCCCAAGTCTTAGAAAAGCCCCGTGACCTTGAAGATGAGGATTGATTACTTATTAAAAAGAAAGATTGATTTTGCTTATAGGCTTCCTTGCTAGCTGACCATACACATATATAAATTTTAGTTCTCCGTTTTTATACACTTCCTCGATCTCACAATTTGCTAAGTTCCTTAGTTGTTCACGATTTATGCTCTTCGGCAGTCGCATACAAATATTTTCCGTAAAACCTTTTTGTAAGTATTGAAAAAGCTTAGATGTATTGGGTGTAGTTTTTTCGATATCCGTCGCATGATCTTGTCCGTAAATTCCAGTAGTTGTCCATTCTACGTCAGTGTGGACTACATCAATTTTCTTGGAACTCAAAGCGCGAAAAAGATTCTCTTCAAAGATATCTTCAGAAAAAAACTCTACATTTGATAAACCGGCGGATAAAATATTCTTTTTCGCAAATTCTATCCTCTTTGGATTTATATCTACAGCAAAAACTTTCGGAAAAACTTTTGCAAGCTCAATTGTTGTACTTCCAATGCCGCAACAAACTTCAAGAATATTCACCAAGCCCACACACTCTCGCAACCTTTCAGCTACGTGCTTAGCCACAACAGGACTATTTGTAACTTTCAAACCATCCTCATCTCCAACTAAAAAATCCTCCTTATTCATACCCTAACAACGATTGGTTTGTTATTTGATATTTGTGATTTGGAACTTCCTTCTTGCGCTTGCGCAAGAATGCTTGAGCTTGAAGAGATTGAGTAACCTAAAAACAATAAGCTCCAAGTAATAGAAGTGACGCAGCTCTTCAAACAACTTCGTCATTCTTTATTACTTCATCGACGATCTTTCTCTGCTGGAACGCTACTCCATTTATAACCCTTCCCCAAGAGATATTCTTTAACTTCCTTACTCTTTCCTTCTCCCTCCATTCTCCTAATAGCTTCTAAATCCTCTCTGGAAACATTAAATAGAAAATCGCCAACATGAAGATCGTGAGATTTACGGACATCTTCAAAATTCTCAAACACTCCTCTCACTTCTCCGAAGTGATTATCGACAATCACATACACTAAAGCCTCAGTCTCTTTCTCTGGTTCCCTTTCAAATGATTTCATAATACCTTGTTAAAAATAGTATATTATTTACAACTCTTAGAATAATTAGGTTAATTAGACTAATTAGAACAATTTATTTTCCCGCTTTACTTCTTCTTCTTTCTCAAAAAAGTCGGTATATCCCAAATATCAGTCTCTCGATCTTTCTTATTCTCCGCTGACCCTTCTTTAGTTTCACTCGCGTCGCTCTTAAGCGGCGACTTCCTTCCTAACTCTCCTTTTGGTTCATTTTGTTTCTTCACCCCCTCATCGGTGTCGCCATAAACTCCCGTCGCTTTAAAATTTTCAAAAAAGTCCGCTTTTTTTTGCTGTTGCGCATAATTACTTTCGAAAAGCGAGTGTCCGGGCTGTGTGCCATTACTAAATCCCGTGGCAATCAAGGTTACTTTGACCTGATTGGGCTTCAGTTTCCGGTCATAATACGCTCCAAAAATAATCCGCGCGGAAGGATCCGCCACCTGCGCCACCACTTTAGCCGCATCATTAATCTCCGTCATCTTCATATCCCGCCCCCCTGAAATCCCCAAAATCACGCCTTTCGCCCCCTCGGCGCTTACTTCCAAAAGTGGTGAATTTAAGGCTTGGTTGACCGCTGCCACCGCTCGGTCCGGCCCGCTGGCGATCCCCATCCCTACGATCGCCGAACCCGCGTCCTGGATCACATTCCGCATATCGGCAAAATCGACATTAATAATTCCTGGTGAAATAATGAGCTCCACAATGCCTGTAAGCGCGTTTTTCAAGACATCATCGATCACCACAAAAGCTTTTACAAGCGGGGTGTCCTTATCAATCACCGTAAAAATCCGATCGTTCGGCACCACAATCACCACATCCACTTTATCCTTAATTTTAGAAAGTCCCTCGTGCGCAATCTTTTCTCTCTGGTTCCCTTCAAAAGCAAACGGCTTCGTCACAAAAGCCACCGTGAGCGCTCCGGTCTGCTTGGCCACCTCGGCGACAATCGGCGCTGCTCCCGTACCCGTCCCGCCACCAAAGCACGAGGCAATAAAAATTAAATCGGATCCGGCCAGCGCCTCGGCAATCTCAGATCGATTCTCCTCGGCCGCCTGCCTACCCAACTCAGGACTCATCCCCGTCCCCAAACCTCTAGTTAAATTTTTTCCGATATAAATTTTCTTTTTTGCCTGACAATGATCCAAATCTTGGTGATCGGTGTTAATTGCAATAAAATCTATTCCTCGAATCGAATCCTGACTCATTCTTGAGATCACATTCCCCCCTCCTCCGCCCACTCCCACGACTTTGATATTCGCGAGCGGCACGTAGTGCTTTTCGGGTTTTTCTCCGTTAAATTTTTTTATCTTTCTTTTCATTAATTATGGTTTGAAATAACTCCAGTATTTTTTTAGCTTTCCCAACACATCCATCGGTCCGCTCTCCCCTACCCATTTTTCCTGATCCGCTCCCCAAAGCACCAACCCTAAAGCATTAACATATTCCGGATCCTCTACATATTTCGCAAACTCAGCCGAATGCTTCAACCACTCTTCATCTTGATTCACTAGCCCCACTTGACTGAAAAGTTTCAACTCCTGCTTGGCTAATTCGGTAATACCCGGCATCTTTGACCCCCCACCCACCAAAACCACTCCTCCTGGCAACTTACCCGCCTTGCCCAATAACTTGAGCTCATTATTAACAAATTCAAAAATTTCCGCAAGCCGAGCCTCTATGATCTCCGCCACAAACCGCCTCGAAACCGACCCTTGCGCATCGGGCCAAATCTTCTTAAGTTCAATCGTCTCCTTCGAACCTACATCTCGGGCTAGCGCATAACCATAATTCAATTTTAAATTCTCCGCCGCTTCGATTGGAATTTTCAACCCTACTGCAATGTCTTTTGTAATATTGCCTGCTCCCACCGGAAACTTGCCTAAATTTAAAAGCTTATTCTCCTCATACACACTCACCCCCGTCGTCCCAAAACCAATATCCACTAAAACTGTTCCTAAATCTTTCTGAACCTTACTTAATACGGATCGGCTAGATGCCAGTGGCGTAAAAACTAACCCTCCAATTTCCCCGCCCACTAAATCAATTACCTTCATCAAACTTTTCACATGTGGCGTAAAAGCATCAACCACCAAAGTGTTAACCTCTAATCGATTGCCGCTTAAGCCCATTGGATCAGCGATGTCTCCAATCCCGTCAATCATAAAATCCCTAGTCACCGTATGGACAATCGTCCGGTTGACTCCAAGATTAATCGCCTGGCTGGCTCGAATCACTCGATCCACGTCATCCTTATAAATTTCATTGTCCGCTCTCGAAACGGCCACCACCCCTTTAGAACTCTGCACTTTCACCTGCGGGGTTCCGATATTAACATACACATTTTTTAAAGCTCCGCGACTTACCTTTTTAACTTCGTTCAAAGCCCGCCCAATCGCCTGCGATGCCTCGGTTAAATCAAAAATACTGCCTCGCTGGAAACCCAAAGAAGATTCTTTAAAAACCGCCCTTAAAACCGGCGCTCCCTTTCTCTTTTCGGCGATCGCTACCTTAATCGAAGAAGTGCCAAGATCAAGCCCTACAATAAAATTCTTACCCATTGCCATATGCTTAAATGTTAAAAACCAAACCTCCGAAACACCCTTTTTTCCAGATTTTCCATCCTAATACTATCACCTTTCCGTTTGTGGTCATAGCCTAAAAGATGAAGAATGCCGTGCGTTAAAAGTCTTTCCAAACTCTCATTTTCCCGTCGGATATAATCCGGCGCTAAATAAACCTCACCGATCGGTTTTACCCGTTTTCGGTTTGAGTCCACTGCTGGCCAATCCTTTAGTTCAAAACTTAAAACGTTAGTTGGTGTATCCTTCGCGCGAAACTTAAAATTCAAATTTCTAATTCGCTTGTCGCTTACAATAAAAACTTCGACTAATAATCCCTTGCGCTTTATATATTTTAAAACTTTTTTCGAATTTAATAAAATCCTTTTTTCTAGCACTGTGTGCCTTTTGTTTAAAGCTTTGACCAAAATCTGATTTTCCATTCTTTCATAACTTATTTGGCCAGTTTTTTCTTGACCAATTCACTCACCAGCTTACCATCCGCCTGACCACCCAATTTTGCCATCACCGCTTTCATCGCCGTTCCAAATTCCGTCTGGCCTTCCCCCACCACAGCTTCAACCGCTGCCACCACCTCCGCCTCGCTCGGGCCTTTGGGTAAATAAACGTCAAAAACCGCAATTTCTTTTTCTTCTTTCTCGGCTAAATCATTTCGCCCGCCGTCTTTAAACATCTGGATAGCTTCTTTTCTTTTTTTGTATTCTTTTCGAATAACACCTTCAACTTCCGCATCTGTTAAATCCGGCGCCCCTCCTTTAGATTTTTTTTCAATTTCAAAATTATGAATCTGGGAAATCAAAAAACGCAAAACGCCAAGCGTGTTGGCGTCCTTATGGATCATGGCGGTCTTTAAATCGGCTTGAATTTTTTGGATTGTTGCCATTTTTATGCCATCCCCATTTTTCGGAGTCGCACCATTTCTTTCTTCTTTGCGTCGCGATGAATCGCTGATAATCGAACTTTTCGCTTGTTGCTAGGGCGCGCCCTAAAACGCCTTTTTTTGGCTTCCTTTAAAACACCGCTCTGTTTGATTTTTTTGGAGAAGCGAAACATAAGTGCGCTTCCGGACTCTCCGTCTTTTTTCGTAACTTTAACCATTTATTTTTTTAATAATTTCGTCGAGTGATTCTTTTGGTGTATTTGATACCGCGCTTTGGACCGACCCCCCGCCGTCATTCAAAAATCTTGGAATAACGTGAATATGAACGTGGTCAATCTCCTGTCCGGCGGCTTTCTTTTGATTGATACCGATCGTGAAACCGTCAGGCTTAAGCGTTTTAAGTAGCTTATTCTCAACCGCCACCATCGCCTGAAGAAGAGGCCCATAACTCTCTTCTGCTAAGTCTAAGGTTGTCTCAGCGTGGCTCTTGGGAATCACCATCGTATGTCCAATCGCCCTTGGGTGAATATCAAGAAATGCCAAGGTTTTTTCATCCTCATAAATCACTTTCGCCGGAACCTCACCTTTGGCAATTGCACAAAACAAACAGTCCATTTTGTCTACTTAACCTCGATTGGCTTATCCTTCAGCCGTTTCTGTATCTCGGACACCATTCTAGCTAAAATTACCGTTTCTTGCAAGCCCGTCCTCAAATCCCTCAAAATCACGCTCTCTTCATAAATTTCTTTTTGACCAAAAATAATCGCAAAGGCGCAACCCTGTTTATCAGCCACCTTAAGCTGAGCCTTTATCGATTCTTTCCCTAATGCCTCCGCCACCGTTACCCCAGCCTGCCGCAACTCTTCGATAATGTTCAAGGACTTCTTTTTCGCCAACTCTCCCACGTGAATAATAAAAACTTTTTTCGGAGTTCTAACTGGCAACTTTATTTCCTGCGCCTTCATCACCTCAACTAATCTTTCAATGCCCGCTGCTCCCCCAACCGCCGGCATCGGCCGCCCGCCTAAAAATTCCATCAGATAGTCATATCGCCCCCCGCCCGCTAAAGCTCCCGTACTCCCCTCGGCAAAAAATTCGAAAACAGTTTGGCTGTAATAATCCAGCCCCCTGACTAGTAAATTATCCATCGCATAAGGGATTCCCAACTCATCCATATACTCCAAAACCATCCGTAAGTGCCCTCGGCAATTCGAACAAATCTTATCCAAAAAATTCGGCGCTTTTTCCTTAAATTGGTGACACTCCTGGTTTTTACAATCCAAAAGCCGTAAAGGATTGTCCTTCAAACGGGCTTCACAATTTTTACAAATCTCCTTTTCGTACCGCTTATAATAAGCCTGCAACTGTTTCTTATACCCCGGCCGGCAAACCTTGCAACCAATTGAATTAATCTTTAAATTCACCCCTTTAATCTTCAAGGCCTTTAAAATTCGATCAAACATCAAAATCACCTGCGCATCATAAATCGCATCATTCACTCCCGCCAAAACTTCAAATCCCACCTGCGAAAACTGTCGGTACCGCCCCGCCTGAGGGTTTTCGTGCCGGAAAAAAGGCCCCATATAATAAAGCTTTTGAGGCTGACCCATCGAGCCCATCCCGTGCTCGGCATAGGCCCTTACAATCGCCGCTGTTCCTTCTGGCCTCAAAGCCAAGTTATCCCCTCCTTTGGTCTTTAAAACATACATCTCTTTTTGGATAATATCCGTCTCTCCGCCAATTGTCCGATTAAAAAGATCCGCCGACTCTAAAATCGGCGTCTCAATTTTTCCAAAGTTATAAAATTCCGCCAGCTCTTTAACGGCTTTCTCGATTCTCTCAAGCCAGGGTTGTTCGTTTGGCAAAACATCGTGCATACCCTTAGGCGATTGAAAAACAAAACCGCTCGAACTAACCTTCTTTTTTGGAGATTCTTTCTTTGTCTTCATTTTTTAGAATTTTTTCAGTTCTTTAATAATTCGGTGCCGCAAAAGTTGTCAGACTCCCAATCGGCCACAATCTCACTCGAGCCAACCCAATCACCTCCTTAATATCTAAAATCCCCCAGCTTCTTGAGTCAAAGCTCGCTGAGCGGTTGTCGCCCAAAACAAAATATTCTCCCTCTTTCAAAGTCACATCCGCCTTACCACTGGTTTCCAAACCCGACTGGAGATAATACTCCTTCAACTCTAAACCACCCGCATTCTCATTGTTAAAAACCTTCACCCCTCCCCCTTCAATCACCACTCTCTCTCCAGGCAAACCGATCACTCTCTTAATAAAGAAAGTGGCCTCGTTATTAGGGTATTTAAAAACTACCACCTCGCCCCGCTCCGGTTCTCTAAATTTATAAGTAATCTCATCCACGAGCAAATAGTCGCCATCAGAAAAATTAGGCTCCATACTTGCTCCACTCACTAAAAAAGGCTGAACCAGAAAAGTCCGAATCAAAAAAACCGACACAATCGCAATAAGCGCCACCTCTAAAACCTCTAAAACCGAAGAAAAAAAGCTTCGCATATGTTAAATAATGAGAGTATTCTATAATAAAAGTTAATGACAAGCAAACCAGGCAGTAGAAGTTCGACTTAAGAGTTAAAAGCCGCAAAGCGGCTTGTCGAACTTTCACTGCCTGGCAAACCCTTACTCTTATGAAAACTAGCGCCCCTCCCAAACCTAAATTCACGTATCCTAAAATAATCCTCAGCCTCGGCAATCCCGGCAAAGAATATTCGTCCACTTACCACAACGCGGGCCATCTTTTCATCGACTATTTATTAAAAAAAAGTTATCTGAGCCAATCAACCCTTTCTAAACCCACCCCTAACCTCATCTGCTATAAATCTAAAAACCAACTCATCTGCCAAAGCTTAACCTTTATGAACGTCTCAGGCCTCGCCCTCAAAGATGCTTTCAAAATTCATAAATTCAAACCCGAAGAAATCCTGATTGTCCAAGACGACAGCGACATCTCACTTGGTTCCTATAAACTTTCCATCGACAAAAACTCCGCCGGCCATAAAGGCATCGAGTCCATCATCAAAACCCTCAGTTCTAAAAAATTCTGGCGACTTCGTATCGGCATTCGTCCATCAAAAGAAAAAGCCAGGGTCAAAGCTGAAAGTTTTGTCCTTAAAAAAATCAACCCCACTAACAAAAAAATCCTCTACTCAATGTTCGCCGGTATCATCGAAAAAGTAATCGAAAAAGACACACCTTGACTCGTATCTTCAATACTCGTCGGTAAGAAATTAATGTCCTTAAACTGACTATCTTTTCCTAATTTATCAACAAAACTTAAAACATCGTCCTGCGATCTCCCTCGACCACGTAAACTCAAACCTGTATTAAATCCAGCGAAGTTAAACTGAATTAAGGTCAATCCGCTTGATTCAAGTAAGTTAGTCACCTTCGTCAAAGCCATCGCTTTCGATTCAGCCGGCTTCCTAATCGAACGTATGAGTGACACCGAGGTGTTAAAACGATCTGCTTCTTTTTTGAAAAAATCCACCTGCGCCACCTCTGTTGAACCAGCGCCTCCTAAAGAACTCTTTAAATCCCCCTCCATTTTAAGCAAAAGCAAGTAACTCCCTATAAAGATAACCATCACCACACCAAAGGAAAATCCCAAGAAAAACCGCCAGAAAGACATAAAACTCACAATCTGCTGCCGTCGAAACTCTTCCTTCATGCTCGCCCCTAGTAAACTCAGATTTTGATCCAACCTCCTCGGCATCTCGGCTCGAACCGCGCTTCCCAAGGAAGCAAACCACTCCACCTCAAGCGGTTTGTCAAACCGTAACTGAACCTCAGTCGCCGGTAAAGAGAAGTTTTCTTTAATAATATTTTTAATCTCCTGCTTTAAACCCAAACTCACCACTACCACTTCCGCCACTTTTTCCGACCAATGCTGGGTATAAAAATTCAAAACCTGCCTTAATTTAAGAGTAATGAGTGATTTGAAATCCGCGATCGAAATCTCTTTTTTGTCTCCCCTGAGCTCGGCCCAAGTATTGTTGTATTCAAAATAAAGCTCGCCCTTCCGAATAACCAAAAAGTTTAGACTCTCGTTATCGAGCACCAAAACCACATAGGACTTGTTATTGTCAAAACCAACGGCTTGCTGACGAATCAGTCTAGCCAAAGACAGGGCCTTCGGCTCCGCCGCAATCGGCAAAAATCCTGATTCTTTCAAAACTGATGAAATATCGTCAATTTGTTTCCGGCTGATAAAGGCCCCTAACAAATCCACCTTCATGGCATTTTCATCTCTCCCAATCAATTGCCAACCCGTATAAGACTCTTCCGCCTTCAAAGGAGAGGTCATCTGCAAATTCAAAGTCGCCGCCTCTTCCAAGTTTTTCTCACTTATTAAAGGCAAACTAAACACTTGAGAGTACACTCCGGAAAAACTCAAAGACACCACTACTGAAATTTTTTTCTTGGCCTTTTCCGAAAGTGGGATCTGATTCTTAAGCCTTTTTAGAATCTCCAAAAACTGGCCGCGATCCGCTACCTGACCTCCCTTTAAAATCCCGCCGGGCACTTTGATGCTTTCAAGTTTCCAAATCTTGCCGTTAAAATAGGCAAACCTGACAGCTGAATCAGATACCTCAAGCCCCCCCATTACCGGCCTCCCTTGGAGATAGTCAATAAACTTATAAAAATATTTTTTAGAATAATCACTCATACTTCAAATAGGTTTATCCACACGGTTGCCCAGGTCCCGGGACACAGACAACCCCTGATGTCAGTGACGATAAACTCACCAAGTCAACTTTTCCAAAAGGCCCCACTGAAACAATCGCAATAACTTCCCTTAATCTGCCACTTACCCTAGCAGAAGCATTTATTTGAACCTGGTAATCCGCAAGAGTCTCTCCAGGACACTGATCCCCTGTGTTCCAACTACATCCCCTATCAGTAGCGACATTCACGTCAAATGTTCCAACTTGAAAAATATAAGACTGAGACGCCAAACTCGGATCTCTTGAAAGTTGAACCATCGCGTCATTAATCCCCGACATCGCCAGCCCCCAAGCCTGATTCGCCGCCTGAAATCCAAAACTTGAATTTATAAAACTCAGAACCAGAAAAAATAGGGTCGCCGCGATTAAAACCACCGTCCCCCCGACCAAAAGCACCAACGACAACGCCGCTTGCCCTTCTAAATTTTCTCTGTGAAAACTTTGTCGATCCTGACCCACCTTTTTTTCTTTTCTAAAAATCCCTCTCACTCTTCTATTATAACCTATCACCTGAAACCTACCACCTATTCTTATGGACTCCAATTAACCGCCACGTCCTCCACGATCGGCGACAACGTCTGGGAAGTGTTTGAAACCAAAACTATCTTGTATCGAAAATACCTTTTGCCGTTAAAGTCCTCATTAAAACCTAATCTCGCTGAAAAAAGCTTATTATCCTGATCTTGGGAAGTTGTATTTGATTTATATGGCCCCTTAAAATTCCATGGACCATTTGGCGTTGAACTAGCTGAAAAGTAAAACTTCACCTCCGTCCCGATAGGCAGATCGCCTCGCCACGAAATCGAATTGAATTGAGCTCCGTCGTCAAGTCCGGTATCAAAAGTCGCGGACTCCAACCACCCCTGAGTTGAAGTTGCGTACCAATCCGTCGACACCTTAAAACTCGAAGTACTGCTACCGCAATAATCCGATCCCAAAATCCCGTCTAATTGCTCACAGTTAAAACTTATCCACCCCACCACTGGATTCCAAGCCCACTGCTCAAAATCACTCGGCGGCATTTCGCTTCCAGGTACTCTCGCCTCAATAAGTGTCCGAAAAGGTAAAGTAGCGTCATAAAACCCAATCCAGCCAATCACGTTATTCCAAGCGTAATTACTCAAAGCGCCATGGCCGTTATTAGCCACGCCGTAAGTATGTCCAGTGCATCCGGTAGGATGACTATTACAATCCAAATACACCGGCCCCAACGAAGAACTGGCTCTGCCTCTTATTTCTATGGAACTTACGCAAACCGACCCATTCTGTCCCCCACTGCACGGTATAACGTAATCACTATAATTAAAATCAACCCACCCCAAAAAATCATTCCAAGCCCAATCCTCTCTTGAAGTACTCGTCACGTTATACTCAATTGCCGCCATTGTTCCAAAGGGATTAGAAAAAATCATCCCCATCAAAATAAACAGGATGGTCACTCCAACCCAAAACTCTATTCTTGAAAAAAATCTCTTCATTTTTTTTAGATGCCTTGAATCTTAAATACTCCGGGAGTGGAAGTGGCGTCGATAAAAGACGAGGTCGCAAACCCAACTGTCGAAGAAACCGGTCCCGTCACACCATCACCTAGCGACCAATCCGTCTGAATAGTTAATCGATTGCGAAATCGTGACACGAAGGTCGAAAAAGTTTTGGTCGCGTATTCCGGCGCCCAAGAATAACCAACCGTCACTTTCAAAACCGAAGGATCAATTGGATCAACCCCACCGCACTCCACAATATCCTCCGCTTCTCCTTGAACTAAAGATGGAGTCCGGCAAACATTATCCAAGAAAAAAAAGCGATAATAAGTTGTTGTCGCAATCTGCATTGATTCATCGCCCGTATAAAGCAAAAATATTTCCGTACTTGTCGAAAGATGATATTGATTCGCCTCCCCCCTTAAAACCGCGCTCTCATCCAAATTATGCCAATCGTGTTCTGACCACAATCTGATGTTTTCCATTAATTCCCGAGCCCAAGACGCCCCTAATTTTGCCTCGTTGGTTTCAGTGTTGATTTTCAGTATTGGCGCCACCACCATCGCCGCTACCCCGATAAAAATCACTCCAAGCGCAATCGCTAAAATTAACTCGATTAGAGACTGACCTTTGTTTCTTTTAAGAAAAAACATCCTCGGTAAATTAATTAGATAAAACTCCCCCGTCGATCGTATAAGTTATCTGTCCCAATGGAGAAATAGAAATTGTAGAAGAAATACTAGGTTGGCTCTTTAGATATATCCTCGCCGCCGGAGAAAAACCGTGTATATCTTCTCCAGGTATCCCCGTGCTCTTCTCAAAAGAAAATAACCTCTCAGCAATCACTGAGTTACTATCATATTTCCCTTTATAAGGCTCAGGAAGGGTATAGTCACAAGGCCCAGGGAAAAAAGTAAATGCTCGATCAAAATCAATCCCATCTGGTAAGACAAAATATTCCTGAGCTACCCACTTACCAGACGCACCAATATCGTAAAACTGCAAAGCTATAGATGGACCCCCAACACAATCCGATGGAACGAGTCTCACTCGCCAATCACCGTAGATCCCTGATAGATTCTTCTGCGTCACACTGTTACTAATCGCCTGTTCAAAAATTGTTACAAATCTAATAACAACATTATCAAAATTTTCCCGACTTTTTTTCCCATAAAGATTCACCAACCCGATCGTACTTATAATCGCCACAAGCGCAATCACAATCAAAAATTCCGTTAGCGTGAAACCCTTTCTGTTATTAAACCTGGATCTTGAATCTTGAATCATTTTGCCAATAAAACTTTTTTTTCTCACTTCCTACTGTGTCTCTTTTTTAATTTTGTATTTCAGAATTACGTTCCAAGTTTCACACTTCACGTTTCAAGATTTAGAACTGCGAAGTTAGCTGATAAATCGGAATAATAATCGAAAGCGCCACCATACCCACCAATAACCCCATCACAATCAACAAGGCCGGCTCCAAAAATGAAACTAGGGATTTCAACGCATCCTCCACGCGCGTTGTGTAAAAATCCGCCACCGTCACCAACACATCTTCCATATGCCCCGCTTTTTCGGAAATCGCAATCAAATTTGTTACTAATTTCGGGAAAACCATTTCGCGCTTAAAAGCCTCTCCGATCGTCAAGCCCTTAGTCAATCCCTCTTCTGTAATTCTCCTTAAACTAAATTTAAACTCATCCACTCCTACGGTATCCGCCGCGATGTTAAGAGTTTGTACAATCGGCAAACCCGCTTTCATTAAAGCGCTGGTCGTCGAAGCAAACCTCTGGATCGCCAACTCCTTTAACACACCCCGGACAAATGGAAGTCTGGAAAAAATCCTCTTTCCTATTCTCCGGCCCGCTGTATTGACCATAAAAAAGTAGAGCCCAAATACCACCAACCCCAACCCTCCAATCGCGAGGATTAAAATATTATCGTTCGCAAATAATCCGATCGCAAAAACCACCTTTGAAAAACTCGGCGGGTCGATCCCGCCATCATTAAAAACGTTCGCAATCTTTGGCAAGGCAAATGTCACCAAAAAAATAAAAATCGTCATTGAGGTGATAAGCAAAATCGCCGGATAAATCAAAGCCGCTTTAATGCTGTTTCGAAGCGCCGCCTCTTTGGTTAAATTTTCACTCAACTCTTCAAAAGTTGACTGCAAACTTCCCGAAGCCTCCGCCGCTCGGACCAAACTTACAAACGCCGGAGGAAAAGTCTTAGGATACTTTTCAAATGCCACATAAAAAGGCTGGCCTCTTCCTAAGTTATCTCGAATCTCAAGAAGAAAATTCTTTAAAGCTGGCTTTTCAAAATCTTCAATTAAAATATTAATCGCCGAAAGCAAATCCGTCCCGACTCGAAGCATTAGGCCTAAATATTTCGTCAAAAATATCTTGTCGGTTAAATTTATCTTCCCAAAAAAAATCCCCCCTTTTGCGCTGACATCTTTTAAAGGTTTAACTGTAATCGGCTTTAAATCCCGCGAGGCCAAATACTGAAGAGCTTGATTAAAATCATCCACCTCCAAATCCCCCTCGCTCATCTTTCCGTTTTTATCCGCCGCTAAATAATGAAAGAGCATTTCTATATGATTATACCACACCAAAAACACGGATTTTGATAAACCAATTGCTTTATAGAAGCTCTCGGAGTCCCGACAGGATTGGTGTCGTCCAAGGACGACCTGTCGGGATGAGAGCGCAGGCGGACATTCACCGCTGGAGTGAATGGACCGCCGTTTCTATAAAGCAATTGGTTTATCTCTCTACTCCCTAATCACCCGCAAAACCTCATCAATCGTCGTCATCGCCAGCTCCACCTTCGCCAAACCATCCTCAAACATCGTCTTCATCCCATTTTCCCGTGCCGCTTCCCTTAATTTTTCTAAACTAAAATCTTTACTGATAATTATCCGTTTAATCGGCTCGTTAATGTCTAAAACTTCGTAAATGCCTAAACGCCCTCGATACCCCGTCATCCCACAGCTCGAACACCCTTTTCCTTTGTAAAAACTTTTTGGCATCTTTACCTTCGCCTGATCCAACCCCCCCTCCTTCAGTTGGTTGTGAATCACCTCTTTTATCGCCCCCTCTGGTTCGTAAGAATAAATACAGGTCTGACAGATTCTCCTAACCAAACGCTGAGCGATAATCACGTTCAAAACCGACACCGCTAAAAACGGCGGTACTTCCAAGTCGAAAAGCCGCGGGACCACCGTCGGCGAATCATTGGTGTGAAGCGAAGACAAAAGTAGGTGACCAGTTAAGGCCGCCTGGACGGCAATACCAGCCGTCTCCGCATCCCGAATCTCACCCACCATAATAATATTCGGGTCCTGCCTT
>CAYIIM010000003.1:0-34729 GCA_964363455.1 uncultured Candidatus Saccharibacteria bacterium
TCTTGGTTTATGTCGCTTACGCCGTGGATGGTTAAAGTAGTGGTGCCAATACCTTCGATTTTGACGCCAAATTTTTCCAAAAAGAAACAAAGATCCTGAACTTGGTAGTTGGCGGAGGCGAATTTGATTATGGTTTTGCCGGGAATTTTGGCGGCGGCCATTAAAACGTTTTCAGTGACGGTGTCGCCGGATTCGTAGAGGACAATTTCGGCGGGTCTTAACTTTTTGACACTCACTTCGTAATCGGTTTTGGTAGTTTTGATTTTGACGCCAAGTTTTTCAAGGGCGTATAAATGTGGGCGAACGGTGCGTTGGCCTAAATGGCAACCGCCGGCGTGGGGGAGAGTAAATTTTGGGAAAAAATGAACGAGGGGTCCGAGGAGCATTAGAACACTACGGGTTTTGGTAGCAGAGCCGGCGTTGATTTTCGATAAATCAATTTCTTTCGGAGGTGTAATTTCGAGATCACTTTTGTCCCATTTAAGTGAACAGCCGAGACTTTCCAGAACTTCGACGATGCGGTGAACTTCTTCGATTTTTGGCATTCCTTTTAAAGTAGTTTTGCCCTTGTTTAAAAGCGAAGCGCAAAGGAGAGCGACGGCGGAGTTTTTGGAAGTGTTGGTACTAATCGTGCCGGAAAGTTTGTGGCCACCTTCGATTTGGAAGTTAACGGCGCCCGTGCCCAGAGTGATGATTTCGTGATTTAAGACCTCGCTGATTTTGAAGAGCATTTCGGTGGAAAAATTTTGAAGACCTTTTTCCATTCGAGCGACGGCGCTTTGCGAAGTGTTTAAAGCTTTGGCTAGGTCAGCCTGGGTGAGGCCGGCCTGTTCGCGGAGTTCGACGATAAATTGGCTGATTCGTTTTACGTAAGTTGGGTTTTGGGGCATGGGGAGATTATATCATATATGAGATGAGTTTTCAACATGAAACATGGAACTTGAAACGTGGAGCATAATAGAAGGAAGGGTTGAGGAGTTGGAGAGGGTTTGACTGGGGGATGGCTTAAGTTTAAACTGGATTTACTAATAAATGGCGACTTTTACAAGGAAAATTGGGATTGATTTGGGAACGGCTAATACCATTGTTTTTGTGCCGGGCCGGGGATTTATTGTGAATGAACCGACAATTGTGGCTTTAACGAAGCCGGATAATGGGGTTTTGGCAGTAGGAATTGAGGCCAAGGAAATGATTGGACGGACACCCGAGGAGATTGTGGCTTATAGGCCGCTCAAGGACGGCGTGATCGCGGACTATCACATTACGCGGGCGATGCTGAAGTACTTCATTTCGAAAGCGGTGAATTGGTACGACATCGTAAAGCCCGACGTGGTGATTTCAGTGCCGGCAGGAATTACGCAGACGGAACGGCGGGCGGTAGTGAATGCTGGACGTGAAGCGGGAGCGAATAATGTTTACATCGTTAAAGAACCAGTTTTGGCGGCGCTTGGGGCGGGGATTCCGATTAATGCGCGATCGGGTAGCATGATTATTAATATGGGCGGAGGGACTTCGGAAGTGGCGGTGATTGCGCTTGGTGGAATTGTTTCGTGGGAGAGTTTGCGAGTGGCGGGAAATAAATTTGACCAGGCGATTTCGGATTATGTGAAAAAGAAATATGGTCTCGCAATTGGCGAGCAGACAGCGGAAAATGTGAAGATAAAAATTGGAGCGGCGTTGCCGACTAAAGATAAGATGGAATACGAAGTTCGTGGGCGGGATTTAGATTCTGGTTTGCCCAGAGACATTGTGATTTCATCCAACGAGATCGCGGAGGCGCTCAATACGCATTTAATGCAGGTGGCGAAAGCGGTTCAGAAAGTTTTTAACGAAACCCCGCCGGAGCTGGTGGCGGACGTGATGGAGAAAGGAATTATTCTTTCGGGGGGTAGTTCCCAGCTTCATTATTTGCCACAATTTTTCGAAAGGTTTTTAGGGGTGCAGGCATATTTGGCGGAAGATCCATTTTTTTGCGTGGCGAAAGGAACCGGTTTAATTTTGAATCACTTGGATACGTACAAGAGGACGTTGCTTAATAAGCGTTAGAATGTTTGAGTGCGCGAGTGAGGCGAATGTTAGAATGCGGGAGTGTGGTTGCGAAATTTAAAGTGAAAATCTCAAAGTGGAAAATGACAATGCAAAATGTAAAATTTCTTGAGATTCTATGACAGAAAGCTTTGACAAAATTGAGGGGAGTGGTGAGCAAAAAAGTTCAGAGGGAAATCCGGCGGAGCAGGAGCTTCGTTGGACTTTGGAACAGTTGCTCGAAGAAAGAGAACGACTCGTTCGATTTGTGAGGGTCGTAGAGGAAGAAGTAGAGAAAAGCGGTTCAATCGACTTTTTGCGACCTGGTTTTCTAGGACAGTTGAATGAGGCGACGAAAACAGCGTTAGATCAATTTTCGACTTCGCCTAACCGTTTAAATCATCTAGAAGAAAACAACCGCTATCTAGAAGGAAGTCGGATCCTTGGAAATAAAGACGCAGGGGATAAATTTGTAAAAAAACTTAAAGAGGTGGGGCCGAGTTCGCCAAGCGATGTTGCAGATAGTGGTATGTTATTTGGTACAACTGATTATACACGAGAGATTGCAGCTAGAGACTGCTTTAATTATTTAAAAAGTTTAGGAGTCTTACAGGACGGAGATAAAAGTGTTTTTTTAGGTGCTTTCCCGTTGTTCACTACAAACCCTGAAGGCGCAAAGGGTCTTATGTACGATCACCTGACATTATCGAGAAAGTCGGCAGTTGAGTGGCTTGGGAATAATAGAGACCTAAAAGCAATTGACGAGGGAATTAAGGATCGCGCTTACCTTTATGATTCAATATATTATGCTTGGCGAGGGGGTGAGTCTAAGCCTTTAGAAAAACTTGATAATCCGCGTCTAGAGCCAATGATTAGAGATGGAAAACTTACATTCGACGATGTACTACGGACTAGTCGTGATTATGCGAATCCTAATGGGAAAGAAGTTATTATTGATGAACTTGGACACCAATTTCCTTATTTATTGTCGCGACTTAGTAAGGGATTGAGATTAGGCGAGTTTGAGGAATTTAATAAAAAATGATTGGTCATAAGTTATTGGTTAAAAATTTCAAAAGTTTATTAGACCGAGGGCGGCTGGGGCATGCGTATTTGTTTTTTGGCGCGAATCGGACGGGGGCGAAAAATTTTGCGTTAGCGCTTTCGAGTTTTGTGGAAACTGGGAATTTTGAGTCCGAATCAGACCCCATTAGAGCCAAAGAAACGCTGCGAGCCCTCGCGACCTCTAACGGGGCAGGTCGGAAAATTTTAAACGATAGACTTTTGGTTGAGCCGAACGAGAAAAAGACGATTGGGATTGATGAGGCGCGGAGGATTAAAAGTTTCTTGTTTATGAAACCAAATGCGGGTTTGAGGAGGGTGGTGATTGTTGATCGGGCAGAGTTTTTGACGACAGAGGCTCAAAATGCGCTTCTAAAGATTACGGAGGAGCCGCCCGAGTCGGCGCTTTTGATTTTGATAACACGGGAACCGGAGTTGCTCCGAGAGACGTTGGTGTCGAGGTTTAATAAGATTTTTTTTGCGGGAGTGGAGAGTTTAGGTGAGTCGATACAGTATTTAGAAGAGGGAAAAAAGTTTTTAGCGCTCAAACCGGGCGAGAGGAAGGATTTTATAAAAAATTTACTAGAGCCAGACGATTTTGAAATTTTAAACTTTTTGGATGCGGTTATTCTGGCGCTCGCAAGCAGAGAGAAAATTGATTATACTTTGTGGCATAAAGTTTTGAAGTTGCGAGAAAATTTTGCGAATTTTCCGCTGAATCCGAAGTTGCAACTGACTAGTTTGTTAGCCACTAGCCAATAGGGTCTAGGGTATTTTCGTTTGACTGCTTAATTAGGATATGTTATAAGGTTTTTAGCGTTTATAAACTGAAAACACGGGAGGTTGTGATGAAGAAGGGCCCAGCTTTGTGGTTGTGGCTTCCGGTTTGTGCAATTTCGGCTCGGTCGCTTTTTGTTTTCTTTGCTGATCTCAAGAGGTGGTCTTTGCCTCATCTAGCGTCTTTTGCCCTCGCTTTGGTGCTTTCCTACGCATTTCGCAGATCAAAGTTATTGTTGATAAGCGCGGAATGTTTCTTAGCTGTTTACCTCTTTTGGCGCTGCTATCAGAGTCCGGAGGGTTTTTCGGCAGTTGCTTTTTGTGTTGGAGGATTACTTATTCTATCCTACAACATACTGGAAATCCGCAAACTTCCAAGGAGTTGGCAAACACCGCTTTGGGGGTAGTAAGGCAAGTGTTCAAGCAAATTTAGGCTGTGACCGCGTTCACGGCCTTTTTGTTTGAAAAAACCCAATTTTCGTTTATATTTATAACCTATGTTAGAAACAGAAAAATTAATAAAAGAGTTTGAAAGTGACCTGAAGGCTACGGTGCAGATGCTTGATGGCGAGCTTAAAATGATTCGGAGTAATCGACCGTCGGTGGAGTTGTTGGAGGGTATTAAGGTCAATCTTTATGAGCAGTGGATGACGATTCGGGAACTCGGATCAATCAGTTTGCAACCACCACGAGATGTTTTGATTACGGTGTGGGATAAGAATGCGGCGGGGGCGGTGGCCAAAGCGATTGAGGATGCGAAAATTGGACTTTCGGTTTCGAATGACGGCAATGTGATTAGGGCAAGCTTGCCAGTTTTGACAGACGAACGTAAAGCGGAGCTTGGTAAGTTGGTGAAGAAAAATGTGGAGGAGGTGAGAATTCAGGTGAGGAATAAGCGGGATGAAGTCATGAAGAAGGTGAAGGCGGCGAAGGATGCGAAGGAAGTGAATGAAGATCAGGAATTTAAGGCAAAAGAGAAATTACAAAAAATAGTGGAGAGCGCGAATGAGCAGATTGAGAAATTATTAGATAGCAAGTTAAAAGAGATTTTGGAGTAGGTTTTTTGTGTGCTTCTGTTTTTGTTTTGAGAACCCGCATAATTTTTTGCTGAAAATTTGCCTGCATCTCGACCGCCTACGCGGTCTCCGATAGCTTCTCAAAATAAAAACATTTGCGCAGAATGATTTTAAATTTACTTAACCTTCACAATATATAAGTGGGAGGTGGGGGAAATAAAGGTAAACATTCCAACATTCTGCAGAATGTTGGAATGTTTATTATTCTTATTTGACGGGTTTTGGGTTTTGCGATAGGTTGGTTGTAGAAACGGAATTGAAAACAATTTAACGTGTGAGGTGGGTGATGAAGTTTGGAATCCCAGAGGAGCCGAGATCGGAGAAGGTGGTGATGGTGGTTGAAGAAAATTTTGCTGGAGGCTTGCGTTTGACCCGCGGATTGGATAGCAAGGTTTTTTTTGAGGATGGTGGCAGTGGCGACGAATTAGTTGCTTTTTTTCTCGGATTTCGGAAGGCTTGCCCCCATCTCGTCGATTTGAGATTTGGTAGTTGCTTTGCCTCTCGGCGCGGTTTTGCGGAGGGTGAGAAATTGGCGCTCCGGCTTTTCCCAAAAACACCAACAGAACAAGCCTCAATTTAACGGGGTTTTGCCGGGTAGTGAAATTAGACTGGTCGCGGAGCGACTAAATCCAAAAGTCTAATTTTTACTGCCCGGTTTATCATTTTTTGGTGTAGTATTCTCTAATTCGCGCGAATTAGAGAATAGGTGTTGGTTGGGTTGATGATGTTTGGGTTTTGATTTTGTTTGTATATTTGTATATAATTTTGTATTCTGTAGCTAAGTTATGACGATTTTGATTGTAGTAATTGGTTTATCTTTATTGATTTTGGGCCACGAATGGGGTCATTTTTTTGCGGCGAAAAAGTTTGGACTCAAAGTGGATGAGTTTGGTTTTGGTTTTCCGCCAAGAATTTTTGCGTGGAGACCGAAATCAAAATTGAAGAAAAAAGGCGACCCTGCCTCCGCTTTGGCTACTGCGTGGCAAAGTGAGACGGAGTATAGTTTCAACTGGTTGCCGTTTGGAGGGTTTGTGAAAATCGCGGGAGAAAATGATCGAATGACGGGGGATATGGATAAGTTAAATAACTTGACGGCGCCAGAGAAAAAACGAATTTTTTTGTTTCAGCCGGCTTGGAAGCGAAGTGTGATTATTTTGGCGGGAATTTTTATTAACTTTGTGATTGGATGGGTTTTGTTTTCGGCGGTGGCGATGGTTGGCACGCCGGCAACGATGATAATTTCGAGCGTTCAGGAAAATTCTCCCGCCGAGTTGGCTGGGATTAAGCCGGGGGATTTAGTTAAAGATTACAAAAATGCGGATGAGTTTATTTCTTTCGTAAATCAAAATCGGGGAAAGGAAGTTAGTTTTGCGGTTTTGCGGGGATCGGAAGAGGTGACGATAAAAGCGACGCCGCGGGCGAAGATTATTGAAGGAGAAGGCGGTTTGGGAGTGGGTTTGGATTCGGGTCAAGAAAAGACGAGTTTTTTTAAGGCTTTGGGGGCGGGTTTTAAGCAAACAGTTTTCGTGACTAAGGGAACGTTTGCCGGTTTTTATATGATGATTAAGGGATTGGTGACTTCCGGAAAAGTGCCGGAGGATATTGCGGGGCCGGTAGGGATTTTTTCAGTGGCAAACGATATCGGGAAGATCGGCTATATTTATTTAGTGAATTTGATTGCTTTGATTTCGGTCAATTTGGCGGTTTTGAATTTGATTCCATTTCCGGCGCTCGATGGCGGGCGGTTTGTGATGATTTTGGCGGAAAAAATTCGCGGAAAGGCGGTGCCGGTGAAAGTTGAAGGTTGGATTAATGGAGTGGGGTTTGCGTTGCTTCTGCTTTTGATGGTAGTGATTACCGCGAGAGACGTGGTGAGGCTTTTCTGATTAGGTTTTAGCCACTAGCCAATAGGGTTTAGGCAAGAATAAATAATGAGAATGCTTTGATGCGTTGATTTATTGCGGTTATATTGATATTATTTGGGAACTAAAAGTTGTATTGCCGGGTCGCCTGCCTGCGCAGGCAGGTCTAATGGTATGGAGTACCATACTGGCGGCACTCGCTCGGAAATATGTTTTGCTGGGGGATCGTCTAAAGGTAGGACAGCGGCCTTTGAAGCCGTGAATCGGGGTTCGATTCCCTGTCCCCCAGCAAAACATATTTCGCTCGCTCATTTGCTAGTAGGACAGCGGCCTTTGAAGCCGTGAATCTTGGTTTGATTCCAGGCCCGGCAGCATTTTGAGTTTTTTAAAAGATTGCGCCCGTTTGGTTTGTCCAAACGGGCGCTGTGGTTATGGCTTTGGGGCGAGTTGCTTGATTTTTTCTGCGGCTTTCTCGCTTTCGATTTCGGCTTGGCGGATGGAGGTAAGGCGAGCGTGTTCTTGTGTTACCAGTTCATGCTCCTTTAAAAACCACGCCGCTCTTGGACCAACATAGCAAGCTTCATCGAGGTTCCTGACTCTCCTATCTTTTTGGACGGGATGGCGATACTGCTGAAGACTGTCTCGGAGCGCGATTTGGCGCAGTTTGGCGAGGCAGGCTTTGTCGAGCGAGAGAATCCACTCGCGCAGAACATCAAGACGCTTTATATCGACGAGCACTCCAACCATCCAAGGTTTCGCTGAGTTGAGTCGAGCGCGCATCGTGCGGTTGTGCTCCCTGATCTCTTTCTGCTGTTCCGCGCCCAGCCAATTCGGTACATTGCTTTCTTTCCAGCCCCAGATAAATCGAGCTAGGTTGACGAGAAATTCATGAGCAAGTTTCTCGTTGTGTGAGGATTCTTTTCGGCAGGTAAGATTGCGAATTGAACCTTGACTGAAGACGCTAGAACTTTCTTCAGAGCGAAAAAAGTTCTGGATGATTGGGAAAAAGCGTTCGGATGTAAAAAGCACCTTCCAGAGATCGTTGAAGTCATCGCCGTTTCGTCCGCCACCTTTCAAGCTTACCTCTTTGAAGACATTCAGGCATAGCACATCGAAGGCCTTTTGCGCGATGATCCGACGTAAATCCGAGAGGGACTTTTCTGTAATCAGTCCTTCGTTGTCGCTCCATCGATAATAACGGTCTCTGTCTTCGGGTTTTCGGAGGATATTGAAGGCGTCGGCCCAGCCATCGGCGATATTGAAGTAGAAAATGAGACGGTCGATTGAGTCATACGTCTTTTCATCGTGATGGCGGCGACCTAAGGAAACTGTAAAACCTGCGTGGAGAAGACCAAGCATTTCCTCGATAGACTTGGCCGATTCCCAGCGTTCGAGCAGTTCCGCCCAATTTCGAATAGGGCGGATTTCGCGGGCGAGAAGCGGGTGGGTGGTTTCTTTCGCTTCGGTGACTTCGGTGGTATTTGTGGGCATAAAAGCCCCCTTTCTTGGGTTATGCCCCGCACTGTGGCGGGACAGGTTCTGAGTAGTTTATATCCTTTTTAATTATTAAATGTCAATTTATTGTGTTTAGGTTTTTTAAAAGTATTATTGGTTTAAAGGCTTAATTTTAATCCACAGAAATGGGGAGGTTTTGACGTAAAAGGGTGGTAAAATATATAAGGGATTGTTCTAATTTTTTACCACTTTGAAATGAGCAAAGAAGCAAGGGTTAGTTTAAAAAACTATTTCGGGAGTTGGACTAAAATTGGGATTTTGGTTGGGGTTTTGGTGTTGGCATTGATTGCTTTTTTCGTTAGCCAAGAGGCATTTATCACCGCAGAGGTGACGGATTTTTATCCTTCGACATGTTTGGGATCTTGGCAGGATCCAGAGAAAGCCCAAGGGGAGCCAGAGACGTTTAGGTTTCCGGAGAAGGAATTGAATAATGATAACTCGGCTTACTTGGATAAGGCGGAAGGAGATATTTATTGCGGACAGTTTTTGCCAGGTGATTATGTCGGCGAAGGCGAGATAAAAGGAGTGGGATTAACACTTGTGTGGAATGTACAAGGCTTGCCAGAATTAGTTTTACCAGAACCGACGGTGACGCCGGAGACAACTTCGACGCCGAACGCGGATGAAGATATTCCAACTAGCGAAGGGGCGGTGATCAAAGACGTGATTGAAGCTCCAACCGAGCGAACTAAAGAAGAGTCGAGTAATGGTGATTCCGCAAAAGAAGAACCAGCGACCCCCCCGAGTTCTTTGAATCGATTTTTAGTTCCGCTGGTTTTGGCGCAGTCAGAAGAGCCATCTGCGCCGGCATCGACAGTTGAGCCAGCTCCGGTTCAGGCGACTGAGCCGCCAGTGATTTCAAATCCAGAGCCGATAAATGAGCCGGTAGTTGGGGCGCCAAAAGAAACGGAGGTGGAGAAAAATCCGCCGATAAACGAAGAATTGAAAAATGAAAATGGAGAGGAAATAAAACCGGAAGAGGTGAAAATCGGCGAGGTGTTAGCGGAGCCGGTGACGGAAATTATCCACGAAGCGCCGAAAGTGGTGGACGAAAGCTTTTTGAGGATTAGTTATAGTTTGGACGGACAGGAGTGGAAAGAGATTTCTAAAATAGGCGCGGCAAATTGGTTTCATTACACCATGCCTTTGCCGATTAATTCTTGGGAGGATTTAAGAAAGGCGCAATTTAGGATTGAGGGGATTGAAAACTCTTTAGAAACTTTTCCAGAAATATATCTAGATGGAATGTTTTTGGAGGTGCAGTATGAGAAACCGCCAATTGTGGAAATTTTTGAGACGGCGGAGGTTGTGCAAGAGCCGGTGCGGGAGGTGGAGTTGCCGGAGGGAGTACCGCTAATTGTGATTCCAGAGGGTGAGGGATTAAAGCCAGCGCCGACAGATGAGAAAAATTTTTCACCGAATGAACGCCCTAGTTTTGAATTTGACTTGGAGAATTTGCCGTCGGGAGACGCTAGTGGCGGAACTTCGAGGGCGGGACCGAGGGGAAATATTGAGAATAGAGAATTGAGTATAAGAGAAGAAAGCATGGCCGAAAGCGGAATTGCAAATAAAAGAGAAGGGAGGGGAAAAAATGGAGTTTCAAAAAACTCCAATTTTGGTTTTTTGCGACCCGGTTTTTTATTAGGGAGATTCGTTTTGAGCGTGGGAGATTTTAATTTTTTGAATCGGGCGCGGGCGCAGAGTGATGCCGGGGTAAAGGTTTTGAACGAAGCCAATCCGGTCATAGCGCAAGTAATTGATTCGGCGGGTGAGCCGACGGCAATCGCACCGACGATTTTGACGATTAACAATAAGTTGCGAGTAAACGTGCCGGAGCCGAAGAGATCTTTGAGGCCGGGAATATATAAACTTAGAGTTTGGGTTTTGCGAGAAGGAAAAGTTTTTTTTAGCGAGACGGAATTTACTTGGGGGGTTTTTGCGATCAATTTTGACAAATCGATTTATACTTTAGGCGATAAGGCAAATGTTGGAATGGCGGTACTTGATGATGGTGGGCATACGATTTGTGATGCGCAGATAAGTTTGCGAGTGGTTTTGCCTTCTGGAAGTGAAGTGAATTTTTCGACGCGGGATGGATCCATAATTTACAGCGATACTTGCGGACCGGACAATGTGACACAGGAGGCGGATTATAAAACCAATTTTGCGGTCAACGCGACGGGGACGTACAAAATTTTTGCGACGACGAGGACGGCGAATGGATTGCGGGACTTTGAAGACAAGTTTGAGGTTCAGGAGAATCCACTTTTTGACGTAGTACGTTCGGGGCCGACGCGTATTTTTCCACCGGCGGAGTATCGGGTTTCGATGCGAATAACGCCAAAAGAAGATTTTGATGGAATTGTGAAAGAGGTGGTGCCGGCGGAGTTTCGAGTAGTGGCAAACGAGTCGATTGACGAAAGGGTGGTGGGCGAGGAGAGGATTTTAATTTGGAGTTTGGATTTGAAGGCGGGGGAGAGGCGGGAGATTAGTTATATTTTCAAAGCGCCGGATATTTCGCCGGAGTTTTATAAACTTGGGCCTTTGGGTTTTTATGAAAATAGTGATGATATTCGGCCAATTTTTTCGGAGATAAGGAGTTGGCAGATTGCGGCGGATGTGGTGGTAAACGATGGAAGCGCGATGGTTTATGGCGACGCGGCTAATGACAGCACTTCGACGGTTCGATATATTTCCGCAACTAGCACGACTGGATCGGCAGTGACAACAGTGGCGGTGGGGGCGGGAACAACAAATTTAACGGAGATAAAACATGTGAGTTTGAAGGCGGCGCCGACGAGAGTAGAGTATGTTTCGGGACAGTTACTCGCTAATGGACGTTTAGACTTTATAAAGGCGAGTGGGACAACTTGGGGGAATTTGTTTAATGTTTCAAGTAGCGCTGTACAGATTTGTGACAACTCGTTGGGCGCCTGTAATCAAACTTTTGATTTGGCGTATGAACAATTATCGGGTCGGGCGTTAATGGTTTACGGGAGTTCCAGTAATGATGGAATAATTTATTATCGAACTTGGGATGGAAATGCCACTTCCTCTGAGTCGAGTTTTACTTTCAACAACGGTTCGTCGAATGATACAAATTGGGTGCGATTGGTGCCAAAAGGAGATCGGCTCACCGATAATCGATCAAATGAGATGATGCTCTTGGTGGCGGATGCCGGAGGTGGTCTTTTCGCGGCTTATTGGGACGGGACGCAGTTTTTGACTTCAACGACATTAGACACAATGCCGACGGCTAATGGCCGAGCGTTTGATGGAGCCTGGGAAACAGTTTCGGGAAATTTTATCGCGGCTTACGCTTCCTCATCAAGTTCTTCGACTTTGGAAATTTTTGCGTACAGAAAATTTAGCGGCGGAGCATGGAGCGCGCCGAGTTCAACTGGTCCGGGCGATTTTTTCACTGATTTTTCTGGTAATGTTTCTACTGGCATGTGGGTGTCTTTAGCAGCTGATCCATTAAGCAATAGAATTGCCGGGGGTTTTGAATATCAAATTTCTACAAATATTGGAGCAAGCGAAGCGGAGGGGGTGTGGAAAAGAGATGGAACGAGTGAAGATTGGAATGATATTTCTGCCCAAGGCGTTGCCCTTGAATCGGATGAAGTTTTTGGGCAGGTTCAAGCTGGATTTGAAAGGTTTGGGACAAGTGATGGAACTTCGACGGCAATCTTTACTATAAATACTGGATCTTTCTCGGATACGGCTGATTATATGACCTGGATACCGAGTACAGGTATGGCGGCGGCGATTGATATTCCAGGTGGTTGGACGGATGACGGTAATCATCGGAAATTAGTTCCAAGTCCAAATCGAGATGATATGGTTTGGTTAGGTGTTGACTCAGATAATGATTTAAATGATCAGTATTGGCACGGCACGGGCTGGAACGCTACCGGAGCAGAATTAAGTACGGCGGTGGCCACGACGACGGATGGCAACGCGATTCCAATGGAAAATAACGCGTTTGATTTTGCTTGGCGACCCTACTCGCCGTGGTCGCTCAACTGGCGATGGTATAACGGTACGTCAACAGCAGATACGCCCCCAGATGCTTTGGCGGCGGAAAATACTTCAAGCTCGATTTCGAGTTCATCGATGAAGTTGCGATTAAGGTTTAATGTGGCTGAAGAAGGTGGCAACGACCAAACGGACGCGAGAAAAAAACTGCAATGGACAACAAGTACAACGCCTGAGGCGTCGTCAACGGTTTGGTCGGACGTTGGGAATGTTGGGAGCTCAACGATCTGGCGATATTTTGATCCGGATACGGGTAGCGCGGTGGGCAATGATGGGACGGTGGTAGCGGCGACCGTACTTTCGAGTTCGACAGCGGCGGGTTGGTGGAATTTAAGCAAAGACGCGACTGCGAACGCAAACATGGATCACGCTTCAACTACCATTCGAGAGCTGGAATTTCCAATTGAGGGCAACAACGCGGACACGGGGTATACTTATTATTTTAGGATGTATGATGTAGATCAAGGATCACCGGTTTATCGTTTTCAGCCGAGTTGGCCGACAACGCCGTGTAATTCGGCGGTAGCTTGCAGTTATCCAAGGATATTTATTTCTCCACCAGTGCCTTCGGTGACATCGGTTAATTTGAATGGGGGGAGCGCGATCACACTACTTCCAAATACTACGACCACGATTTATGTTAATTTTACGGTGACGGACGCAAGCGGTTGCAGTGATGTTTTTACCAGCGGGAATGTGACAACCACTATTTACCGCTCAGGAGTTTTGGGGACTTGCTCTTTGGATGATCTGAATTGTTATCGGGTGACAACTTCGACTCATAACTGCTCGGGAGGGAGTACTGCCAATGGCACATCGACTTTTGACGTTTATTATTTTGCTCAAGCGACAGATGGAACTTCTGCTTTTCCATCCCAATATTGGGAAGCGTTGGTGGAAGCAAGAGATGGAAGTAATAATACAACGACGGCAACTTCGACCGGCGTCGATGTGAATGGACTTTTAGCGATTGAGCTTGTCACTTCAACTATTAATTACGGATCGCTTAATCCAACGAGCACGATGGGGGCGGTCAATCGACTGATACCGATTAGGAATGTTGGGAATTCTTCAAACACGATTCAGGTTTATGGATCCGCTCTGAAGAAAGGATCAAATTCAATCGCGACTTCTTCACAGCACTATGCTTCATCTTCCTTTGTTTTTGGCGGAAATGAAGGGCAAATTTCAAACACGGCGACGACAATTTCGGGACTGACTGTTTTGCCTCATACCTCGGTTTTAAATACGATTGGAAGTTGGTCAGGTGTGACGGCGTTGCCGAGTACACTTCTTTATCACGCAGTGGCTGGATTTGGTGATTATATTTATTTGGTTGGGGGGGCCCCGGGTGGCTCGGGAACGACTACAACTGTAAAGTATGCTGCGGTGGCGGCGGACGGAACTTTAGGGAGTTGGACAAATACGGCGGCCTTACAATCAGGGATCGTGGAGCATGGAGCCGTTTCTTCAAATGGTTATATGTATGTTGCAGGCGGGGGAACTACAGCTTCTAATTTCGCAACGGCAACAACGACAGTAAAATATTCGGCGATTGCGGCTGATGGGACTTTGGGAGCATGGAGTAACACTACGGCTCTCACCAGTCCAATTATGGAGCACGAAATAGTGGTTTATGGAGGAAGAATTTATTCAATGGGTGGATTGGTGGCTTCTAATACTGGAACCACAACGGTTAAATATGCTTCTATTAGCGCAGATGGAACGGTTGGGTCTTGGAGTGACACGACCGCTCTTTCCGCCGCGCTTTATGAATTTGAGGCGGATGAATATAACGGATATATCTACGTGACGGGAGGAGAGGTGGCGGGCAGTGCGGTTTCGACCGTTTATTACGCGAAGATTCAAAACGACGGAACGCTTAGTGCTTGGACAACGGGGACGGCTCTGTCAACAAATCTGAATGATCATTCGGCTGTGGCGAGTAATGGGTATTTGTATCGGATTGGTGGACATACTGCTGCTGACGCTTCAAGAACCAGCACGGTGGCTTACTCAGTGTTGAGCGCAAATGGATCTATGGGATCGTGGACTGATACAACAGTTTATCCATTCACAAATGCTTATGGAGAGGAGGTTGTTTCTCGGGGATATGTTTTTGAAGTGAGCGGATTTCCGGGTGGGGTGACAACAACGGTTAAGTCTGCCCCAATTCTTAACGGGCTGAGTGAAGCGAATACGTTTTGGGGGTTGGGGCTAAGTGATTACGTACCGACCGGAACTTATACGGGTTCGACGACTTTTATTGGCGTCTTTTCACCTTAGTAATCACGAATATACGAATTGAGAGTAATATACGAATACGGAGAAGATAAGATAGGAATTGGAGGATTTTTCATTTTAAAAATTTCTGAATTCTAAATACTAGATACTCAATACTAAATCCTGCTATAATTCAGGAGATGAGTTCTCGAGCGCGAGACGCTTTTTGGCGTTTGAAAAATTATTTTGGATTTTTGCTTTTATTTTTGATTGGGGTTTTGTTTTTCGGGTTAGTTTTGTTTACGATTCAGGAAAATTCGGACTTTTTAGGCGGGCTGGATTTTACGGTGGCGGCGACATCGAGTGATGCGACGGCAATCTTGGAGGTTGGAAATACAGCGCCGACGGCGACGGGGGTGAAACTGAATAACGATACGGATATTGTTTTGATCGCTGGCACGACGACTTCAGTAGATGTGTCGGTTAATATTACGGATAACAATGGCTGCGCGGATATTCAGAATGGAACGACGACAATTTTGGTCTATCGATCAGGAGTGACGTCTTCGACGTGTCTGACCACTCAAAATAACTTAAATTGTTATTTAGCAACCGCTTTTACAGCCTCGAGTACATGTTCAGGTTCAGCTAACTCAATCAACGCGACGGCGACTTTTGGAATTTATTATTTTGCCGATCCAACGGACACTTCGAGTTCGTATGAGTCGCAAAATTGGCTGGCGACGGTAATTTTCAAAGATCAGACCAACGCCACCGGATCCGGGCAATCGAGCGGGGTGGAACTGCGAGGGTTGACAGGGATTGAAGTTGGAACTTCGTCGATTGATTATGGGACACTAAATGCATCGACGACCACTGGGTTTATAAACCAAATAACGCCGATTTCAAACAAAGGAAATACGACAACGACTTTGTTGATTAACGGGACGGCGATGACATTGGCCGCGAATAAAATTTCAACCAGCTCTCAACATTACGCGACTTCGACATTTTACTACGGCGGAACCGAGCAACCACTTCAGGAGAGCGCAACGACGGTTTCGGGCGTGTCGCTTTTACCGAGGATTTCCTTGGTTAATGATGTTGGAAGTTGGGCAGAGACGATGGCGTTGCCAAGCTCTCCTCGTTTTGCCGCGTTTGCGAATTCTCCCTACCACGTTTATGCGATGGGCGGTCAAACAACGACGACGGTGCGTTACGCGGCTTTTAATTCAGACGGAACAATTGGTTCTTGGGCTAATACTACGGCTCTGTCATCGTCAAGATTTTTGGCGGGAGGTTTGGTTTATGGCAATTATGTTTATGCTGTTGGGGGCAGTGGGCTTTCTCCTGATTCGGAGTACGCGCTACTTAACTCCAATGGTACGGTGGGGACGTGGATTTCTGGCTCCTCAATACCTACAGGAGGGGACTACTCAAATTTTTCTTTGACTGCGGAGTACGGATATCTTTTTGCCTTTGGTGGAATCGACGGCGTTAGTGAGGTTGCGGCAGTCTATAAGGCCCAAATTGGGTCGGATGGAAGCATTGGCACTTGGATCAGCACAACGGCATTACCAAGCGTTTTAACTGATTCGGCCGCGGTTTCATATAATGGATATGTTTATGTTTTAGGAGGGGCGATTAGCAGTGTGGATACTTCGACGGTAAGGTTTTCTTCGGTGGCTTCATCAGGAGTACTAGGCACCTGGACTAGCACAACGGCCTTGCCGGGAGCAATGTCTTCATTTGGAGCGACGGTTTTAAATGGATATATTTATGTTTTAGGAGAATCGACAACAAGCGTTTTTTACGCTCCGATCAATTCGACCGGGAGCCTTGGGTCTTGGACTTTGACAACGGCCATGCCGAGTACTCTTACAAATATTCGAGCGGTAAACAATAATGGATATATTTATGGGATGCCGAATAGCGCGGCGACGAGTACGGTGATTTACGCCCAAATTAATAATGGCCGATCGGCCAAGAATCTTTTTTGGGGATTGGAAGTTCCTCAAACGCCTTCGGGAGCTTACTCAGGAGTAAATACTTTTACAGCCAGTTATTCACCTTAGGGTTTGTTTGCGACTACGAAGTTTTGTGGTAGGATTTTGCAATGAATAAGAGGTTTTCCGCTATGAGGTTTGGGTTTCTCGGTGCTATTCTTGTGTTTGGGGTTATTGTGATTGGAAGAGCGATCCTTCCTTTAGAAGTCGATTCAGCAGTGGTTGATGCGAAAAGGATCAAAGCGTTTCTCGAAGCGGAAAACGTTTTTCCGGGAGGAGTGGGGGTGTGGAGTAGTGTCGCTCCTTTACCGGGATCATTGAGGAGTCATGTAGTTGTCAGCCAGAATAATTATATTTATGTAATCGGAGGCACGAACTCTAGCGGTGTTGATACTAAGAAAGTTTGGTTTGCTACAAGTAATTCAAGCGGGACTTTGAGTGTTTGGACAGAAACTACATCACTGCCGAAGGCGATCGCCTGGCATTCGGGAGTGGTGAATAACGGCAAGATTTATGTGATGGGCGGAAATTTTTCTGGCAGTCCGATTACCGATGTTTTGTTTGCCACGATTAATCCAGATGGAACTTTGGGAGTATGGACTCCAACGACAGCGCTCCCCGCTGTTTTGTATCGGCATTCTTCGATTGTGAATAACGGTTATGTTTATGTTTTTGCCGGAAATAGTACGGGTGGGTGCTGCACTTCAACTGTGCGCTACGCGCCGATCAATGCGAGCGGCACAATTGGAACTTGGACAAATACAACCCCTCTTGTTTATGGACATGAAATCCCTGTTGTTTTTTATAACGGTTATGTTTATGCGGTTGGGGGATCAAATGGATTATCTCCGATGCAAAATGTCCGCTACGCGTCGGTGGATGAGAACGGGAGTATCGGAGCTTGGACAAACACAACTGCGTTGCCGCAGGCAGTGGCTGCGCAAGTGGCGGTGGCGCACAATGGATATCTTTATTCGATCGCGGGAGAAGTTTCTATAGGAGGGGAGACAGAAGATACGTATTTTGCGCCGATTAATCCTAATGGATCGATTGGCGCTTGGACAACTTCACCAAACCAACTTTTGCGACCGTTGCGTGATCACGCGGGTTTGGTGAGTAATGGATTCATGTATATTTTTGGCGGGAAAACGGGGCCATATGCCTTTCCGGATGTTTTTTCGGCGTCCATCCTTTAGGATTTGTAATAAGTTGAGTTAGTTTTCCCCATGACTTTTGTCGGGGTGGGTTATGATTAGTTAATGAATACTAAATTGCTTTCGCCGAAGTTTTTGATTTTTTGCGCTTTTTTATTTTTTGGGCTTTTTATGATTATGCAGGCGGTGATCGGTGATAGCTTTGAAGAAGTTTCAGGTTCGGCTTTACCAAAAAAAGGAAGGAATTTAGAAATTGAACCAATTTTACCTCCGGGGAGTTTGGGGGATTGGGCGGCAACCACGCCGTTACCTGGTGGAGCTTTGCCTTATAGTAAATATGTTAGCAATGAAAATTTTGTTTATGTCTTAGGGGGGAGTAGCGGAGGTGTAGCGACGAGGACGGTGAGGTTCGCGCCATTTAATTCTAATGGGGCAATTGGTTCTTGGTCCGAAACCACGCCGCTACCAATCGGTCTTTCTCAACATGGAGCGATTATTTATGGAGAATATTTGTATGTAATGGGTGGTGACAGAGTAGCCCCAGATGTCCGTTTTTCCAAAATTGATTCATCTGGAAGTTTAGGTCCATGGATGATCATGGATTCGGATTTTGATTTGGGCGCCCAAAGAGATAACTTCCCAGTAGTTGGTTATAATGGCTATCTGTTTGTAATTGGTGGAAATGTGGCTGGGAGAGATGGGGGTTCGGTTTTGCATTCCCAAGTTAATTCTGCTGACGGATCGGTGGGTTTTTGGACTCCAACACTTGCCCTACCGAATTCCTTAAGTTTTCACGCCGCAGTTTTGAATAATGATTACGTCTATGTAATTGGTGGAGCGAAAGATTCGGTTGATTCCAGCGAGGTTTTATATGGCCGTATTAATCAAAGTGGTGAGATTGATTCTTGGACTCAAACAACGCCGTTGCCGACGCCAAGGTCTGGACATGGGGCGGTTGTCTATAATAACAGAATCTATGTAATAGGGGGATCCTCGCAGTCAAATGGTACGAATGTGATTTTTGCGCCGATTTTATCCGATGGGGGTATTGGAGCTTGGACAAACACTACTCAACTACCTTCATCAAGAATTCTCTCAACACCACTAGTGAATAAAGGCCGGATTTATGTTTTAGGAGATAAAAATGGGTTGCCGGATGTGATTTATTCAACAGTTTCGGGCTTGGTGCCGGTTTTAAATTAGTTTTCTTATCCCCAGTTTTGTAGTTGTGTTGGTTAAAAAGTTGTATAATTAAGTTATAAAAATAAATGGGGAAGTATTTGAGCGTTAACCGGGAAGCGGGTTTGTTTGTTTTGGGACTTTTAGTGACGGTCGTTGTTTTGTCGATCGTAATTAATGTTTTTGATTGGAGGACGGGAACTTTGTATGGCGCGGGAACGACCCAGACGGCCTCTTCGACCGTCATAGTTGGGAATGCGGCACCGACGGTGACAAGCGTGATTTTGAATATTAACTCAGAGATTGTTTTAACCGCAAACGCCACTACCGCGGTGACTGTGTCGGCTATCATATCTGACAACAATGGTTGCGCTGATATAACTGGCGCTGGAGCCTCCACTACTATCTTGGTTTATCGTTCGGGTGTTACATCTTCTACTTGTTTGACGACTCAAGATAATCAAAACTGTTATTTAGCGACGGCATTTACGGCGTCGAGCACTTGTTCTGGTAATTCTGTAAACGCTACCGCAACACTCGGAATTTATTATTTTGCCCAACCGACGGATGCCTCCAGCTCTCTTTTTACTGCTCAAAACTGGTTGGCAACGGTGATTTTTAAAGATACGAATAATTCTACTGGTTCTGGTGATCCTTCTTTAGGAGTTGACGTGAGGAGTTTGACGGCTATTAATGTGACAACTTCTTCAATTAATTATGGTACTTTATCGGCTAGCTCAACCAGCGCGGCTAATGTGGTGACGACGAGCACGAATGCGGGAAATACCTCAACTACACTTAGTCTTTCAGCGAATGCAACCTTAACTAAGGGATCTGATTCCATTTCGACGAGCTCTCAGCACTATGCAACATCTTCGTTTACATACGGGGGTGCTGAACAGCCTTTGTTGGTCACCGTGACTCACGTGGCTGGATCGATAATGGTACCACCGACTAGTACGACAAATGTGAATCGGCCAATCTTCTGGGCTTTGAATGTTCCGGCGGGAACTGCAACGGGTACGTATAACGGGGTGACATTGTTTACTGCGGCTTATACTACTTCCTCTCCTTTGTAGTGTTTATTTGATTTTTAAAATATTAGCAATTTGAACTTTTGTGAGCTTTGTTGTATGACTAATCTGTGTATTCCGAGGTCTGGTTTTGTGCGGTTTCTAGAGGTATAATTATTGGGTATTTACCAGTATTAATTGATGAAATCACGGCTTCTAAAATTGGGGTTTTTGGGTTTGACTTTTTTTGTTTTTATTTTTTCAACCAAGATCGTGTTGGGGGCTTTTGGGGTTTCGCCGCCGTTTTTAGTTAATGATCATTTGGTGAAGGGGTCAAGGTATACCCAAGTGATTTATTTAGTTAGAGACAACGCGGAGGATGATTTACCGATCGCGGCGAAACTGGAAGTTAATGACAAGGTGAGGGGCTGGTTTCAAGTTTCTGGCGGTGAGGCATTTACGATTCCCAAAGGGGTTCGACAGTTTCCGGTTGAGGTGACGATTACAATTCCTCAGGACGCAGGACTTGGGGTTTATACGGGGAAAATGAGCTTCGTGGGCCGGCCGGATGCGACGGGGCAGGTGACGATTGCGCTTGGAGTAGAGGTTTCAATTAATTTTACAATCGGTGAAGGAATCTATCGAAGCTCAAGAGTTCAAGGGATTAGTTTTTTAGATATTGAAGAGGGTTGGTCGCCAAAAGTTTCGGTTAAGTTTGTGAATGAAGGTAATATCCCTGAATCGCTTGAGAGAGCGACGTATGAACTATTTGATCAATTTGGATCAGTGCGTTTGGGTTTTGTGCAGAAGAATGAAGGCTTTCCAGAGATAGAAGCGTTTACGACCAAGGATTTTGTGGTGGATTTTCCGATTGATCTGCATCTCGGTATTGGTTCGTATTGGGGTTCAGTGAATTTTTATAAGGAGGGCAAAGTAGTTGGAAGTCAGAGGACAATTTTTAACGTGGTTGAAGCCGGATCGCTTTCAGGGACTTGGGCTAGATTTTTGAATCACGTGCAGACGAGTTGGATTTATTATTTGGTTGGTCTGGTAATTGCGGTGGGGGTGGGAGTTTTTATGATGAAGAGGAAGAATAGCCGGAGGTAGAAAGTTTTGTAGATGAAATGGTATTATTTTTTAATTTTAGGGGTTTTTAGTGTAGTTTTTGTTTCAAATTTTTACTTTGAACCGATTGTGGTTTTGGGTTTAACCACAACCACTTCGACGGTGGCAGTGACAGGGCAAGCGGTTTTGACGCAATCGGATTATCGGTGGTATGTAAACGGAGATGTTTTAACACCAACTTCGAGTTTGGCAGGCGAAAATACGGCGACTTCAACTCCGGCGGGCGGTGAGATAATTAGGTTCAGGATGAATTTGTTGGCTGGGCAGAACGTTGGCTCGGGTTTAATTTTTAAACTTCAGTACTCGAATTCAACCTCGTCTGGTTTTACGGACCTAGGGACAACTTCGACTTGGGTTTTTTATGACAATACCGGTGTGGCAGACGGACAGATTATTGCTACCACGCTTTTAACGAACTCAAACACCGGCGAATCTTATGGTGAATCAAATCCAAGCGCAACTTCACCCAATGCGATTTTGTCTGGTCAGTATTGCGAATGTTACTGGGTGGTTCATAATAATTCTGCGAGCACGAGCACGAGTTGGTATTTTAGGATGATTTATTCTTCAGGGACAGTATTGGATGCTTATTCTCGATTCCCGACTTTGTCTGCGGTTTCGGCGGCTACAACGACAACGCCAACATCAACCAGCCCTGGTGGAGGAGGGGGAAGCCCTGGTGGAGGAGGTGGAGGAAGTTTGATTTTTCCAAAACCAATTTTCCCGGTTTTCGACCCAGAGGGACCGACAAAGCCAAGGCCGGATTCACCCTGTGACAATGTTGCGTTACAAAAGGTTGATTTAAGTGGGGATTGCCGAGTAGACCTAATCGATTTGTCGATTTTGCTTTATTATTATGAAGATGAAGGGTCGACGATTGCGAGGTATGATTTTGACGATAGTGGGGTGGTGGATTTTCCGGATGTTTCGGTTTTGATGTTTTATTGGACGAAGTAATAGTTGATAGAAAGTAGAGAGTAGTAAGTAGAAGGTTAAGAAATTATTTAAGAATTAAAGAAATGAAAAAAACTTTTAAAGTATTTTTTGCGATAGTTTTAGGATTGGTTTTGTGCTTAGGAGGAGCGAAGGCTCAAGAACCTCAAATTAAGTTTCATATAATCGGGCCCGAAGAAACTTTGGGGGTTGGCGCTGAATTTCCTTTGAAAATTGTTTTGGATACTGATAACCCGGTGAATGCTTATCAGGTGGCGCTTGGCTTTAATTCGGAAAATTTGGAAGTTTTAAATACGAATGACGCAGGTTCGATTATCGACATTATGCGAGATCAGCCGGAGGTATATGAAGACGGTCGAGTGACTTTTTCTGGAGCGAGTTTGAATTCTTTTGAAGGGGATGACGGATTGCTTTTAACTTTGAATTTTCGAGTTTTAAAAGAGGGCGTGAGTGAACTTAACTTTCTTGAATCTTTTGTTTATTTGGCGAATGGAAAAGGAACGAAAATTCGAGTGTTAAGTGGGGTTGGGACGGTAGTTTCAAAAGAAGGGGTGGCGGTGACGAAGGATGCGATGATCGTCGATGATGCTCCGCCAAGCGTTTTGAATTTATCAATTGTCGATGATCCAATAAACGAAAAGCAAAAACTTTTAGGTTTTGTGGTGAAGGACAACTCGGCGGGCGTGAAACAAACCTTTATTCAGTATCGGAAGTGGCTGACTTGGAGCGATGAGGAAATCGCACAAAACCCGATGGCGATCCCGAAAAATGTTTGGGCGGTTAAGTTTAGAGCGCTCGATAACACAGGAAATATCAGTGAAAAGGTGGTTTATGATTGGAAAGCATTTCTTTACTACGACCTCTTAGTTTTTGTGATTGCGATTTTGACGTTGGGGGTAGTTATAAACAGAACTTTTAAGCGAAAGAGAGTATAATTAATGTAAATGAGGAGAATCTTCCCGATTTTTTTGGTTGTCCTGATTGGAACCATTTTATTTTCGCCACTGCTTAAAACTTATGCGGCGCCGGATTTATCGGCGGCTTCGCTTTTCGTGGGACCAGCAACGGGATATTACACAGTTGGGAGTACTTTTACGATTTCATTGTTTTTAAACACGGGCGGACAATCAGTAAATGCGATCGAGGCGAACTTGAGTTTCCCTCCAGACAAATTGCAAGTAGTGACGCCTTCGACGGGAAAATCGCTAATCCAAGTTTGGGTAGATCAGCCGTCTTTTTCAAACACGGAAGGAACTTTGCGTTTTCAAGGGGCGATTCCAACACCGGGAATTAATACGCAGAGCGGGATGATCGCGACGATGACTTTTCGGGTGAAGCAAACTGGAGTGGCCGCACTGAAAATTTTGGATACATCGAGGGTTTTATTGAATGACGGAAAGGGGACGGATATTTTAGGAGAAAGGACGGGAGGGATTTTTGAATTAATTTTGCCGCCGCCGGCGGGGCCGCTCGTTACTTCGCCAACACATCCAGATCAAACAAAGTGGTATAGTGGAAACAACCCAGCTCTTACTTGGTCAAAGGGAAGCGAAGTTCGAGGCTTTAGTTATGTTTTGAATGATTCGCCGATAGATACTCCAGATGACATTACTGAGGGAGTGAAGACCAATGTGGCATACAAGGATTTACCAGATGGAATTCATTATTTTCATATTAAATCTTTAGGGGTGGATGCTTGGGGCGGGGTGACGCACTACGCGATTAATATCGACAAAACACCGCCGGCAGCTTTCGAATTAGCAATTTCGCCTGGCGAGCGAACTTCAAGGAAGCAGCCGATTTTTGATTTTGACACAACGGATGAAGCTTCCGGAATTGATCATTATGAATTGAAGCTTATTCCACTCGATCAGAATGCTCGAGAGGTTTTAGGGAGCGAGGGTGCGACGGAAACGCCGTTTTTTGTGGAGGTGAGTTCGCCTTATTATCGCGAGCTTGATTTGGGACGTTTTGAAGTGGTGGTGCGGGCGTATGACAAAGCAGGAAACTATTTTCAAACCGAGAAAAAACTGACGATCACAAAGGCTATTTTTGAGTTTATTAAAGGTGAAGGCTTGAGTTTACGCGGCAACCTCACGATTTCTTGGATTTGGGTGTGGATTATCGGTTTAATCGCTTTCGGGCTGCTATTTTTGGTGGGAAAAAAAGTTTGGCGATGGCATCGAGAAGTAGAGCATCACTTGGAAGCGGGGGCCCACAATCATCCGGCGGTTTCGGAAAAGTTCGATGTACTAAAGGAAAAAATGAAAGAATATGGGAAGGATTTCAATAACGGAAAGATGCCGCTGATTTTGTTAGCACTTTCGGCGAGTTTGATTTTCGGATTCAGCGATTTGGCTTTGGCGCAGTCAACGCCGCAACCGCTTTCCGTTGAACCGCCGATCGTGACGCTTTTCCCGGAATCAATTTCCAACGACGAAATTCTTTTCATTGGCGGGCGGGCTGGAGCGCCAGAAGCAGAAGTAATCGTTTATATTCAAGAAGAGGCGACAGGGGAGTCGATTAGTCAGACAGTTAAGACGGATAAAGACGGCGGGTGGTTTTATTCATTCCCTCAATTTTTTGACGCGGGTGAGTATGTGGGTTGGACTCAGCTTAAAGTCGGAGAACAGTTGAGCCCGCCAAGCGCAAAGCTGGAACTTTTAGTCGCGCCAACGGCGATTCAATTTGGCGATGGAAGATTTAGTTACGAGCAGTTTTACTTTATTATACTTTTAATTTTGGCAATTCTGTTTGTCGGCGTATTTGTCTTTATTGGGTACCATCTTTTCCATCACCGAAAGAAGCAGAAGATTTTGTTTAAGGAGATTCGGGAAGCGGAGGATTCGATTAGGAGGGGTTTCTTGGTTTTGAGACGGGATATCGAGTCGGAATTGGCGGTCGTTCGGAAGATGAAGGGAGACCGAGAGTTGGGGATGGAGGAGAGAGTCCGAGAGGAAAAACTTCTTAAGGATATTGAGACGGTAAGCAGTTTTATAAGTAAGGAGGTGTGGGATATTGAGAAAAGTATCTAGAATTTAGTATCGAGTATTAAGTAGTAAAAATGTGCATAAGAATTTGGCCAAGACCAAAAATATTAACCTTGAACCACGAAGTGTTATAGATAGAGCAGTTAATGGAGGGTGAAATCGATGCCGTAATTTAACGGCTTATTAAAGAGCGGACAAGGCTTGCCAAAGTGTGGGGTTTTTGGTAACTTTTGGGTGAGAAAAGACCTTGTATTTGAGGGTTTAAAGCCCTAAGTTTGATGTTTAGGTGAAAAAAGGTCGGTTTTATTAGGTTCCTAAGATTTAGGAGCTTTAAGGAAAATGGTTTTTCTCTATGTTACTTGTAAAAACCAAGAGGAGGCGAAGCGGATTGGGCGGCAGTTAATTCGCCAGAGGGCGGCGGGATGTGTGAATATTTCCCCCATAAACTCAATTTATAGTGAGAAAGACGGGGGATTGCACGAGACTGAAGAGACTTCGATGATTATTAAGACGATTGATTCCAAGATTCAGGAAGCGGAAGATATTATTCGAAGCATCCACAGCTATAAAACGCCCTGTATTGCCACTTTTGCGCTTCATCGTCTCAATCACGAGTATAAAGCTTGGTTAACAAGCTGTGTGGTCTAGGATAGGGTTTAGCGACTAGCCAATAGGGTATAGGTTGGCTGTTTTAAAATTATGGAAATAAAATTATCAAAAACTATTTCTAAGGCGACCACGCCGGTTTTTTTGCTTAAAGATGAAGATCATATTGATAAGCATGGTTTTTATAAATTTTTATCAGACGATGACAAAAAGTATTTAATCAATTTTCAAAAAAATTTTCCGGTTAAAAAAGAGCATAGTCATCCTTTGGTTTTGCCATCGGGAATAAAAGTTTTGGTGATTGGGGTGGGTGAAAGATCTCGGTTTACTAATCGAAAAGCAATTTTGGCTGCTCGGAGGGTGGTGGCGGTGGCTCGTCGGGAAAAAGTTCGAGATCTAGCGATTAGCTTTGAAGATTTTTTAGCTAAAGATAATCGTGAGAATCAAAAACTCTTAGCTGAGGTTTTGGCGACTCAATTCGAGATGGCGAACTATGAATTTGTTAAGTACAAAACCCCGCAACCAGAAGGATGGTTTTTTGTTCAGGAAATTAATGTTTTTTCAGCAACTAACGGAGTTTTGGGGGAGGCGTTTGCGAACGGGAAGATGGTAGGGGAGGAAGTTAATAATGCTCGCAATCTATCGAATACCCCCGGGGGGGATATGACACCTCAAACTTTGGCGGATGAAGCGATGCTTATTGGCGAGAAGTATGGAATTAAGGTTAGTGTGATTGAAGAAAAGGAGATGGAAGCTTTGAAGATGGGCGGAGTCTTAGGTGTCGGAAAAGGATCGAGTGAACGACCGAAGTTTATAGTGATGGAATATAAAAAAGGCAAAAAACTCGAGAAGCCGGTGGTTTTGATTGGGAAAGGGGTGACGTTTGATACGGGCGGGTTGAATTTGAAGCCAGACAGCGCGATTTATGAAATGCATATGGATATGTCGGGAGGGTCGGCGGTGATTCACACAATGGCGGCTTTGGCGCGATTGGGAGTGAAGAAAAACATTGTGGCTTTAATTCCGGCGGTGGAGAATATGCCTTCGGGATCGAGTTATCGACCAGGAGATGTTTTAACCACGATGAATGGAAAAACGATTGAAGTTTTAAACACGGACGCCGAAGGGCGGGTGATTATGGCGGATGCTTTGGAGTATTCTAAAAAGTACAAGCCAAGACTAGTGATTGATGTGGCGACTTTAACCGGTTCGGCAATGTCGGCCTTGGGGCAGAGAGCGTCAGCGATTTTTTCCACAAATGAAAAAGTGCAAGTAAGGCTGATGGAAGCCGGCGAAGTGGTTGGGGATTTTGTTTGGCCCTTACCACTCTGGGAAGAATACGAAGAGGACGTAAAAGGCACTTTTGGAGATGTGGCCAATAGCTCTAAGACGAGATATGGAGGAGTGATTAATGGAGCGATGTTTTTGTGGCAGTTTATTAAGCCGGGTAATGGCGAGACGCAGATACCGTGGGTGCATATTGATATGGCGCCAAGGATGACGGCGACGGAAAATGAGTATTTAGCTAAAGGTGCGGTGGGGGCGCCGGTGGGACTTTTGACGGAGTTTTTGAAGAAGTTTTAAACAGCGATACCAATATACTAATGCATACTAATTATACGAATCCAGATAAGAAAATACTGTATAATTAGGTGATGACTTTTGAGGGAGATCCAACACTGGAAGAAGGGGTAAAATTGTTGGGAAAACTAAAAGAGTTGCTTAGAAATGAGTCGGTTTTGAATAAAGCTTTGGCTGACTTTCAGCACGTTTTTCATGATTTAGGTTTAACCGAAGAAGACTCTCGACAGCTTTCAAGTGAGATCGTGGAGATACTTGAAAAAGGGGATAATTTGGAAAATGCGGAGGAGTATATTTTTAAACAATTAAGTAAGACTAAAACTAAAAACGGCCAAAATCTGGTTAAGAGTTTAAATGAAAAATTATCGGAGCGGTCAAAAATAATAGCTGAACAAATTAGTCCGCACTTAGGGAGCGTTACAGGAAAAGTTTTGGATTTTGGAGCTGGAGACGGAAGAATAGCCCAAACTATCCATAATGAATTTGGTTTGGACATTGAAGGAGTTGACGTCCGTGATTATAAGTCGACAGAAGTTAGTATACCGCTGAAAGTTTTTGACGGAGAACATCTAGCAGTGCCGGATAATACTTATCAAGCGGCGATTATGACAAATGTTCTCCATCATGAGCTAGACAATGAAAAAATTATTCGAGAGCTAAGTCGGGTGGTAAAAGATCGAATCGTTGTTATCGAAACCATTCCGGCTGGAGATGATGAGGATGAAATGAAGGGAGATTACGGACGAACTTTTTTAAATGATTATTTGTATAATCGTCTTTTTCATAACGCTAATATCTCCGTGCCAGGAACTTATGAAACGCCAGAAGGATGGGTAGCGCGGTTTGCTCGGCATGGATGGAAGGTGGCTTTCGAGAGGGATTTGGGATTTGATCAGCCAGTTATCAGAGACCGACATTACTTGTTTGTTTTTGAAAAAATCCAGAACTAATAAACTGAACTAAAATATGGTTTCTGAAACAAAGAGTTGCCAGAATTGTAAACAGGATTTCGTGATTGAGCCAGAGGACTTCGGATTCTATGAAAAGATTAAAGTCCCGCCGCCGACTTGGTGTCCGGATTGTCGACAGCGACGACGTTATGCATGGCGGAATGAACGAACCCTTTACCGGCGGAGTTGTGATTTTTGTAAAAAGAATATAATTTCAATTTATTCTCAAAACAAACCTTTTACGGTTTATTGTACTGAGTGTTGGTGGTCTGATAAGTGGGATCCTTCTGGATTCGAGAGAGACTTTGATTTTTCAAGAGGTTTTTTTGAACAATTTCGTGAGTTACAATTGGCAGTTCCACGAATTGCGTTGATGAATAAAAATAACGTTAATTCAGAATATACTCACCATTCGAGCAATAATAAGAACTGCTATTTTTCGTTTAGCCTCTTTGAGAGCGAGGACATACAGTACTCAACTAATGTTTATTTGGGTGGTAAGGACTGCGTTGATTGTTATCACATCGAGGGTGGAAATAATCTTCTTTATGAATGCGTTGACACTAGTAATAGTTATCGGTGTCAATTTGGCATCATTCTTAGAGATTGCAATGAGTGCCTATATTCGTACGATTGTAGGGGCTGCACGAATTGTTTTTTGTCAACAAACCTAAGAAATAAGTCTTATTACATCGAGAATAAGCCGTACTCTAAAGAAGAGTATTTTAAAAAATTGGCTGAATATAAACTAGACTCTCATTTTGGAAGGGAACAAGCTTTTAGTCGGTTTCAAGGGATTTTGAAACAACAAGCAATTCATCGTTTTGCTTTTATTGAGAAATCAAATGATGTCTCAGGTAATATTATTTTTAACTCGAAGAATTCTCACTTTGTTTTTGATGCCTATGACACTGAGGACTCTAAGTATTCTATGGTTTGTCCAGACATGAAGGACTCGATGGATTCTTATCACGTAGGTTTTAAGTGTGAGTTAGATTATGAAACTCACGCATTAATTAGGTGTTATGATACGCAATTTACTCACCTTAGTTATGATAATTCCCATCTTTCCTATTGTGATAGCTGTCATAACAGTGAAAATTTGTTTGGATGCGTCGGCTTAAAGAGTAGTAAATATTCAATCTTTAATAAAAAACTTAACACTGATGAGTTTAAACTTTTAAAAGACAGAATTATTACTCATATGAAAGAGACGGGGGAGTATGGAGAGTTTTTCCCACGAGAACTTTCTCCTTTCGGGTATAACGAAACTCAAGGACAAATTTACATGCCTTTTGAGAGTAGGGAGGAGGCTTTGAAAAATGGTTGGAAGTGGGAGGATGAGGCGGTTACTGGAACTTTCGGGAAGGAAACGCTGAAACCTGAGGAAGTGCCGGATTTAATCGACAACGTCGAAGATTCAATTCTCAACGAAGTTTTGGTTTGTATCAGCTGTAATCGAAATTATCGAATTGTTAATAATGAACTTAATTTCTATAGAAGGGGAAAGATTCCGATCCCTAGAGCCTGCCCGGAATGTAGATACAAAACTCGACTTTCTTTTCGACCACCCCGTAAACTTTGGCATCGCAAATGTATGTGTAACACGACTGATGACCAGCAATTAATGACCAATGACAAATACAAAAACACAGCCCAACATTTTCATAGTGAGAGTCCATGTCCTAATGAATTTGAAACTAGTTATGCGCCAGAGCGACCGGAAATTGTTTACTGTGAGCAGTGTTATAACGCGGAAGTGGTTTGAAACTAGGAATTAGCCAATAGCCACTAGGGTCTAGGATATAATAAAGAAATGAGTGCGGAAACAATAACCTGCCAGAACTGTAAACAGGATTTCGTGATTGAAGCTGAAGACTTTGGATTTTACGAAAAGATTAAAGTTCCGCCGCCGACGTTTTGTCCGGAGTGCCGTTTGCAGAGGAGGCTGGCCTGGCGGAATGAGCGGGCGCTTTATAAAAGAAAGTGCGATTTGTGCGAGAATGGCATTATATCAATGTACACGGACTCGGTTGATTTTCCTGTCTACTGTCATGGTTGTTGGCTTTCGGATAAATGGGATCCTTTAGTTTATGGTCAAGAATACGATTTTTCTAAGCCGTTTTTTCAACAGTTTTCAGAGTTGTTCAGAAAGGTTCCTCGGAGTGCTTTGTATCAAAGGAGTTCAACAGATTCTCCTTACGCAAACTTAGTTGGTGAGAGTAAGAATGTTTACTTAGCCTATTCGACGGTTAACACCGAGGACATTTTTTATTCTAAAATCGTTGATAAATCCCGATTTATTTATGATTCTTTGAGCGTGGCCGATTCCGAAAATTGCTACGGGAATATATATAGTGATAGGAATTTTAACTCGCATTTCCTTGAGTATTCTAATAACTGCATGGATTCTTGGTTTTTGTTTGATTGCAGCAATTGCAAAAACTGTGCGTTATCATCTAATTTGAGGAATCAGGAATATGTTTTTAGAAATCAACGTTACTCTAAAGAAGATTATTTTTTGAAACTTAAAGAATTGAATTTGAGTAGTTTCGAAAGTCTTGGAAAAACGCGTAAAGAATTTTTGGACATCAAACTCCAGGCTATTCATAAATATGGTGATATATTGAAGTCAACTAATTCGACTGGTGATAATTTGTATGCGGCAAAAAACGCCAAAATTTGTTTTGATAGTTATGAAATTGAGGATTGTGCTTATTCTTTTAGGATAATTAAAATGAAAGATAGCATGGATTGCGCTTTTACTGGAGTAGGCGCGGAATTGGTTTATGAGTATATTTCTGGCGGGTTAGGCAACTACGATGTTAAGTTTTCTTCTTTTGCTTTTAACTCAGTCAAGAATTCTTTTTATACCGACTATTGTGGTTCTGCCTCGGATCTTTTTGGTTGCATAGGTTTGCGAAGCAAGAAGTTTTGCATTTTAAATAAGCAATATACCGAAGAAGAATATCGAAATATTTTGCCTAAAATTTTGGAAAGTGTTCAATCTTTAGAATTTTCCGGAAATATTGGAAGAGAATACAAATATGGAGAGTTTTTCCCAATCGAGTTATCGCCGTTTGCTTATAACGAAACAATCGCTCAAGAATATTTTCCCCTAACAAAGGAAAAAGCAGTTGAGATGGGTTATAAGTGGAAAGAAACCGAAGAAAGGGAATATCAGTTGGATATTTTACCTGATAACTTGGCTGACAGCATCCAGGAGTTTGATGATAGTATTTTGGATAAAACTTTGGGTTGTGCTCACAAAGGAGATTGCAATCATCAATGTACTTATAGATTTAGACTAATTCCGGACGAGCTTCAATTTTATAAAAAAACTAATTTGCCAATTCCGCGCCTTTGTCCAAATTGCCGTCACTATGAAAGATTAAAACTTACAAATCCGCTCAGGCTTTGGAAGAGAAAATGCATGTGCAATTATGAAGTTTATCAGAATTCGGTTAATCATTCTCATCATCTTGAGGGTGAGTGCTTGAACGAATTTGAAACAAGTTATGCACCGGATCGAAAAGAAGTTGTTTACTGTGAGCAGTGCTATAACGCGGAGGTGGTTTGAGGCTAGGGGTTAGCCAATAGCCACTAGGGTCTAGGATGAAAACTGAAAAGGATTCTGGATTTTCTATTGGCTATTCGCTAGTGGCTAGATACTAACTCTTAGTGCGTTCCATAAAGTCCCGCAGAGATTTAGGGGAGCTGGCGAAATGAAGCATGGTGCCGAAGGCGGTGCCGAGAGTCAGAGATTTTATTAGTTCATTAGATTCGCGAATAAACAGGTAACTGACAATAGCGTAAGTAGCGACGGCCGTGGTTAGTAAGACGGTAAGGCCGATAGATTTATTCGAAGCAACCACTTTTTTGCTTACGAAAAGAACAAAAACGACAATGCTGGCACCAAAGGTTAAGGCAAGATCAATGCCTTGATCGAGGGGGTTGTGAGGGAAGCCGTTTTGAATGAAGCCGCCAATTTTATATACCAAAACGATGGCGACGAGGACAACGCCACCCCAGAAGCCGGCGTTGATGGCTTTGACGTCTTTGATATAGTCAGGATCTTTGGCGGTCTTTTTGGCCATAAAAATTACGATAAAAAGGATTAGAGGGATGACCACCCAATTGATGAAATCAAAGATTAGGTTAAGGGATTTGTTCATAGGATTATTCTACCAAGTCTCGGTGATTTTGAAAAGTGGATTTTTGTCGCTATAATTATAGCGTTGGAACGAGCGATGCTAATATACGAATGCTTACTAATAATACTAATAACAAAATCTAGGTATGGCATTTAGCGATCATGATGTAGTTTATTTTGGTCGGACTGACTTTCGCAACGCAAAGCGGCTTTTTGGCGTTAAGCGAAAGGATCGGCGGCAACATATGTATGTGGTCGGAAAGACTGGAACCGGTAAAACGGCGCTTTTACATAATATGGTGGTGCAGGATATTACGAACGGAGAGGGAGTGTGCGTAGTGGATCCGCACGGAGAGTTCGTCGAAAGCCTGCTTTCAATGATTCCTGAAGAGAGGGCGAAGGATGTGATTTATTTTAATCCGGCGGACACGGATTATCCGCTGGGTTTTAATCCGCTTGAGTTGCCGGATTCAAAGTATAAACACCTGGCGGCGTCGGGACTGATGGCGATTTTTACAAAAATCTGGGCCAACGTTTGGTCGGCGAGAATGGAGTATATTATGAATAACGCCGTTTTGGCCCTTTTGGAAACGCCAGGATCGACGTTACTTGGAGTGACTAGAATTTTAGTGGATAAAGATTTTCGCCAGAAAATTATTGCGAACGTTAAGGATCCGGTGGTGAAAGCTTTTTGGGTGAATGAATACGAGGCTTGGAGGGATCAGTTTAGAAACGAAGCGATTGCTCCGATCCAAAACAAAGTGGGACAGTTTTTATCGACAGATTTGATTCGAAACGTGGTGGGTCAGCCAACGAGTACGATTGATATTTTTGATATTATGAATACCAGGAAAATCTTCTTGGTCAACGTGTCAAAAGGGAGAATCGGAGAAGACAACTCAGCGCTTTTGGGAGCCATGCTTATTACAAAAATTCAGCTTTCGGCGATGGAAAGGGTCAGAATAGATGAAGAAGCTCGAGCTGATTTTTATTTATACGTCGACGAGTTTCAAAATTTTGCGACAGATTCTTTTGCGGGGATCCTTTCGGAAGCCAGAAAATATCGTTTGAATTTGATTTTGGCTCACCAATATATTGGGCAGTTGGTGACGGATGTATCAACGAAAGTTCGGGACGCGGTTTTTGGTAACTGTGGAACGATGCTGTTTTTTAGGATTGGAGCCACGGACGCGGAGTTTTTAGAAAAGGAAATGACGCCGGAGTTTTTGCCGGAAGATATGGTGAATTTGCCGAACTACGCGATTTATTTGAAGCTGATGGTGGGAGGAGTAACATCGAGGCCGTTTTCAGCAGCGACCTTGCCGCCCTTTAAAGTACCGACTTCGGCGATGACGATCGAGAGTATTATTGCTAATTCTCGGAGGATTTACGCGAAATCTCGAGTTGATGTTGAGGATGCGATTAATCGATGGAGCGGAATGATGGGAGATATGGGACCGGAAGAACCACAACAAGGGAGTGGAGAGCCGGGGAGTAAATTACCAGAAGGACAGAAAATTTCCGCGGTTTGCGCGTCATGTGGAAAGGCAACAACCTTGAACTTTGTGCCGACGGAGGGACGGCCTATTTATTGCAAAGATTGTTTGGCGAAAATCAAAGCAGGGGAGATGCCAAGAGTGAAGGTGGCGAAATTTAAAGCGCCAAAGATTCAAGACAGAAGTTATTCGGATTTGGCGGGATTGGGGATTGAATTTGAAGAGCAAAAAGGGGGGCTGAAACCTGAGCCAAAATTTATACCAAAACCAGAACCACCTTCTTCGCCTAAGCCTCGGGAATTTAGGGGAGCTGGGGCTGAGGAATCGACTCAGACTTTATCACTTAAAGATTTAAAACCAAGTAACTTTGATCGAACAGTGAAAGAAAAGCAACCATCGACTGTGAGTATTGATGAGATGCGGAAATCTATTGCTGAGGCGCTTAAATCGCAGATGTCAGGAGGTGAGGGCGGCGAGTAAGGATATGAAAGTTAAGAAAACGAAACCAATTAGATTTGATATTTTGACGATTTTTCCGAAAATTTTTGATTCGTATTTTGGCGAATCTCTCTTTAAGCGCGCTGTGATCGCCGGGCTGGTTCAAATTGTTTTTCATGACTTGAGGCAGTTTTCTTTAAATAGGCATAAGAAAGTTGATGACACGCCTTTTGGCGGAGGACCAGGAATGGTGATGCAAGTTGAGCCTATCTATGGAGCCCTCGAAGAGATTAAAAAGAAAAACTCGAAGAAGAAAAAAAGAATTATTCTTTTTAGTACGCGGGGAAAAAAGTTAAATGCTTCAATCGCGAAAAGATTAGCAGGTTATGATCAGCTTGTGTTAATTTGTGGCCGTTATGAGGGAATTGATGAGAGAGTGGCGGAAAATTTAGCGGATGAAGAAATTTAAATGGGTGTTTCCGGGGTTGAGGGGGGAGAGTTGCGGG
>CAYIIM010000004.1:0-32160 GCA_964363455.1 uncultured Candidatus Saccharibacteria bacterium
ATATGTAGATGAAAAAATTTCAATTGGTGATTACGTGCTTTCAGGGGGAGAGTTGCCGGCAATGGTTTTAGTTGAAGCGGTGAGTCGATTTGTGCCCGGTTTTCTAGGAAAATATGAATCTTTAGAGGAAGTGAAGGGGTCGTATGCGGTTTATACAAAGCCGGAAGTTTTTAAGCCCACAAAAGGAAAGGGTTGGAAGGTGCCGAAGGTTTTGCTTTCTGGAAATCATAAAAAAATTGCGGAATGGCGAAAAGACAATTCGTCCTCTACTTAGGTTTGGGTTTTATTTTGGGAACCTTGGGCGCGGGTTGGGGGGCGGATTTTAAGTTTGGAGCGATTGTTTTTATTTTGATTGGCGCGCTCGTTTTGTTTATCCGAGCGAGGGAAAGGAGTGTTTTAAGTGCTTGGCGTTCTTTTAGAAAAATAATTATCTTTTCATTTTTATGTTTTGTGACGGGATTTTTTTATTACCATTTTTTTCTTAATTTTCGAAATCAACAGATTAATATTCCCCTTGATCAACCCTTAGTTTTTGACGGCATAGTTTCAACGGATCCGAGAGAAAGCGGAGATTACCAAATCTTGGAAGTTTCACTTGATTCACCTTATCGTGGAAGAGTTAGTGTTTTTTTAGAACCGTTTCCGAAATATGAATACGGAGAAAAACTTCAAATTACGGGCTTGGCTCAGGAAAGCCGTTTTCAAAATGACTGGCCAGTAGTTTTTGATCCCGAAGTTTCAAGACTTGAGCAGCATCAAGGATTTTGGCTGAAGCAAAAACTTTTAGGTTTCGAGAATTTTTTAGTTCAGAAGTTTGCTTTAGTTTTACCAAGTGATCAGGCGGCGCTTTTAGCGGGACTGACTTTTGGTGAGAGGGGAGAGTTTAGTGAGGATTTAAAGACTGATATGGCGCGAAGCGGGGTGACGCACATCGTGGCGCTCTCGGGTTATAATATTGCTATTTTGGCGATCGCAATTGAGCGAGCTTTTTCAAAATTTGTGCCTCGGAGGAAAAGATTTTATCTGACGTTAGGCTTGATTTTTGTTTTTGTTTTGATGGTGGGAGGGGAGGCGTCGGTGGTAAGGGCGGCGATTATGGGCGCGCTGGCACTCTTGGCTCAGCATGTCGGTCGGCCGCACGAGGTAATGCATTTGGTGGTTTTAACGGCGGTGGGAATGATTTTAATCAACCCAACCGTGACTTACTACAATTTAGGTTTTCAACTTTCTTTTTTGAGTTTGGTTGGGATCATACTTCTCGAGCCGGCGCTGCGAAAAATGTTAAATTTTAAATCCGGGAGAGAAGAAAGTTTTTTATCTTGGAAAGAAAATGGACTGACCACTATTTCGGCACAGTTGGCGGTTTTGCCGGTGGTGCTTGTCAACTTTGATTATTTTTCTATCACTTCAATTTTGGCTAATGTTTTGATCCTTTTTAGCGTGCCACTTACGATGTTTTTGGGATTTCTTTTGGCGGGGCTGGGATCAATTTCAATATTTCTGGGGTATTTTGCGGCCAAAATAGTTTCAGTTTTGCTGTTTTATCAGATTGGGGTAATTAAAATTTTTTCTTACTTAAGTTTTTCATTTGGATCAATTAATAACCCAATGCTTGTCTACTTTGTTTTTTATGGATTTTTGGGTTGTTTAGTAATATATTCATGGAAATATGAAAAAGTTAGATAATTTAAGCTTTTTGATTGTTTTTGGGTTGGTTGTGTTAAACCTTTTTGTTTGGTTTCAGATTATTTTCCGAGCGGAATCGAAAGGGACGGAGTTTTATTTTTTGGATGTAGGCCAAGGTGATGGAACACTGGGAGTTTTTCAAAACGGGGTTAAGTTTTTGATGGATGCGGGACCTGGAGCGCAAACAGTGGCTTCACTCGAAAAGGTTTTAGGTAGAAATCAAAAGTATATTGATTTAGCAATGATCACTCATCCGCAGCTAGATCATTTTGGCGGGTTTAATTATATTCTGGAAAAGTACAATGTTGGTGCTTTTGTGGTAAACGGTCGGGAAGTTGTTTTACCAGAGTGGCGCGAGCTGATGGAAAAAATTAAAGAAAAAGAAATTCCTTTAATGGTTTTAGGGGTGAATGACAAAATTATTTTTCAGAATAACTCTATCGATTTTCTTTCGCCGGATAATCGCCAGTTGCAAAGCGCAGAACTCAATGACGGATCTTTGGTGGGATTAGTAAAAACACCGGAAGCAAAAATGCTTTTGACCGGCGATATTTCTTTTAGCATCGAGAATTATTTAATAGAAAAATTTGGAGTGGAGGGGTTGGACGCTGACATTCTGAAAGTTCCGCATCATGGGTCAAAGTATTCTTCCGGTGAAAAATTCTTGGACGCCGTGACACCGGCGGTGGCAGTGATTGAGGTTGGAAAAAATAATTACGGGCATCCAACAAAGGAAGTCTTGGGAAGGCTTGAAAGCAAGGAGATCAAAACTTTTCGAACGGACACAATGGGGACGTTAAAGATTGAGTTTGAAGGAGACAAACTGCAAGTGTTTAGTTTGTAGTTTTTGATGAATTATGTTATAGTGCGGCTAGTCCGGTTTTCAGGTGAGAGCCGGTTTTTTTGAACCTTGAAAAGGAGGGGCAATGAAAACAATGTTGAAGTCGCAAGACACAAGTCCTCGCTGGCATTACTTAGTTGGATTTTTTTTGTTGGTTGTGGCGCTTTCGTTTTTCTTTCGAGAATCGCCGCCGGTTGCGAATTACCTTGGTGTCGATTTTTCAACAATTGATGTCCAAGGTGTTACAAATCGGATCGTTGTTGTTTCGGTTGACTCTGTTGATTTTGGAAGTTCTCCGTCTCGAGTTTTGATGGAGAAAGTGGCCGATATTTCTAAAACTAATCCCTCTTTTCGAGTTTCAAGCGGGGTTGGACGACTTCTTGATGAGAATAGCCATGTCATCGGCTATTTTCTTCTATTACAGAAGAAGTAGCAAAGAAAGTGATTTGGCTCAATATGGGCCGCAACAGCATTGTTGCGGCCCTTTTTCGTTGTTAAATGGTATAATTTAGAAAATGCCCCGGAGGAAATAGCGAGAAAATTCTGAATATTTTTGAGCTTTAGTATTGCTGGGTGTGTTGACGTGAAAGGTGCTTTGAAAAAGTCGTTTATGAATAAACTAAAAATATTCCCGCCTGCCAAAGCCGACGAAATTTTGAAGATACATAACAAATGATTACTTTTACTAGAGAAAAAAACTTAAAGGTCTCAACCTTGCCGATATTGCCGAAAATTTCGGTTTGTTCGGCGGGCAGGTAATTTCCTACGGGGATGACATTACTGGTTAAGAATGTCCGAGTTTTGGGTGGTGAAAAGAAATTTCCAGATGCGGTGGATGTTTTTGTGAGTGGAGAAAAAATTTCGGCCATCGGAAATTTTCCAGGGAAAAGCGCGGATACGGTAATTGAAGGAAATGGAGCATATCTTTCACCTGGATTTATCGATGTTGATACCGAATCTGACCACTATTTGAGTATTTTTACTAATCCAGGTCAGGAGGATTTTTTGAAACAAGGGGTGACGACGATTGTTGGAGGATTATGCGGGGCGTCTTTGGCGCCTTTGATCTACGGGAGCCTTGAGTCGATTGCGGATTGGACAAAAGTGGCTCAGGTAAACGTTGATTGGCGATCGATGAAAGAGTTTTTTGACGTGGTTGGACGGATGTCTCTTGGAATAAATTTTTCTACTTTTACGGGACATTCAACTATTCGCCAGGCTTTGATTGGCCAAAAGCCAAGAAATTTAACCAAAAACGAAATTTTGGTTTTTTCCCAACTTTTAAAAAAATCCTTGGATGAAGGAGCGATGGGGATGTCGACGGGGCTTGGCTTTGCCCAAAACCGCGAAACGGCTTACGGGGAATTAAAAGCTTTGGCGGCGATTGTGGCGGAGGCGGGCGGGGTTTACGCTACACATCTTCGAGATGAAAAAGAAGATTTACTTGGCTCGTTTGATGAAGCAGTTAGGTTAGCGAAAGAGACAAAAGTTAAATTTTTGATAAGCCATCTTTTGCCGGTTCAGGGTCATGAAGGAGATTATGAAAAAGCTTTGGAGCAAATAAAAAACTTGCCGGCGGACCTGGATTTTCATTTCAGCCTTTACACTTCGACAACCAGGATTTTAAAACTTTATACGTTTTTGCCGATTTGGGCTCAAAAAGACGACTTGGATGTTATGACACTTAGTTTGGAAGACGAATGGATGCGACAAAAGATTACTAAAGATTTGCCAAAAGTAGATCCTAAAAAGTTTATGGTGGCGCAAGCGCCGGGCAATGATTCATTAGTGGGAGCTTCACTATTTGATTTAAAGCAAATATTTTCGCTAAAGAATTATGAAGAGACGCTCATAAAGCTCATGCGGACGACGCGGCTTCGGGCGATCGTTTTTTATGAGAATATTAATTCGGAGTTGTTGCGATCGGCGATTAAAAATCCGCGCTCAATTATCGCTTCAAATGCAGCCAGCATTAAGGAAAATAAGCAGGTTTTGACGCTCAAACCAGAAAGATCGGTTTCAACTTTCCCAAACTTAATTAAGATGGCTTTGAGTGAAAAAATAATTGATATCGAAGAGGCGATTCAAAAAATTACAGTTTTGCCGGCAAAGATGATGGGTTTGGAAAAGAGGGGAGTGGTAGCTGAAGGAAATTTTGCGGATTTGACGGTCTTTAAAGAAACGGGAATTTCTCACGTGATTTTAAACGGTAAGACGGTTATTAAGGATGGAGAGTTTCAGAATGTCTTAGCGGGAAAGATAATTAAGAAAATAAAATAATGTTTGGTGTCAAATCGAAATCAGGACATAGCCCCGATTACACAATTTTAGCTTTAATTTTTTTGCTTACAGCGTTTGGGCTGATAATGCTTTCGAGCGCTTCATCGGAGTTGGGTAAGATAAAGTTTAACGACAGTTATTATTATATAAAAAATCAGCTTATTAATGGGCTGGTGGTTGGGCTGATTGGATTTTTTGTGATGTATGAAATTAATTATCAATACTTAAAAAAGTTTGCTTTGCCTCTATTTATTTTTTCTTTAGGATTAATTGCTTTGGTTTTTACAAAGTTTGGAGTTGAGATTAATGGCGCCAGGCGGTGGCTTGATTTCGGACCGGTTGGATTTCAACCCGCCGAAATTTTGAAATTAACATTCGTGATTTACTTAGCGGCCTGGCTGAGCAATCCAAAGATTCAGAGAGCGAAAAGTTTTTTTGAAGGTTTTTTGCCTTTTATTGTTGTTTCAGGATTTATGGCGATACTCCTAGTACTTCAACCAGCTACAAGTATGGTGGTGATACTTTTAGGAGCGGGAGTTTTGGTTTATTTTTTGAGCGGAGCGGAATGGAAGCATTTGTTGATTTTTGGCGGGATCGGCGCTTTAGCCTTGGCGCTTTTGATTTTTATTACGCCGTATCGAATGCAGAGAGTGCTTGGTTTTATTTCGGGCGAAGCGGATTCTCAGGGGTCGGGTTATCATCTGAGCGAAGCTTTGATCGCGATAGGATCGGGGGGTTGGACGGGGACGGGTTTTGGCGAATCAAAAACAAAAACAAATTATTTACCAGCGCCGATTGATGATTCGATTTTTGCGGTGACAGCTGAGGAGCTGGGTTTTATCGGAGCTGGGAGCTTGGTGGTGATTTTCGGTTTTTTTGTCGTTAAGCTTTTTTGGATGGCTAGAAATATTCGAGACGCATTCGGTAAGTATTTGATATTTGGTTTCGCATCGATTATTGCCATTCAATCAATTATCAACATCGCTTCCATTTCGGGTTTGATGCCAATCACTGGGATACCCTTGCCGTTTATTAGTTTCGGAGGAACGGCATTGGCAGTTTTTTTGACGATGGGCGGAATAGTTGCCAATATTTCCAAATATTCATAAAAAAATGCAGAAGAAAGTTATTTTATTAACTGGCGGAGGGAGCGGCGGACATATTTTCCCGCTACAGGCGGTGGCTGAAAAAATTTTGAAATCCACTAAAGAAAGTAGTTGGCCGATTGAAGTGCATTACTTAGGAGTGAATGATGTTTTTAGTATTAATCTTGTCGGAGCGGGAGTGACGATGCATAGTTTGGTGTCGTCAAAGATGCGGCGGTATTTTTCTGTTTTAAATTTTTTGGATTTTCCAAAGTTTGTGTTTAGTTTTTTTCAGGCATTGTGGAAATTGTATTGGTTGATGCCGGACGTGATTTTTTCAAAAGGCGGGCCGGGGGCTTTGGCGACTGTTTTGGCGGGGTGGTTTTATCGAATTCCGATTTTAGTTCACGAATCAGATTCAATTCCCGGATTAACAAACGCGATTTCTTCGCGGTTTGCAAAACGAATCGCGGTCAGTTTTCAAAAGGGCGCTGGTTATTTTGACCCGGGGAAAACTTTTTTGTCTGGCAATCCGATTAGAGAAGAACTTACAGGCGGCGCTTATCCAAGTAATGCTGCTAAGGAGGAATTGGGTTTTGATCCCAATGAGCCGCTGGTGTTAATTTTGGGCGGTTCGCAAGGATCGGAGAGAATTAATAATTTTATTTTGGAAAATTTGGCAAAGATTTTGGAGTTTTCCCAAGTAATGCATCAGGCGGGAGCAGAGCAATTTTTGGAAGTAAAGAATCTTTCTCGCGCAGTGATGCTTGATATGCCAATCGAAAATCAGGTGAAGCATCGATATTTGCCGGTGCCGTTTCTGACTAAGGATTTGCGCGCGGCGCTTGTGGCGGCGGATTTAGTGATTGCTCGATCAGGCAGTGGGACAATTTTTGAGTTGGCGGCGTTTGGAAAGCCGGCAATTTTGATTCCTTTAGCAGAGTCAGCTCACGATCATCAAAAATTGAATGCTTTTGAGTTCGCTAGTATAGGGGCGGGAGTTGTGATTGAGGAAGAAAATCTTTTGAGCGGAATTTTCTTGCGTCAATTGAAAGAAATCATTTTAGATCAAGATAGACTTCAAAAAATGCAGATTGCGTCTCAGAAATTTTTTATTCCAGGAGCAGCCGAAACTTTGGCAAATGAAATTTTATCTTTAGCTAGAGTTGATTTGGGATTGGGTCCATCCTAATAGTGGCGAGGCGTATTTGGAGTTCTTTTTTGGTTGCCCTTTGTGTGATTTCTCGAAGGGTTAAAAAGCCTCGAATTTGATGTTATAATTGGGTTTATGGTCAAGAAACCCAAAGGAGAAGTCAGGGTGAGGTTGGCGCCGTCGCCGACTGGGCCGCTTCATTTAGGCACCGCTCGGACAGGTCTTTTTAATTGGCTTTTTGCGAGGCAGAATGGGGGTAAATTTATTCTCCGAATTGAAGATACGGACAAGGAAAGATCAGAGAAACGTTTCGAAGAGGGGATTATTGAGGGCCTAACCTGGCTGGGTTTGGATTGGGATGAAGGAGCGGGTTTGGATAGTGACAAAGGAGAGTATGGACCGTACCGGCAGAGCGAAAGGACAGAATCTTATCGAAAATATTTGCAAAAACTCTTAGACGAGGAGCGGGCTTATTATTGTTATTGCTCAAAAGAAGAATTAGAAGCCCAACGGCAATCGATGATTGTAGAAGGTTTGGCGCCGAAATATAACGGACATTGTCGAATGACCAAGCCGAAGGATGACCAGGCACCGCAAGTAATCCGATTTGTGACACCAGAAACCAAAGTTGAGTTTACAGATATGGTTCGTGGGAAGGTAGTTTTTGATTCGGCGCTTTTTGGCGATATGGTGATTGCAAAGGATTTAGAGACGCCGCTTTATAACTTTGTGGTGGTGGTGGATGATTTTGAGATGAAAATCAGCCACGTAATTCGCGGTGAGGACCATCTGTCCAACACGCCTAAGCAAATTTTGATTCAAAAGGCGCTGGGTTTCCCGGAGTTGGAGTTTGGCCATCTCCCGTTAATTTTAGATTCAAATCGCGCCAAGCTTTCAAAGAGATATGCGGAAACATCGCTTTTAAGTTATCGAGACAAAGGTTATCTGCCGCAGGCGTTGGTGAATTTTATGGCGCTTTTGGGATGGCACCCGGGTGATAATCAGGAGATTTTTTCCGCCGAAGAACTTGTAAAAGCCTTTGAGATTTCAAAAGTTCAGAAAGCGGGCGCGATTTTCGACACCGAAAAATTGGATTGGTTGAATGGCGAGCACATTAAAAGAATGGACTTAGATGTTTTGGCGAATTTACTAAAGCCGGTGGTTGAAGAAAAAGGTTTTGATTTTAACTTGGCTTTGCTTAAAAAAATTTTGACGGCTGAGAGGGCTCGAATGAAGGTGTTGCTCGATTTTTGGCCGATGGCCGACTTTTTTTTCGAACTGCCGAGTTATGAGGCTAAACTTTTGAAATGGAAAGATGAGTCTTTGCCGGACGTAAAAATTATTCTTGAAAAAGTTTTTGGACTATTGGAAGGTTTAAAGGAGTTTAGCGTTGAATCAGTGAAGGAAGTTTTGGAAAGCTTAATCAGGGAATTTGGGAAGGGCCAGGTTTTTTGGCCAGTTCGAGTGGCATTGTCGGGAAAATCAGCTTCGCCGGACCCGATTGAAATTGCGATGATATTGGGGAAAGAGGAGGCGTTTCGACGAATTAAATTGGCGATTGAAAAGATCGAGGAAATTAATGAAGTTAAATTTGATGAACCGACTTAAACTTTTTGCAATAATTTCATTTGCGCTATTTTTGCTTGCTGGCCAGACACTGGCTCAGACGAGCGGAATTTCAACGGAAACTCAAACTCAACGGGCCGAGCTAGAAAATCGAATAAAGGAACAAAATAGCGAGCTTGAAAAGTTGAATCGCCAGCTCCAAGAGACTCAGAATAAGCTTGATAGTACACGATCCGAGAAAACAAGTTTACAGTCTGAGCTAAATGCTATTAAAAATAATATTAATCAGTTGAATTTGAGTTTGAAGGCTGATCGAGTGAGTGTTGATAAGCTGACGCTAGAAATTGATTCTTTGAAATATGATATTCAGGATATCGACGGGAATATGGAAACAAAAAAGATTTCAATTTCAGATCTTTTGCGGGAAATGCATCGGAACGATAATACGAACTTGTTGACGATAATTTTAAGAGGCGACACTTTAGCGGATACGGTTTTGGAGGCCCACGCGCTGGCGAACACGACCGAGCAGTTACAGTTTGATTTAAGCTATTTGAATGATCTGAAATCGAGAAAAGTAAAAAAAGTTGACGAGGTTAATACGAAGAAAAATGAAATTAGCGTTCGGCAGAAGAGTTTAGAAGCAAAAAAGCAAATTGTGCAAGATCAAGAAAGCACAAAGGCAACTTTGCTTGCGAATACTAAAAATCAAGAGAGTGTTTATCAGAAAGAACTTGAAGAGTTGAAGAAGAAACAAGATGATATTTCTGATCAGATTAGTAAGTTTGAAGAAGAATTGCGGATAAAATTCGATGTCGGAGTTTTACCCTCAAAACGTTCGGGAGTTCTTGAGTGGCCGATTAAATTGAAAGCTGATGGGGGAGCGGGGATTATTACTCAGCATATGGGTGAAGTTTCGAAATTATATAGAGGGAAACCGCATAATGGACTAGACATCGGAGCGCCACTTGGGACGGCGGTGTTTGCGGCGGAATCGGGCACGGTTTTTGCGGTGGATAATAATGACAAAAGCAGTTGGCAGAAATATCAATATGGAAAATATATTTTAATAAAGCACGACAATGGACTGGCAACTCTTTATGCGCATTTATCAAAACAAAGTGTTTCAGCCGGGCAGAAAGTAAATCGAGGAGATTTGATTGGATATTCGGGTAGTACGGGTTACAGCACGGGGCCGCATCTTCATTTTGGCGTTTATTGGGCGTCAAGTATTGCGATGAAGGCGGTGTCGCCGGCGCTCGGATTAGTGCCGATTGGCGTGGTGGTCAATCCGGAAGATTACCTGTAGACGGGAATTATGAAGTTTGAATTGTGAATTATGGAAATGACGAAGAGAAAACTTAAATTACAGAGAACTTTAGTAACAATAACTTTATCGGTACTGACTTTTGGCATCATTTTTGCGCCGGTTGTTTTGGCTCAGGACGATTTAATTGGCGGGCAGGATCCAAATACGACTTTAAATCAGATTTTCGAACCGTTTGAGAGGTTTATTAACTGGATCTTGGAGTTAGTTGAAAATATTATCTTGCATCTATTTGATTGGGATTGGATTCGCGGATTTTTCACTGGAATTTTTGGAGCGATTGATGGATGGATAGAATCCATCACGGGAAATAATTTAGGCGGAATATTTAGAATTATTGGGCATACATTATCAGATGTATTTAATTTTGTTATTAATCTATTAAAGGACCTTTGGCCCTTCTAGGATATATGTGTCGTGAAACCTACATTGTGCGACAGTTGTAATAGGATAATATGAAAGAGAAAAGCCCTTCCCTACCTCAGCTTCATGCCCATTTTGTGGGTGTGGGTGGAATCGGAATTAGCGCTTTAGCGCGGTGGTTTTTGGCTCAGAATTGGGCTGTGACGGGCTCGGATCTGGCCGACAGTCAAATCCTAGTGAGTTTGAGGCGTGCTGGCGTTGGGGTCAAAATTGGCCATAAGTTAGCTAATCTGCCTTTTAAGGGTCTAAACATGGTCATCTATAGCTCGGCGGTGCCGTTTTCTAATCCTGAGCTAGTAGAGGCCCGGCGACGCGGGATGGTCCCCTTGTCTTATCCAGAAGTGGTGGGTTGTTTGACTAAGGTTTATAAAACGATTGCGATTGCGGGCAGTCATGGGAAAAGCACGACTACCGCGCTGACCAGTTTAGTTTTGATTAAAGCGGGGTTAGATCCGAATGTAATTTTGGGCACTAATTTAAAGGAATTTGGCGGAGTGAATTTTCGAAAAGGAAGATCAAAATGGTTAGTTTTGGAGGCGGATGAGTGGAATGCATCTTTTTTGAATTATTACCCGGAGATTTCGATTGTGACGAACGTTGATAAAGAACATCTAGATTTTTATAAAAATTTTGCGAACGTCAAGAAAACTTTTTTGAAATTTTTGGGAAATACTAAAAAAGGCGGAACGTTGATCTTGAATAAGGATGATAAGAATTTACGATCGCTTCTATCCCCTATTCAAAAGTTGGCTAAAAAAAATAAATTAAAAGTGATTTGGTTTTCCGCGAAAGCTAAGGGGTTAAAAAATGTTTTGAAAATTCCGGGCGAGCATAATATATCAAACGCTTCGGCGGTTTTAGAATTGGCTAAGTTGTTGGAGATAAAAAATGAAGTGGCTTTGAAGGCACTCGGTTCTTTTGCGGGTTCTTGGAGGCGATTTGAATATAAGGGTATGTTTAATGATTCACGCTTCAAGATTCAAGTTTTTGACGACTATGCCCACCACCCCACTGAAATAAAAGTGACGCTCAGTGGATTTAGGGATAAGTTTCCTGGTCAGCCGATTATTTGTGTTTATCAGCCCCATCAGGCGAAAAGATTGCAGGCGTTGTTTAGGGAGTTTGTTTCGGCGTTTGAGTTGGCGGATGTTTTGATTTTGCTACCGGTTTACGAGGTAGCCGGTCGGGACAAGGTGAATTCTAACTTCACTTCCGAAAAATTGGTGAGGGCGATCAAGAAGAAATATTTAAAAAAGAATATATATTATTTAGAAGATCCAAAAAAGATTAAAAAGTTTGTTTCTGGTATTTTGCATGAGTTATCGCCTAGTCTGCGTCAGTCCCCTGTTCTAGTAATGATGGGAGCTGGAACCGTTGTGGAGTATACTCCCCTATTACTGAAGAAGTGAATTATGAATATAGAATTAGGAATTATGACAGTGAGGGAGAGAGAAGATGACAAAGCCCGATAGATCCTATCGGGCTTGTGCGGTTGAGTTAACGCTTTGTGTTACTTCGGCCACTTTGTGCGCGGTTTTTTCGTAGATCTCGCTTGTGCCGCAAGTAGGCGTTTGGCTTTTTTAGTTTTTGTGAATTTGAACTCTGGATTCTTACATTTAGTACAGTAAAGAACAGATGTGTCTCCGGGTCCTAGGCGGATGAAGAGGTTTGGGTTCATAAAAGGAATTACTGGAAAACTTGAGTGATCTTCCCATTTTTTCCAGATTTCTCCTCCGCATTGGCACTTACCCTGATACTCTGGCATAGTAGCCATCGTTTCCCTCCATTGGTTTTGGGTTACTAATGATATATTATTACTGTTAATTATCGTTGTCTAATTCAAGTATGTTTGATAGTTATAAAGACGAAGAGAGTTTTAAAGAGGCCAGCGGATATACGATTGATGGGATTTGGTATCCGCGGGTGACGAAGATTGTTTCCATAAAATCCAAACCAGCGCTCCTCTATTTTTATGCGGAACAGGCGAATTTTAAGGCCGGCCAGGCGGTGACGCAAAAGTCCGCCGAGGAAGGAACTTTGGTGCACAATACGATTGAAGGAATTTTACTTGGGAAACCAACCGAGATTGATCCGTCGATCAAGCCTTCGATTGACGCTTTTCAGAAATTTTGGGAAGAGAAAAATATTCAGGTGACGCCGGAGTTAGTGGAAAAGCGGGTGGTGAGTTTTGATCATCGGTTTGCGGGAACTGTTGATTCGATCGCTTTGATTGATGGAAAGTTGGGCGTACTCGACATAAAAACCTCGCAAGCAATTTATCGAGATTATAATTTGCAGACAGCGGCGTATATGGAGGCTTTGAAAAACAGTTTTCAGAATTTGCAGACGCGGTGGATTTTGCGGATTGATCAGGTGAGTACCTGCGGACTCTGCGGAGCGATTTTAAGAGCGAAAGGCGGGCGGGAAAAAGTTAGAATCGGAAAGGATAATCGGAATTTTTCTCAAGTTCGGCAGTGTCAGCACGAGTGGGGCGAGGTGAAGGGTGAGATTGAATTAAAGGAATTCCCCTACTGGCAGGCCGACTTTGAGGCGTTTTTGGGGGCGAAGAAACTTTGGGAGTGGGAGAATGAGTATTGGTTGAAGCGGGTCGGATATATCTAGATTTTTAATGCAAAGAGGCTTTCCGTTGTGGAAAGCCTCTGCGAATTTTGGTGCCCCGTTTTCAATTGCCGAACAAGTGGCTTGTTCCTGGGAAGGCGGTCATGCCGAGGATTAGTTCTGCGATTAAAATTGCGACGATCCAGATGAACTGTTTGTGATCAAAAGCGTTGTTTTGTCCGGGGCAGATTTTGTTTGCGTTCCCGTAATCGTGGTGCTCTAGTGACATCTGACTCTCCTTGTGATGTGAGGGTGTGCGGGGTGAACTTCCGTGTAAGCTAATGATTATTTTACGCTTTTTGATTTTTTTGGCAAGCGGTTAAAATGTTTTTCCACACCCTCAGAATTTTTTGTGCTATACTAGGCTTAGTGAGTTTGGATTATATAAAATTAAGAAAAGCGTTGTAGTTTTTAATCGCTTTTCCGCCAGTTGGCGGAGGCGGTTTTTATTTTATTTAAAATTTATGAAAAGACATCGGTATCACTGCGGAAATTGCGACGAAATTTTTTATACTGATCGAGCGAATATGAATGAACGCCATAACTGCGGGGCGCTGGCGGCTCTTGACTGGAAATATGACGGAACCGAGAGCCACCAAGAAGATCATCACGGGCATTAGTCCTCTAGTTGCCTGGGTTATTTTGGATGATGATTGGGGAGTGGCTAAATTCGCGGTTGGCTAGATAGCCCAGGCCAAAACTTAGGCTGGCGACCAGGAAGATAGTAACAGCAAGGATAATTTCCTTTCGGCGGGTGTTCCAGAGATTTGACATTTATGGGTATTATAAAGTAGAATCTAATGGATTTAAATAGGGCTTTTGAGGCCCTTTTGTTTACAAATATGGCGCGCAGATTTTTATAGGTAAAATATCTGAAATCTGCATGCCTGTTTTTAAGCGAAATTTCTTCGCTGGGGCTCAAAATTTCACAAAAACATGGCACATACACAATCGGGAGGGTCTACAAAACTAGGGCGAGACTCCCGCGCCAAAAGATTAGGGGTAAAACTCCAAGATGGCCAACCGGTGAAAATCGGTCAAGTTATTATTCGACAAAGAGGGACACGTTACTTGCCCGGTAAGAATATCGGCCGAAGCGGAGATGATACGCTTTTCGCGATGAAGGATGGCGTGATTAAGTTTGGATCGAAATTGAAGAAAGGATTTGATGGCAGAGTTCGGAGGGCTACTTCGGTGAGCGTTGTATAGAGATTTTTATCTTGGCTTTAATGCCTTTGTGAAGATTAAGTTCGATTTCGTAATCCCCTATCTCTTTTAGGGGATGTTCTATTTTTATGTCGGCGTGTTCACTCAATATAAATTTTTGATCTCGCAGAGCTTTTAGAATTGCGTCTTTATTGACCGAACCAAAAAGATGCCCTTGTTCATCGGCTTTAAGTGAAAAAACGATTTTTTTAGCGGCCAATTCTTTGGCGGTGCGCTTAAGATTTTCGGTTAGCTTTAAATTATCCTTTTCTTTTTCTAATTTAATCTTTTCAATAGTTTTTTGGGTTTCAGGCGTGGCGGGTTTGGCTAAGTTTTTTGGAATTAAAAAATTACGGGCGTAGCCGTCGGGTACGTCTTTGATATCGAGTTTTTTGCCTATATTTTTAACGTCAGCGAGGAAGACTACCTTCATTGAATTTTTTAAAGATGGAAAACTGTATTTTTGTTTTCAGTGATTTCATCTTTCAAAACTTCGATTGCTTTGTCTAGTTGAGGATCTTTTTCGTTTTCGAAATCTTTTTCCGTTCGCTTCACTTCGAAATCAGGCTGAATCCCCTCCCCTTCGATGATGTGACCACTTGGTAAAACCCAATTGGCGATGGTGACTTTGATTGAAGAATTATCTTTTAATGGAAGGAGTTGTTGAACGGTGCCTTTGCCATAGGTTGTTTCGCCAACTAGCTTGATTTTGCGCTGATCTTGGAGAGCGCCGGCTAAAATTTCGGAGGCGGAGGCGGAGCCGTTATTTATCAAGACGACGACTGGAAATTTTTTGAGAGCGGAGTTGCCGGCGGAGTAAAGTTTAGTCATTTCGCCAGTTTTATCCTTTTCGCTGACCACGAGTGTTCCGCGAGGTAAGAACCAGCCGGCCAGATCAACGGCGACTTGAAGGAATCCACCAGGGTTATCTCGGAGATCTAAAATCATGCCTTTACTGCCCGAGGTTAGGGCTTTGGTCATAGATCGACGGAAAAGCGATTCGCTGTTGGCGTTGAAGCTGTAGAGATTGACGTAGGCAATGCTGCCACCTTTCATTTCATATTCTAGCGTCGGAATAGTAATGACTTCGCGGACGATAGTGATGTCTTTGGGCTTCTCCCAGCCTTCGCGGAAGATTGTGAGTACAACTTTTGTCCCAACTTCGCCGCGGATATTTGATACCGCTTCGTCGATTGGGAGACCTTGAGTTGGACGTGAATCAACGGCCAGGATGGCATCTTTAGCTTTGAGTTCGGCGCGAAAGGCGGGTGAATCTTTGAGTGGAGAAATTACGACGAGTTGATCGTCTCGCAGTCCAAGTTCGGCACCGATACCACCAAAATTGCCTTGAATGTCCTCTTCAAATTTCTTGCCATCGGGTGGAGAAAAAAATTCAGAGTAGGGATCGCCGAGCGAATGAACTAAACCACTTACCGCTCCATAAACTTTGTCTTGACTCGAGACTTCGGTGTTTTTGTAATAGTTTTCTTCGATGGTTTGCCACGCTTCCCAAAAAACCGAGAAGTCCGCATTTTTTTCGGTTGTGGTCCCGAGGTTATCAACCCCAGAAATTGTAATGTTTTTAGGTTGGTTTTGGCCGGCGCTAAAACCAGCGGAAAAGGACATAACAACAATACCTACAATTACCAGGCCGGTGATGAGGATTTTTGGAATTCTTTTTTGCATAGAATCTTATTTTAACTGAATCGGGGAATTTCTTCAATTTCTGCGATTTGAAAGTGGGTATAAAATGGGCTAGAATGCTTTGGTGGTTGATTTGAATTATATCGAGGAGCTGAGGAAAAGAGCGAAGAAATCAAGAGTTTATAGCAAGCATCAGTCGGTTGGATTGGAGATTTCCGAGGTTTTGGATGATACGAAGCATAAGGCGCTTTATATCAAACTGGCTAAAGAAAATAACTCGGAGGATCTTTTGATTTTGGCCAAATCCATTGCTGAAAATAAAACCATTAGAAATAAAGGCGCTTATTTTATGAAGGTTTGGAGTGAAGAAAACAAAAAACTTCGGCCAGTAGCGAGAAAAAATTTAAAGAATGAACGAAGAAATTCTGATAATCGAAAATAAATCCGAAGAAAAATTTCTTAGAACTAAAACCAAAGAGTTTAAGTTTTTGAAGAAGGAGGTTGAGGTGGCGGGAAAAACATTGTCTTTTAAAGAAATCGATGAACTTTTGCGCGGAATGAAAAAGATAATGAAGGCCGCGCGTGGAGTGGGCCTAAGCGCGAATCAGATCGGACTCCCCTATCGCGTGTTTGTGGCGGAGGTGCCGGATAGCGAAGGGCATTTAAAGTCATACGCAATTTTTAATCCGACTTTAGAATTTTCTAAAAAAGAAAAGGCAGTGATGGAGGAGGGATGTTTGAGTGTGCCGGGGAAATATGGATACGTAGAGAGATTTACGGATGTGAAACTGACGGGTTTAGATAAGCGCGGTCGAGGGGTAAAAATTAAAGCTTGGGGTTTTTTGGCGCACGTTTTTCAGCACGAAGTAGATCACTTGGATGGAAAACTTTTTATCGATCGAGCGAAAGAGATTTTTGACGCGAATAAACCTCTTCGAGACGAAAAATAATTATGCGATTTGTATTTTTTGGAACGCCGGATTTTGCGGAAATTGTTTTGAGAAAAATGATCGAGGGTGAGTGCAAGCCGGACTTAGTGATTTGTAATCCAGATCGGCCGTTTGGGCGGAAGAAAATAATTACTCCTCCGCCGACGAAAGTATTGGCAAAAGAATACAAAATTGAAGTTTGGCAACTAGAGAAGCTGGATGCGGAAAGTTTTGCGAAGAAAGTGGATGGGGTGGACTTTGCGGTAGTGGCGGCGTATGCCAAAATAATTCCGCAAAGTATTGTGGATTATCCTCGCTTAGGGACGATTGGAGTCCATCCCTCGCTTTTGCCAAAATATCGAGGCGCTTCGCCGATTCAGACGGTGATTTTGGAGGGTGAAAAGGAGACGGGGGTGTCGTTGTACTCAATGGACGCAAAAGTCGACCACGGACCGATTTTAGCCCAAAGAAAGACGATTATTGGGCCTCACGAGAACTATCTCCAACTCGAGAAACGGTTGGCGGAGATGGGGGGCGATTTGCTAGCGGAAACTTTGGCGGATTTTTCGAGCGGGAAGATTAAGGTGAAGGTTCAGGATGAATCTGAGGCGACTCTGACTAAAAAATTTGTTACTCAGGATGCGTTTATAGATTTTGAAAATTTAGAGGCGGCTCAGGCCGGTGACAAAGAAAAATCAATGGAAATTCCTCGAAAAGTCAGAGCGTTTGTTTTTGAACCAGGAGCGTGGACAACGATCAATAAAAAGCGGGTCAGAATTTTAGAGACGGACATCGTTGATAAAAAACTGAAGCTTAGGAAAATTCAAGTGGAGGGAGAGAAACCCAAGCTAGTGAGTAGTAAGTAGAAAGTAGTGAGTAGAGAGAATAATTTTAGGCGTATTCTTTCATCCAACAAGGTTTACAGTAAAGAATCGGCGCATCGTCTTTGTCGAAGGCGGTTTGGAAAGAGGCATTGCATTTATCACAGGTGCGGTCTAGTACCCGCATGTTTTTGACCCATTGGTTTATTTTTTTATTGATTCGGCAAAACGGACACTGGCGGGGAAGGGGTAGGTTCATTTTCTTTAGGAAGTTTAATTCCATTTCGATAATGCGGTATCCCCTTTTACAACTCGAACAGCCGATGACTTCACTTAGAATATTTTCCGGCGTGTCTTGAATATGATCTGGTAAATCAGAAGCCTTAATCGTGGACTTGTGTTCACGTTTTTCGGGCTCGCGCCAGGCGTAGCCGTTCTCTTCGACCTCCTCCTTGCTTAGTGGTAAAAAATTGTTGGCAAAGGTTTCATTGTAGGCAAAGGGAGAAAGTTCAATTGGGAAGAATTCGCCGTATTTGTAGATGTTGCCTTTTTTATCGACATAGGGCATTTCAGCCATATGCTTTTTGATCTTTTCCTTTAGTTCGTAATATTCTTTTTCGGGATATTTTTTGTTAAAGATGACATACTCCCCTTTTTTGACACCGACACAGCCGAAATGATGAGCGCCACCGTTCGACAGTTTGGTATATTCGGCATCAATCTGACCGATTCCGGATTCGTTGACAAATCTCATATTTGAGGCATTTTCACCCGCGTTAGAGCACTCATACGCCAACTGAAGATTATTGCCCCAGCTGAAAACATCGTAGCAATCTTTTATGGGTGGGGCTGGAGCTAAGAGGAGAAATTTGCTGTCCTCGGCGCCGACCACCTCAAAGCATTCTTTACAATTTTTTGATTCGAAGACGAAATTGCCCGTTGAATTTACGTTAAATTCTTCGTAATTGGGTTTCGGCGGATATTTTTTCCAGTGTTCTGTGGCGTCTTTTTGAGCTTTTTGATAACCAATATAGGAGCCGAGGTCGTACTGGTTTATTTTTTCTTGATATTGTTCTTTGGTGAGTTGTTCGTTGAAAAATTGATACTTTTGATTGCGGATATTAGCAGAGCCAAAACAACTTTGGCAGCCGTTAGCATCACGGACAAAGATGCATTCGAAAGATTCTGCGACCTGATTTCGACCGCCGATGCAGTGGTTGGATTTATAGGTATTCATCATGTCGTAGCAGAGTTCGGAAAGCATAATTGCGGAAGAGTCAAAGATGGATTTCGTGTGGAACTGGAAAAAACCGTGGGCGGAATCTTCGGTATAGTCGCTGTGAAATTGTAGATAGCAATTTTTTAAGTGGCCGGCGTGGTTTGCATAGGGCGAAGTTTGGCTACTTGGAATATCAATCGAGAGTCCGAGTGCCGGAACTTTCTTCCAGAGTTCTTTGAGCTGTTCGAAAAAAGGGCGGGTGAAGTCGTAGTCCACGCCATAATCAAAGGGGCTCCATTTGTCGGACCACCAACATTGGGGACAGTAAACGGTGTAAGGTGAATCGGGGGCGTACATTGAAATTTTTTCTTCCTGGCAGAGATCGCACCTTCGTTTATAGAGGTTAGTAAGATTAAAAAAAGCCAGGCGTCTTTGAAGGCGACACTTGGGACAAAAAGTCGGCGGGGGCACTTGGATTTTTTCGTAAAACTGAAAATCTTCAGGTTCGATGGTGAAATCAATCTTACAATTCTGACACTGGCGAGTTTCTTGCATAGTTAGTTAACCTCTGTGTTGTAGCACGTTTCACAATAAACTATTTCTGGGCGGTCCGGAGCATAAGATGTTTCGAATTCATTAGGACATGGATTTTCCGCGTGATCTGGGTGGGCAATCGTGTTTTTAAAAACCTGGTTATCGCACATGCATTTACGTCTGTACCATTTCATAGGGTTGCGGAGTTTGACACGCTCAGTGTGTCGACAGTTGAAGCAAAAACGAGGTACGGGCAGTTCAAAACGCTTATAGAAGGTTAGCTCTCTCTCAAGAATTTTGTACGCTCTTTCACAGTTTCCGCATTCTAAATTTTCTTTTGTGATACTATCGCCTGTGTCCTGGATGTGATCAGGAATATCCTCGTTTTTTAATGTGGTTTGATATTCCTTTTGATCTGGCTTGCGCCACTCAAGACCAAGATTCAAAACTTCTTCTCTGGTTTTTGGAAAATAATCATTGGCCGAACTTTCGTTATAGGCAAGCGGTGAGAAATCAATTGGGAAAAATTCACCGTAAGCGTATATCTTCCCTTTTTTGTCAGTATGCGGGCTCACCCCCATCTGTTTTTTTATTTGTGAAACAAGTTTTTCATACTCTTCTTTCGGGTATTGTTTGTTTAATATACAGTACTGCTTTTTCTTAAGCCCAACACAGCCGAAGAGGTTGGAAGACGAATGGCAACACATTGAATACTCGAGGTCGTTGCAACCCGGCCAACAGTCATAGCAGAACTTTAAATTTTTTATATTTTCGCCACTACTTGAGCATTCGTAGATAAGCTCAGAGTTGTTGCCCCAGTTGGTGTAATCCCAGGTGTCTTTCGTGCCGCGAGATAAGTTTTGAGAATAGTGAACATTTTCAAGATTAACCGCTTGGTAGCAGTATCGAGAGTTTTTAGAGCGATAGACATACTCCCCTACTACATTGCTATTCCACCAAAGATGGCCATACTTTCTTGGAAAATTGAGGCTAAACTTAGTGAATTCTCCCTTCAGTTTCTGGATAGATTGGTACGAACCTAAATTAAATTCTTTGAGTTTTTTTATATACTCCTCTTTTGAGTAAGGTTGGTTGAAAATGTGGTATTGTTTATGTCTCAAATCGACACAACCAAAACAATCACTGCAATCAATACACCCTTTTAAAAACCAGGAGTTTCGACAGTCGTTTGAATCTTCGCTGAAGAAGGTTTGGTAACAATCAGTGAGGTTGAAGGCTTCGTAGCAGAGTTCGGAGTTTTCTGTTTGGTAAAAATCAATTGAATTTTTCATATTAACGGCGGCAACCCCATAAAGGCAATCAACATGACCTTCGCCGTTGAAGCATAAGTAGCAGTTTTTGAAGTAGCCGGCTTGATCGCAGTAGTCACTGTTGACCATCTGTTGAACCGAACGAGACGGCCAAGGGACGGCGAGCATTAACTCTCTGAATTGTTTAAAAAAGTTTTTGGAAAAATCGTATTCTCGGCCGTAAGTCATAGGATCCCAGCCATCGCCCCACCAGTAGTCGCGTTCGTAAATTTTTATTGGAGATTTTTCGGAATAGGATGAAAATGTTTCTTTTCCCTCACGACTTTCTTTTTTTCTGAACAAAGTTTTCTCGCCCCAGAATGAATGACGCCGAAAAGCGCGGCACTCTGGGCACCAAGTCGGCGGTGGGACTTGGATTTTCTCATAAAACTGAAAATCTTCGAGTTCGATTACGAAGTCGGTTTTGCAGTTTTGACAATTCTTTGCTTCAGATGTCATTTGTTTTTGAGTTTATAAAAGAAAACTTTGATTTTAAAAGCCGCAATCTGGAAAAGGGTTTGGAGGATATATTTATATCTTTTGATACGATCGGTGAGTTTCATAGAAATTCTCCTTTATAGCATTGATCGCAGTATACTATCTCCGGTTTTTCTGGCGAAAAAGTAGTTTCAAATTTATTGGGGCAGGGTTCTAATTCGTGAAAATGGCTTGTTACGTTGGTATATGTTCCGTTTAGTGATTTTTCGCCCTCGCACATACATCTTCTTTTGTATAAGTGAAAACTATTTCGCCAGGCTAGCCTTTGGGAGTAGCGACAGTTTGGGCAGAGGCGTGGGAGAGCAACCTTCATTTTTCGATAGAATTCTAACTCCTCCTGATTAATACGAAAAGCGGTTAAGCATTTTTCATCGCACGATCCGTTGTGAGCACACGAAATTGTTTCTTGGGTAATTGAATCGGAAACGTCTCGGATGTGGTCCGGTAGATCTTTTGAATTAAGGGTGATTGGATATGATCGTTCCTGGGGACTGCGCCACTGCCATCCTTCAGCTTCAACTTCTTCTTGGGTTTTGGGGTACCACGGGAAAGCAAATGTTTCGTTATAGGCATAGGCCGATAATTCGGTTGGAAAGAACTCTCCGTATTTGTAGATGTTGCCTTTTTTGTCTACGTAGGGCATTTCATCCATATGCTTTTTAATTTTTGGAAGAAGTTCCTCATACTCCTTTTTGGTGTATTGTTTGTTTAAGATACAGTATTTTTTGTTTTTTAATCCGATGCAGCCAAAAAGATGAGAGGAGTTTTCCGCCCAATCAGAATATTCATTATCTTGGGATCCTCCCCCGCCCACGCAAAACTTTATTCTCTGGGATCCGAAAGTTCCAAATATTTCGTAAAGTAATGCGGATGTGTCGCCACCGGCGCTGATGTCATAACTGTCCTTAAGATTTAACCCTCCAAAATATAGATATTTACAGTTTTGAACACCATCAAGCGCGGAGAAGCACATTTTACAATCTTTTGTGTCCCTTAAGACGTCGCCAGTCACATTTTGGCTATTTATGATATGGGCATAGCGATGGGGGGTAGATAAATAGAGTGAAATAAACTTTTCTTCAGCTTCCTGTAGTCGTTTGTAGCTGCCAATGTCCCAATATTTTATTTGTTCTCGGTATTTTTCCTTGGATAGTTTTTCATTCCATAAGCAGTATTTTTGTTTTCTTAGATTGACGCAGCCAAGGCAATCCGAACATCCAATGCAATCAAATAAAAAATTTGAGTTTATGCAATCGTCGGCAAAGTAACCGTAATTTACTTTATAGATGCGATTTGAATGGAGAGATTCGTTAGCGTGATCAGACTTGTCTACGATGTAGGAATTAAAAGTGTTGCGTGAGAGAAGTAGAGCGTAGCAGTACTGGGAGTCTTCTGAAAAGTAACTCCAGAAGACAAAGTAACAGTTTTTAACACTTTCACAGGCATGTGAGTACTCGCTGTTGACTGCATTATTGCCTGTTAAATTTGGCCTAGGAACGGATTCCATAAGTTCACGGTACTGTTTGAAAAAGGGTTTGTTGAAATTATAATCTCGACCATAATCTACTGGATCCCATTTGTCCGACTTCCAGCAGTCACGACAATAAACAGTGAAAATTCCAGCGGGAAAATGAATACTGACCATGGATTTTCCACACATTTTGCATGTGTCTTTGTAGAGAGTACGCTCTTCTCTCCAGGCCATCCTTCTTATGTTTCGACATTCCGGGCACCAGGTCGGAGGCGGTACGTCTATTTTTTCATAAAATTGAAAGTCTTCAGGCTCGATTGTGAAGTCAGTTTTACAGTTTTGGCACTGATGGGTTTTTTGGGTCATGTTATTTTTTCAGCTGAGGTCGGAGCCCCGACTAAAACGTCGGGGTTTTGACAGATTTTAACTACGGAGTTCATATTCATGTGCTATGACATGTCATAGTGATTAGATTTTTAGTTTTGGTCGAAAAATTTTAAATATATAGAGTGCCGTATTTAGTTCGAACTCGGCGACCGATTGGTTTTCTTTTGTTGCTTTGGTTTGGGTTAGAGCTGTAAATTTTGGGTTTTCTTTCGGTGACTCCTCTTTCCCGATAACTTTTGTAGCGTTGGGCATTTAAAGATTTTTTTATACTACTAATGGTTTGCGGGGAAAGCCAAAGTTCTTCGGCAATTTTTCGGTAGCTTTTTCCAGTTTTTATGGCGCTGATGACTGCGGCGCGAAGAACAATATTACGACGTTCGGCAGAGGTCGTGACAGTTTTGAGCAATTTTTTTGAATTTGATAGTATTACCCAACACTTTTCCTGCCATTCTTAACGTGATTTGGATTTGTTTATTGGTGGCAGTTTGAAGGGAGATTTTTCTATGTCCATTGTTTTATTATAAATCTTTCGCTATGACTTGTCATAGCACTGAATTAGGGTTTGACTGGTGGAGTGCTAAATTGGTTTTCTTACAGTGTTAATTATCAAATTAGCGGGTTTCTTGTTGGTAGCACTTTTCGCAGTAGATAGTCTCTAGTCTTTCGGATGAGTATGGGGTTTCAAACTCTACCGGACAGTGATCGCCTTTATGAAAGTGCTCGCTGGTGTTTTGATACTTACCATTCTCGGAGCTTTTTCCACCACACATACAACTACGATGCCAGAGCCTGAAAGCATTTCTCTGAGCTAGCCTTTGATAGTGGCGACAGTTTGAGCAGAGCCTGGGGATTGGATAATTAAACTTTTTATAGAACTCGAGTTCATGGGGTGTGATTTTAAATCCAACCGTGCACTGTTCTTGGCACTTGCCTTTATGAGAGCAACCAATGACTTCGTTTGTGATCCTATCACCTACATCTTTTATATGGTCTGGAAGATTTTCCGAACTAAGAGTGACGTTGTAACTTTTTTCGCCCAGGGTTTTCCAGTCAAATTTTAGATTTTCGGCTAGTTCTCTGGTTAGAGGAAAATACTCTTGGGCAATGGTTTCGTTATAAGCAAATGGAGAAAGTTCGGTCGGAAAAAACTCGCCATACTTATAAACTCGACCAGCTCTGTCGGTATAGGGCGCAGTCTGCATGTGCTCCTTGATTTTGGGAATTAATTTCTCGTATTCTTCCTTCGTGTATTGCTTATTTAAGACGCAATATTTTTTATTGCGCAGTCCGACACATCCAAAAAGATTATCCGATGAGTGGCAAGTATAGCTATACTCGATATTTCGACATTTGTGGGCGTAAACGGTGAAACGATAGTTTGAAGCATCAATACCCGAATCAACACCTTCATAGAACAAATCCCCCATACCGGCGCCGTAGCAGTCGTATGAATCCTTCATCTTTGAGCAGTGGATAACGTACTTACAATCTTCAGTGCTTTCATAGATGTCGAAACAATGCTGACAATTCTTGGCATTCATGGTCATGTCGCCGGTTGTGTTGACGGATTTTAATAAGCTTGCAAAGCGGCGGGGATAATCTTTGATAAAATCCCTATACTTTTCTTTGATGGCAGTGAGATTTTTATAAGAGCCAAGATCGAGTTTATCTATTTCTTCTTTGTACTCCTCTTTTGTAAAGGGTTGGTTAAATATGTGATATGATTTATTTCTTAAATTTATGCAGCCAAAACAGTTGTTGACATCTTTACATGACCAGAGAAATGAGGAGTCAAGAGAATCGTCGCTGTCGTAGGCAAATGACACTCGATTTCCCGCCCCGCAAAGCGTGTTTTCGTAGCATTGCTCGGTTTTTTCTACGGTGTAGAGATCCATGGAGTCTTTGGCTTCCACCGCCCCGCTAGCGTACGAAATATTTTCATCCATAAAAGAGGCAAATACTAGGTAACCGTTTTTGATATCGGCGTTGTGGTTGCCGTAGTCGCTGTTTACCATGTTGGTGTTAGCAAGGTTTGGGAGCGGAGCTTTTTCCATGAGCTCTCGGAATTGGGTAAAAAAAGGTTTGCCAAAGTCGTAATCGCGACCGGTACTAAGCTGATCCCAGTTATCCGACCACCAATAGTCTCGGTCGTAGACGACGATCGGACTTTCGGGATCAAACATCGAAATGACGCTTTTGTTGGTAGCGGCGCATTTGGTGTGGTAAAGAGTCCGTTCATTCCGCCAGGTCATCCTTCTTTGAAGTCGGCAATCGGGACAGAAAGTTGGTGGTGGAACTTGAATGCGTTTGTAAAAGGCGAAATCTTCGGGTTCGATTACGAAGTCAGTTTTGCAATTTTGGCACTGGCGGTTTTCTGGCATCAAATTAGTATATTTGCTTTTGGTAGCAGGAAATGCAGACTACTTTTTTGTAACCCCAATCTTTTGGGTAGTGTGCTTGGATTTCTTTTTGGCAGATTGCGCAATTGTATTTAAAGGTGGTCATCACTTTCATTTGTTCAAATCTTTGCAGGGTGCGGTAGTCGGGATGGTAGATTGGCAATGGGATATCAAGTTCTCGATATAGATCAAGTTCTCTTTTGGCGATATTGAAGCGGTAGCCGGTTTTAGGGCAAACCAGAGCTTGTGATGTTATGTCATCATCTACATCTTTGATGTCATCTGGAAGATTTTCGGGATTAATACCGCTGACCGCTGAATCGTCTACATCTTCCCAAAGAGCTCCAAATTTTCCGACATTGACTTTTGTGTCTGGGAAATAGATTTGGGCCGTTGTGAAGTTGTACCCGCTGTAAGCCATATTATAGGGAAATAATCGTCCATAGCTTCCATCTTTTTTCATACTATCGACTATTTCGGTCTTTAGTTTTTTGTAGTCTTCTTCGGTGTATTGTTTATTTAAGATGCAAAACTTTTTCTTTTTTAGACCAACACAACCAAAGCAATCCCGACAGTCAAGGCAGAGATCCAAATATTCAGAATCGCGACAGGTGGTGCACCACGAACAATATTTTAAGTTGTAGCCGCCATAGGCGCAGCCGATTGACCCACCGCAGAGTTCGTTATCAAAACAACCAACGCAATCGATCAGATTCTTAGCTTTCCCACCTCGAACCATGTTGTAGCAATTTTGCGAGTTTTCCCAATGAAATCCATTTTCACATTTGTCGCAATTTGTAAGGAAGTTGCCAGTCGAGCTTTCTGATCGAATGTTAAAGTTTTCTCTGTGGATCGCTTCTTCACGGATGTGTTTTTTGAAATCCTCCTGTAGCTCTCTAATAACTTTTCTTGAACCAAGATTGTACTGCTTCAATTTTTCGTTATATTCTTCTTTTGAATAAGGTTGGTTTAAGATGTAGTATTTTTTATCCCGAAGATTCCAAGACATAAAACAATCTTGGCAGTTCGTGCAATCATAGAGAAAGGCGCTATCGAGGCAGTTGGAGCAATCAAAGGCGTGTCGGAGACGATTTGCTTTGAAGCAAAAAACTGTGTCGTATGAAAATTCGGCGTCATAACAATAAGCGATATCTAGGGAATTTCTACAATTAAAATTTCGATATCCATAACTTACGTTTTCGCAGTTGATGAATGATCGATTCAGGTAGCAGTTTTTTGATTCCCAGACGTCATCGCACCAGTCACAATCAACATTATTCCGGCCAGTTTGATGAGGGCGAGGAATTTTTTCTTGAAGCTCTTTTAGTTGTTCAAAGAATGATCTATTTGGATCATATTCTTTTGCATAATCGCTGGCATCCCAGGCGTCCGAATACCATTCATGCGAAGTGTAGATAGGATAACGGGTTTTTTCTGGAAGGACGGTAATAAGACTTTCACCACTTAGATCTGACTTCCCTTTTCGAAATTTCCCAAAAACCCAAAAGGCCATCATCTGCTTAGTTCGGCATTCGAAGCAGATTTTCGGGAAAGGCATTTCTAGTTTTCCGTAGAGACCCGCTTCGTTGGAACTTACGATGATTTCTCTACTGCATTCTTTACAAATCTTGGTTTCAGCCATTTTTAGACTACTTCTTGTTGATAACAGGATTCACAATAGACGATTTCGGGACGATTGGGGGCGTATGAGGTTTTGATATTTTTCTGGCATTTGGCGCATTGGCGGTCATAGATCTCCATCGGATTCATTTTTCGAATACGAGCACGGTCTCGACAAAGCGGACAGTGGATTGGAATTGGCAAGTTAAAGCGACGGTAAAAATTTAGTTCCATCTGGATGAGGCGATAATTTTTGCCGCAATCTTTACATTTAAATATGGCTTTTAGGATGTCATCGGTTGCGTCTTGGATTTTTTCTGGAATAGCCATGGTGGCGGGCAAATATTCTTTTGGATCGGGATCGCGCCAAGTGAATCCCCTACTTAGCGCTTCTTCTTTGGTGAGTGGCATAAACTCAAACATATGGGATTCGTTATATGTCCAAGGAGAAAATTCGCTTGGGAAAAATTCGCCGTATTTATAAACATTACCTTTTTTGTCGGTGTACGGCATTTTTTGCATCTGTTTTTTGATTTTTTCTACTAATTCCGTATATTCGCTCTTGGTGTATTTTTTATTCAAGATGCAATATTCATTATTACGAACTCCGACGCAACCAAAAAGATTGCCGGAGCCAGGACAGCCGAAGCAATACTCGAGGTCGTGAGCGCTGTAGTTCCAGAAGCTGAATTTGATGTTGTTGGCGGAGATGCCGGCCCAGGCGGTTTCGTAAACCCACTCAGAATTCAACCCAAAGCCACTGTGGTCATAGCATTTTTTGCTGTTTGGGGCTTGCAAAAGTTGAGAGTAGCGGACATCTTCAGCGCCGTAGATCCAATAAGAATCGAGGACGTTTTTGCATTCATAAAGATAGTCGCCTGAAACTTGGATATTGTGAGATCCGTGATACTGGCGGCGAGGGTACTTTTGAGAGAATTCTTCGAACTGTTTTTGGAAATTCTCTATCCCCTTGTTTGTAGTGAGATCAAATTCTTTTAATTTCTCGTGATAATCTTCTTTGGTGTAGGGTTGGTTGAAGATGTGATAGTTTTTGTTTCGAAGATTTATGCAACCAACGCAGTTTTGACAGCCAACTAGATCTCGGGAAAACCAAACATCATGGCATTCGTCACAGTCAATCGAATGAAAAACTTGGTAACATTTATTAACATTGACTGACTCGTATGAAAGTTCGCTGTAATTGGAATACGAAACATCGAAGCAATCCTTAAGGAAAGAGATGGCATTTAAGTAAGCGCTATTTTCGCTTCGATCGGCCTTAAAGGCGAGATAGCAATTTTTGAGTTCAGAAGCGGCGCTGCAGTACTCGCTATTGGTCATAGTTGAGTGGGAATAATGTAGAGCTGGCTTAGGAACTTCTAAGAATAGCTCATTAAACTGCTCAAAAAATGATCTAGAAAAATCGTAATCACGGCCGTACCACAAAGGATCCCACTTGTCGGAGTACCAAACTTCCGGGCTGTAGATTTTATGGGGTGAATCGGGGTGATAAGTGGTGATAACTTCTTTTTTGATAAAGTCGCATTTCTTTTTGTAGAGAATGCGATATCCCCACCAAGCTAACCGCCTTATCATTCGACACTTTGGGCAAAAGGTCGGGGGTGGAACGTGGATTTGTTCGTAATACGACGAATCATCTGGTTCAATCGTGAATTCTGATTTACAATTCTGACAAATTTTGTTTTCAGATTGTGTCATATATTTTTGTTCCGACCCCGACTATTGTCGTTGGTCGAGAATCCTCGATTTTGTAATCTCGCTCCGCTTCGGACAAAATCGGGACAGTTTTGGCAGGTTTGGGTTGTTTGGTTCATTTTTTGTTAGTTAGATTTTTCAGTATCTCTTTTGATGGGGCAACGGTTCCGTAGAACCGGCTAAAAATTTCCAGGAAGTATGGGTGGGCTTTCTGATTAATGGTGGCTACAAGATCTTTTGGGATAATAATATTATAACCCTTAGTGAAGGCGCTTCTAGTTGTGGTGTCAATGCATATATCCGTGTTTACTCCTGTGATGATGAGGGTTTTTATTTTTTTACGTTGAAGAATTTCGTTAAGTTTTTGATTTGAAAGAAAGTCGTAAGTTCTTTTTTTGAGAACATTTTTGTTATCCGAAGGTTTTAGTCTATATAGTTCCGAACCCCAAGAATTTGGCTGACAAACGATTTTTAGCTTGCCTTTGTTGAAAAGTGACTTTAAATTTTTTGGCGAGATGCGCATCGACTCCGTCTGTTTGCTATAAAAAACCTCGATACCAATTTTTTCGATTTCCTTAATAAACAAGGATAACCGTGGAACCATTTTTTGAATGTGGCTAACATCGAATCCCATTTTTGCAAATTTTCCCCTTGATGAGCAGAAATCGTTTTGAATGTCCACAACCAAAAGGGCGGCTTTCTTTTGAGTTGTTTGGTTCATGGATTTATATTACCTCATTTTGATAACATTGTTCGCAGTAAACAATTTCGGGACGGTTGGGGGCGTAAGAGGTTTTGATGGCTTTACTACATTTGGCACAGTAGCGGGCGAAGGTTTGCATTGGACCGCGTTTTTCAATTCTTTCGCGATGGCGGCAGTAGAAACACTTTCTGGGGATTGGTATGACCATCTTGCGATAGAACGTTAGCTCGGGTTCAGTAAGACGGTAGTTACGGCTACAAAAAATACAGGTCAAAGTTTCACTTAAGATTGAATCAGGGACGTCCTTGATGTGGTCGGGGATTTCGCTGGCTTTTAGTGTGCCCTTATCAGTGGTCATCTGAACGTCGTTTTGCCATTTATAACCTTCAGATATAGCTTTTTCTTTTGAGAGTGGGATATTGTCCTGCGCGACGGTTTCGTTATAACCAAAGGGACAGAGCTCTGGCGGCATAAAAAGTCCATAAAGGTTTTTGCTTTTTAGCTCGCTAGCGATTTGATCTTTGATTTTTTTATATTCTCCTTCGTTATAACGTTTGTTTAATACGGAAAATTTGCCGGTTCTGATGCCGTCGCAACCGAAGCATTCATTGCCATTTCGAATGGCGTAAGAATAGAAGACGTTTTGGGAGCCCTCGGCCCAATAGGTGCCGATAACTTTACTGGAATAACCAACGCCGACGCACTCGAGAAGAAGCTCGGACTCGTAGCCGTAACCAATGACGTCGTAAGAATCTTTAATTAATTTGGATGAGTAAAGGTATTTTGAATTTTCGCCATTGGTAATTTCGAAACTGCGTTTGACGTTTTTTGATTCAAAAAGATAGTTGCCTTCGCAATCAACTGATTTCCAGTTGGTGTTTTCACGTCTCGGAAATCCTAGTGAGAATTTTTCAAATGTCTTTTTGAAGTCTTCGGTTTTTTGATAGCTACCCTTTATTTCGCTAATTTTTTGGTTATAGGCGTCGTCGGAAAGCGGTTCATTTAAAAAATAGCGACTTTTATTTCGAAGATTAACGCAACCGAAACATTTTTGGCAACCACTGCCGTTTAAAAGAAAAGATGAGTCAATACAACTGACCACATTGTGGCTCCAGAGAACGCCGTTTGATTCTTCCACATTAACATCTTCGTAACAACTTTCCGCTTCGAGACCAAAATAAAGATCACTAGAATCTCGGACCTTAATAAGACCGCGTGAGTAGCGAGTATCTTCGCAACCGGAAGTGTTAAAAACTAAATAGCAGTTTTTGTTGCCGCCGGCGACGTTGGTATAGTCGCTGTTTAGATTAGGACCGAACTTACTGTGCGCAGAAACATAAGTGGCTTTCTTTGGAACTTTTATTAAAAGATCGTTTAGTTGTTCAAAGAATGGTTTTGATGAGTCGTAGTTTTGGGCGTAATCACTGGCGTCCCATTTGTCAGACTCCCAGCATTTGTCACAGTAAACCACATACGGAGTATTGGGGTTGTACATTGAGATAATAGCAGTATCGCAGAGAGCGCATTTTCTGGAATAGAGCGAAATTTCGTTTCGGAAAACTGCCCGACGCTTAAATCGACATTCCGGACAAAAAACAGGCGTCGGAACGCCCATTTTTTCGTAAAAACCAAAGTCGTCGTGGGCAATTTCGTACTCGGTCGAACACTTTTCACACTTCCTTAGCTCAATATTCATAATTCCTTATTCTCTATATCAGCGGTTCGGGTTCTTTGGGGGCGGTGGGGCCAGTGTTTTCAGTTGTACTGGTCCGAGGTTTGCCCTCGATGATGGCTTTTTCTTGAGCGCTTCTAAATATGGTAGCCTCTTCTTCGGCAATAAGTTTTTTAGCCGAATCGACAGGGATGGCGTATTTTTGTCGGGATTCTTCAATAATTTTCAAACGATTAGAAGGATGTGTAGCCGGCAAAACTTTTAATGTTTCCGCCGAGAATGGGTCATTGGTTTCGCCATCGATAGTCATTTTAATGTAAAACTCTTGCATACCTAGGTTGATCATGTCTTTGACTTTGAAAACAGGATCCATTTCGGGTTCGAGTTTGACAGCATCTTCACCACCGACGCGGAAAGTGATGATCGTTCCGGTATTACCAAGGACAGCAGCTTGAACACTCGGAATCAACTGGGCGACATACTGATGAGCGACAGTAAGGCAAAGGCCATATTTCCGAGCTTCCGATAAAATATTTTCAAAAGTTTCGGTGACAAGGTTATGAAACTCGTCGACATAAAGATAAAAATCGGTGCGAGCCGATTCGGGTTTGCCGGCACGGGCCATACCAGCTTGTTTGATCTTGGTGATAAACATGGCGCCTAAAAAACTGGAGTTTTCCTCCCCTAGCCGACCCTTACAGAGATTGATAAAGAGGATTTTCTTTTGATCCATGATTTTTTCAATGTCGATCTTGTTTTCCTTTTGGCCGAAGATGTTTCTAAGTAGCGGGTCAGACAAGAATTGGCCGAGTTTATTAACAAGCGGGATGATAGCGTCGGTGTCGAACTTTTCGGACCAGTCGGCAAATTCAATAGCCCAAAAGCGTTTGACCATATCATCCTCAATGTACTCCACTACTTTTTGGCGGTAGTTACGGTCGGTTAACATTGAAATCATTCCGCGCATAGTAGCGTGGGGATAATCTAAGAGAGCGAGACAAGTGAAGCGGAAGACGTGTTCAAGACGAGGGGTCCAGTTGGCGCCGAATTG
>CAYIIM010000005.1:0-29994 GCA_964363455.1 uncultured Candidatus Saccharibacteria bacterium
TTGGAGTTCGATAACGATTTCTTCGCTCGCAAATTTTGTCGCGAGTTTGTCTTGCAAAAGTTCGGTTTTTAGACTTTTTAGAACCTCGAGACTTTTTGCCGCTTTCTTATCCCCCGCCCGTGCTTCCTTTTCGAGACTACCGATTCTTTTTTCGACAGTTTCTAGGTCTTTGATGATTAACTCGGTGTTGATGATGCCCATGTCACGCTCGGGATCAACGGAATTTTCGATGTGAATAATTTCCGAGCTTTCAAAAACTCGGAGGACGGTAACGATAGCTTGGGTTTCGCGGATGTGACTCAGGAATTGGTTGCCGAGACCTTCGCCAATCGAAGCGCCTTTGACAAGACCGGCGATGTCATAAAACTCAACCACGGCGGGAATTTTCTTTTTGGATTTGGAAAGTTCGGCGAGTTTATTCACGCGCTCATCGGGAACGGGAACGATGCCGACGTTGGGATCAATGGTGGCGAAAGGATAATTAGCGACCAGAATATTTTGTTTTGTTAGAAGTTTGAATAAAGTGGACTTGCCGACGTTTGGAAGTCCGACGATGCCAATGCTTAACTTCATGAATTATGAATATTGAATTGGGAATTATGGTTTATTTGAGAGAACGATACGAATAATACAAGGATTACGTTAAAAAGAAAAGACCCCCACGCTTGGCGAGATGTCTTTTCTCGTAGACGTGAGGGCTTATTATTTGCGACGATTCCTTCTCCTCTTCCTTCGCTTCGCGCGTTCAAGGCGCTTTTCAGCTTTTTCAAGATCTGGGAGCCTCTTCCCATTGATGACAACGCAGCGGAGCGACATTCTTATCAATCTGTTCTGCTCTCGCTTAGGAAGCGAAAGAATGAGCGGATCAGGCAGATTTTTGGCCAATTTCAAGCTCCTTTCGTTGGGTTCTGGTTCCAATTATAGCGACTTTATGAAAAAAGGAAAGTAGCCTCATACTAAAGTCCTAGCGTTTATAGAGGCCGATGAGTTCAGCTTGTTCGAGGATGTGGCCGGTCATAGCGTTTTTGAGCGATGATTTGGTGGCGGATTGATCAAGAACTAATTCACAATCCAAAGCGTAGAGCTTAAAAAAATAGCGATGGGGTTTGCCGTCATACGACGACTGCTCCGCTCTCTGTTCTCGCGGGTTGCCGGCAGGCGGACAGGGGCCGGTGTAACCAATTTTTCCAGCGTCGTTTTGACCCTCGATACTCCAGGGCGGAGCGCTTTCTTGTTTGATAAGTTCGGTTTTGGGATTGATGTTCCAAGCTAACCAATGCGTAAAAACTTTTCCACCAACGGCGTCGGGGTCGTCCATAATTAAAACCATCGAGACGGTTCCGTCGGGAATGTTTTGGATATGGAGTTCGGGGTTGATACCGGGGCCGTCACAAGTAAATTTGGGCGGAATTTTTTCGTTGTGATTAAAAGATGGGCTAGTTAGAAGCACGGATTAATTTTATATTGATTTCTTGAAAATAGAAAAGGCGCCGGATGAGGACGCCTTTCTGACTTGCGTAGCCTGACGGCTACTTTGATTTCTTGTTGCCTTTCTCTTTTTTCTTCTTCCCACCCTTTTTGGTCACTAACTTGGCGACCTTTCTCGGCCCAGCCTCGGGGTCTGACTCGAACCGAGAGTATCCTTGGTTCCTTTGATCCTTCGGTTTGAACCTGCGAGCGGCGGTTTCTTGTGCATCTTCTTCGGCGCGAAGTGCTCGCTTGTCGGCTGTCACTTGCATGTGACGAAAAATATTAGAAACAACTCTTTTTCGTCGCTTTCTTGTTGTGACCAATACCTCTCCCTTCTAGCTCGGGTTTAAAAAGTGTCGTTGTGTCGATCGAATCCAATGTTCCTGCGACTCGGAGCTTTATTCCTTGATCTCATTGCTTGAAAAAGTGGATCATCATCGGGTGGTGTTGGATTTAAGACTTTTTTCTTCGCTTTTTGCGCCTTGGTTTTTACTTCCTGGTTCGGGTTTGTAGACACTTGATGGTCGGTTTTTCTTTTCACTTTCTGCACAGACCCTCCGTGAGGTTGGCGTGGTTGCGGGATGAGTTACCGTTGCTGGCCTAAAGTATACAGAAAATTTTCAGAATTTCAACTAATTTAAAATGGAACCGGTTTTTGTTTGCTGGCTTCGTCGGCGGCTTCAATCTCTTCAAGGGCTTGCTCGATAAATTTCAGAGCGATGGCGCTACCTGGTTTCGTGACACCGGGATAACGCCAAGCGGAGATCACTTTTCTTTTTTGACCGACATCTTGAAGCATCACCCAAAGTTCGTAGGGGTGTTTGGCGCTGCCGGCGGATTGCATCATCGCCACCGTTTTGGGCGCAATGCCTTCTTCAATGCGTTTTGGAGTGTGGATGATTCGCTTCACTCGCGATTCAGAAAGGCCGTAGTAGCGCATTTTAGCGCGACTATGAGCCGTCCAGATAACTTGACGGAGCTTGCCACCGGAGAATTCGAATCGAGGGGTGTTTGAGCGTTTTTTGAGAATTAACATACGCCCGAATTAATGCTTGGCAAAGGCGTGGCCGTACTTACAATATTCGCATTCGAGTCCGGAGTCGGGTGATTTTTCCATATCTAAAATCTTTTTGGCATTCTCGATGGCTTTTTCCACCCAAGAATTATTGCCAGTGTACGGCTCTACAAAAAGATCAAAAGCGAGGGCGGCTTTGCCGAAGCCGAAACCTTCGCCTTTGTTAACTTTTGCAAAGACAAAATAACCAGTCGGCGAAACTTTGAAACCGTTTTGAGTTAAGAGCCATTGATAGATTTCCATCTGACGAGCGTATGAATCATAAATTTTATAGGCTTGAGCGCCGGTGGCTTTGTAATCCACCACCATCAACTCGCCTTTTTTGTTCTCCCAAATATCATCAACCGCGCCGAAAATGTGAAAATCAGTGGGTTTATGATCAAATTGAACGCCGGTGAAGTTGTGCCGCCAGGTGTTCATATTTGGGTGATCAAAAGGAACCGCTTCAACCATATGTGTGGCCATAACGGGATGTGGAGTCTTGGCTTTTCGATGATGATCAAATTCTTGTTTTAGAAGGTGGTCGACGGCGAGGTTAAGTGTGAAGGGAAAGCCGGGCGGACGTTTGACACCGTGCTTAACATCAAGCCAAAAACAACGTGGACATTCGAGCGATAATTCGATTTTAGTGCGGGAGATTTTTTGCATTGGTTGATTCTACCACGGATTGACGACAACCTAAAAAAAGACTATTTTGATTGTAGACAAGGGAGGGTGTGATGTTTTTTGAAATACTTGGTCTGAGCGCTATGCTATATGTGATTTCGGTGTCATTGTTTGTTCTTGTCTTCCAGGCTTTTCTTGATGGGTGGCTAAATAATGATAACCGAGTTATCGCACTAAGTAACTTTGGACTAATCCTGGTTTCGTGCTTGTTGGCTTGCTCATATTGGGGCCGATGGTCGCTAATATTGGAACTCCTAAAGTTTATATATAGAATAGGCTTTTCGACCCTTAACTAATACCCCTACTTTCGAGTGGGGGTTGACCCGGATACTACAACTTCGACTGGCTTAGCCAGAACCACAAAATCGAAATTGTAGTACCGGGTTGACTTTTTTGGTGGTTGGTGTATAATTCTGGCTAGAGGAGGTGGTAAATTTTATGCCAATGGTCTACGTCGTTATCGACGGCCAAGCTTACCGGATATTTATGAACGGTGAGATGGTGCCAATTGAGCTCAAATTCAAAAAGAAGAGCTCATAAGACCAGAAAGGCATAGGACGCGACACAGCCATAGGATGGCCTCCCGCTTTAAGCTTTAAACACGAGGAGGCAGGAAATGAAAAGATTTGAACTAGCCTTGGACGCAGAGTTTCGTCTTATCGCTCACGAGATTGAAAGCCTTCGAGAAAGAGGGCGGCGATGGATGGAAAAGGCTGAAGCTTGTCGCTTGAAAGGCGACGAGCCGCAAGCAATCCAGGCAGTGATCATCGCGTCGAGTTTTGCCCAAGTGGCCGACACTCGCGCGAAAGCTTTCTTGGCTTGGTAGTTAAGCCAACACACATTATAGCGGCTCCATTGGATGGAACCGCTATTTAGTTTTTTTGAGACTACTTTTGTTTATTTTTGCTTAACGCGAACGAGAGCACCGTAGAGACCACCAAAGTCACCCAGGGTGGCTTTTTTAATTTTTGGAAAAGGTAAATCGTTGTGGGAAATTTTCATTGATTTTTTCAAGTGATATTGAACACGCGGGATCTGAATTCCAATTTTTTTCATCATCGAGCCGCCGATCACCACGACGTCTGGTGACCAATGGACGATCGTGTTTTGAACCCCGACTGCTAAGATTTCAGCTAAGTTATCCCAAAACTTTTTGTATAAAATTTCGTAGGGTTTTTTATGATACTTTTTTTCGATAGATCGGCCGGCGACGAGATTTTCTAAAGTTATTTTATTCTTGAAATCAATGATTTGCTCACCCGGCTCGGTTCGGGAAATACTAGAATCGATTTTCCCATTGATAATTTTTCCCCCGCCGACTCCAGTAGAAACGGTGAAATACGCAACGCTTGAGTATCCCCTGCCGGCACCGTAAACCGCTTCTCCGAGGCCAACTAAGTCGGCATCATTTTCGAGATAGACTGGGGATTTGGTGATCTTTTTTATTTCGGCGACAAGGGGTTTATCGATCCAGCCCGAAATATTGGGCGCGGAACCCATTATTTTTTCTTTCTTTGCGTCAAAAAAACCGGGAATGCCACCGGCTACGGCGGTGATTTTTTTCCCGCCACTAACTTTGTGAATTAGAAATTTTAAATCCGCAATTCCCTTTTTGAAATCTTTCTGAGTTTTGACAATCTCAGGTGGATTGAATTTTTTTTCGTCAACTGATGCTGCCACTCGCATTTTGGATCCGCCAATGTCAAATAATATATACATGGTAATAAAATTATTCTAATTAACCTAATTACTCTAATTATTCTAAACTACTTCTTGTTGATAACAAGTTTCGCAATAGACTATTTCGGGGCGGTCGGGGGTATAGGAAGTTGTAATTGGCTTTGCGCATTTGGCGCATGTTCGCTCATAAAGCTTGGGGAGATTGGTTCTCTTGAAGCGTCGTTCGTGGCGACAATTCGGACATTGACTCGGAAGGGGTAGTTGGAGTTTCCGCATCAGATTTAGCTCGGCGGGAGTGACTTTAAAAGCCTTGCCACACTCAATACAACCGACCACTTCTTTTGTGGTTTCGTCAGTTGTTTCTTGAATAGTATCGGGTAGGTCGTTGCCGTTTTTAGTAATGGTGTACTGGTTTTCCTCTTTGTCGAGCCAGTTTAACTTTTGGCTAATAACTTCTTCTTTGGTCTTTGGAAAAAACCTATACGATAAAGTTTCGTTGTAGGCGAAAGGAGAAAATTCCATTGGGAAAAATTCGCCGTATAAATATGTTTTACCGCTTGCATCTGTGTAAGGATTTTTTTTCATATCCCCTATGATTTGGGCAGTTAATTTTTCGTAATCTTCTTTTGAATATTCTTTGTTTAAAATGCAATAACTTTTGCGCTTTAGGTTGACGCAACCAAAAACATTTTTACAAGCGGTAGAATAGATTGAATACTCGATGTTCATAGCATCGGGCCAGCATTCATCCGAGAATTTTACATTGCTTACACCTTCGCCAGTAACGGCGGATTCGTAGATTTTTTCAGCTTTATTGCCCTAGCCGGAGTAGTCGTAGCAATCTTTGGTACCGTTGACGCTTAAAAACTGGACGAAGCGAGAATCTTCAGCGCCAGTTGCCATATAGGCATCGGGGGTATTTTTTGACTCGTAAACATAATCACCGGTGACATTCACATTTAAACTATTGCCTGTGTAAACGCGACGAGGATATTTCAGCCAAAAATCAGTTACTTTCGTTTTTAGTTGACTTAGGCTTGATCGCGAATTAAGTTTCAACTCTTCGAGTTTCTGAAAGTAGTCTTCTTTGGAGTAAGGTTCGTTGAATATGTAATAACTTTTATTGCGAATATTAATACAGCCAAAACAGTTTGTGCAACCGTTGCAATTTCTGGAAAACCAAACGTCGGTGCAGGCGTCACACTCTTCAGAAAAAAAGGTCCGATAACATTTATAACAACCGACGCATTCATAACAGAGTTCGCAATCATTCATGCGATAACAGTCCAGTGAATCCTTAAGGCCATTTAAAAAACTAGAATAAAAAGAATTCTCGCAATAGTCTGCCCAGAATATTAGGTAGCAATTTTTTATATGACCGGCGGCGTTGATGTAATCACTATTAGTCAGGGTTTGATAGTTAAGCTCAAGCGATTGCCAAGGAGTTTTTTGGATGAGCTCCTTTATTTGTTCAAGAAAGGGTCGGGTGGGATCGTATTCCATTGCGTACTCCGTGCCATCCCAGTCATCAGCCCACCAACACTTCATACAATAAACCGTGCTTGGTTTATCTGGAGAGAAAATACTGATCATCCCCTGCCCGCACTTTTCGCAAGATCGTTTATAAAGATCCCAGATATTAGTGAAAGCAAAACGACGCATCATCCGGCATTCGGGACACCAGGTTGGCGGGGGGACTTTCATCCGATCGTAGAAATTAAAGTCTTCCGGTTCAATAACGAAATCTGATTTACAGTTTATGCAGTTTTTTGTCTCAGCGCTCATATTAAACTACTTCTTGTTGATAACACGGTTCGCAGTAGACGATTGCCTTATCTTCTGGTGAGTAGCTAGTTTCAAATTCGTTCAGACAAGAACCTTCGGGATGGTGAAGGTGTTTGGCGCTATTGGGATAAACTTTATAATCACAGGCGCATTTTCTTGACCAAAGTTTTGGAAGATTACGTCGGCTTAGGCGATCAAAATGGCGGCAGTTTGGACAGAGTTTTGGCAAGGGCGCTTTTGAGAGTTTGTGCATCTCTAAGTCTTCTTTGAGAATTCTAAAGGCGGTCGCGCAGACGTGATTGCATTTGCCTTCATGCTCACAGGCAATGACTTCTTTTGAAATTTCGTCACTGACCATTCGAGCGGAAAAAGGGACATCTTTGGACTTTAGAGTTATTGAGTAATTTCTTTTTTCTTCGTCGCGCCAAGGATAGCCGTTTTTCTTGGCCTCTTCTTTGGTAATTGGGAAAAATTCTTGAGCGAAAGTTTCATTATAAGCGAAAGGTGAAATTTCAATTGGGAAATACTCGCCATAGCGATAGGTTCGGCCGCCTTTGTCGACGTAAGGAACTTCTTTCATTTGGGCAATAATTTTTGATTTTAGATCGTGATACTCACTTTCGGAATACTGTTTATTAAAAATATAGTATTGACCCTTTTTAATGCCGGAACAACCAAAAAGATCTTGGGAGCTGTGACAGTTCATACAATATTCGGAGTCTAAAAGCTGATTCCAACATTCGTTAACGAATTTTAAATTAGCGCACTGAATGCCGGCGTTGATGGCTTCATAAATTTTTTCTGAACCGGCGCTCCATTGCCAGAAATCCATAAAATCTTTACCGTTTGAAATTCCATAAATGTAGCGGGCATCCTCAACGTTGTTGCAGTTGAAGGCGCTTTTTACATTTTTTGAGTTGTAAACCCAATTGCCGGTTGAATCGTTGGCTTGGTAGATATAGGCCCAGGGTACGATTTGGATTTTTTTGAGATTTTCAAATTTTTCTTTAGCGGCGACAAAACCTTCCGGAGTATCAAATTTCAGTTCCGCGATTTTTTGATCGTATTCTTCTTTGCTGCACTGCTCATTAAAAATACAGTAATTTTTATTTCTTAAATTTACACATCCAAAACAATCGGAGCAGTTCCGACAATTGAATAAAAACCAGCTGTTTAAACATTCGCGACTCTCTTGAGAAAAGGCGATATTCGAAGATTGCTGGCAATCGACGCAATCATAACAGCGCTCGGATTTTAAAACGTTGTAGCAGTCATGAAGTTGCTTGGAATCGTTGATCCAGCTACTGTAACGGCAGTCTTCGTTGTTGATACTGCCAAAAACCAGGTAACAGCGGCGCTGATCGGTGACGCGGTTGGTGTATTCACTGCCAACACTTTTTCCTTGTTTGATAATGCCGGAGCGAGGAACACTAAAAAGTAATTCTTTATATTGTTCAAAAAATGGTTTTGAAAAATCGTAGTCACGCGCATATTGCGCCGCGTCCCAATTGTCTGACCACCAACACGGAAAGCAGTAGACGGGAAAAGAAGCGTCTTTGGGGTACATCATGATCTTTTCCTCTTTGCAGAGGTCGCAGGGGCGTTTGTAAAGGTTGCGCTCGTTTCTAAAAGCCAGTCGGCGAATCATGCGACAGTCGGGACAAAAAGTCGCTGGCGGGACTTCAAAATGTTCGTAGAGCCGAAAGTCTTCGGCCTCGATAACAAAATTTTGTTTGCAATTCTGACAAATTTTGTTTTCAGATTGTGTCATATATTTTTGTTCCGACCCCGACTACGGTCGAGGGTCGAGAATCCTCGATTTTGTGGACTCGCTCCGCTTTGGACAAAATCGGGACAGTTTTGGCAGTTTTTGGTTTCAGGATTCATGTTTTATATTACGACGCTATGACATGTCATAGCGACTATTTATTTCATGTTTATTTTTCTGCTTGCAAGATTTTTTGGGTTTTTCCATTAACTTAAATGGGTTGCTTTATTAAATGCGAACGATTCCGTATTTTGTACGAACAAGCCGACCGAGGGGTTTATGTTTCTTTTGTGTCGGGCTTGAGCTGTAAACTTTTCGCCTTCGTTCCACCTTACCCCTTTCTCGATAAGTTCGATAGATTTGACCAGCAAGAGCTTTTTTTATACTACTTATCGTTTGTGGCGAAAGATAAAGCTCTTCTGCGATTTGCCGATATTTTTTGCCAGAATTAATGTACTCGATTCCTAAAGCGCGCAATATAATATTGTGACGCTCAGAAGCTGTGGTTACGACATTAAGCAAACTCTCAGATCTTGTTATGACCTTCCAACACGCTTCTTCCCATTCTTTGCGAGAAGAAAATTGGCTTAAGGTTGGTAGTTTAAAAGAAGGTTTTGTCATGACCATGACATTATACTACTAGCGCTATGACATGTCATAGCGACCCGTCTTAACCTTGAAATGCTTTCTGTGGTAGTTGAGGTTCACTTTCGGATTATTTATTTAATTAACTTTTTGAACTGCTCCACCATTGGGACGTTTTCGGGATCGACGCCGTAGTATTTGGCTAAGTGGACGCTCGTCCAGTCGGCAAGGAGAGTGGAGTTGAATATTTTCTCCCAAATGTTTTTGCCCGCAATTGGGACCGAGGAGTTGCTAATCCCCTTTTGGGTGAGGATTTTTTTGGTGACAGCAAAACGTTTTCTAGTGCGGGGATGATCCATTAAATCTTCTAGAAAAATCAAGTGGAGATTTTGGTTGAGTTTAGCGGTGGTTTTGGCGGAATCGAAGCCGGTCATTTCGTTGTGATTCATTTCCGGAAGAAAATTCCAGAAGGCGGGAATTTTGGTGTTTTCGTTGAACTTGATTTTCCAAACACGGGCAAGGTCCGCATTTTTGGCGGAGGCATAAACGACCGGGATTTGATCCCAGAGATTTTCGGCCAGAGCTTTACCTACTTTTGACCATTTCTCGGATTTTAAGGATTTTGATAAGGCGCTGAAGTTTTTTTCGTTTTTGAGACCGAGTAATTTTGATAAACCAACAACCACAAAACCAGTGGCGGCTCGGGGTTGGATGCCGGTGTCAGGAATTTGAATGTATGGAACTTTGTGTTTTTTAGCGAGGGCTAAAAGTTTGCCACCGACGGTTAGGACGGCGACGGGAGTTTTCTTTTTCCGAGCTTCTTCAAATGAGCTAATAGTTTCTTCGGTGTTGCCGGAATAGCTGCAGCAGATGACAAGTGACGATCCGCCTACGCCAAGGCTTCGGCGAGACAAGGGCAATCCGTAATCACGGTGGTTAATGACGTTTAGCTCGGGATGGGCGATCCTTAAAATACCAACTGGGAAGGCGGAGCCGCCCATGCCGGCGACGATGATGTTTTCGGAGGATTTAAGATTGGCTGGATTTTCTACCTTTGGTTGCCAAGCGAACTGCTTCGGTAGACTCAAAATCGATTTTTCCATTGGGTTATTATAGCTTTTTTCTCGTCAAACGTTTATAGATCTGACCACGCTTGTCCACGATTAAAAGTTTAACTTTGAACGGGCCGCTGAACTCAAATCCGACGCGGTAATCACGAGTAATCCTGAAAGAAAAAACTCCCTGAAGCGGAACGCTTAAGGGCTTAGAATGAAGTCGGGGATCAAATGCGTCCTCTTGGAGAATCGAGATAAGATCTCCTAGCTTACCTTGGACTTCCTTGGGAAGTTTTTTCGCGTCTTTTAAGAAACCGTCGCTGTACCAAACTTCATTTTGAGGCGCGGACATGTTTTAAGAATTCTGCTTTGCTAGAAAATCGATGATTGGCGGACTCTTTTGATCTGGTTAAAACTTTTTTGACAAAGGATTCTTTATATTCGCCTTCGGTGTCGTAAAGGGTACTAAAAAGCACCTTCTTGACTTGGCGAACGTCGTTTTGAAGATCTTCAACTTCGCGATTAAGCTTTTTAACGATGGTCTGAGTGGTCATGATGCAATTTTACTCTAGCTTGTACGATTAATCAACTTTAATGCTTCACGCCCCCGATTGCCAGGCGAACTGCTTTGGCAGGCTCAAAATCGATTTTTCCATTGGTTCATTATAACAAAGATTGCGGGCGGTTAAAATGAAAACTCCCGTTCGGATGCAATCCGGACGGGAGTTTCGTGGTTCATGATGGCAGTTACTGAACTTGAACCAAGCAACCGCCGTACCAGCCAATCCCAAGCCAAGTATACTCCAAGTCCCATCGTCCCGAACGCTTGGAAAGCTTGAGAACGCCGTAGCGCCTTGAGGCATCTTGGTAGGTAGTGGCGGTAAAGTAGATGTCCTCGCCGAAGTCACTCGGAATGAGTTCTTGGTTATACAATAGGAGCAAGGCCATTTGTTGGCCCGTACTCGCGTTCAGAACGACGGCTCGATCTTGAGCTTCGTATCCGACAAGCGACCTTTCTTCGGGTTGAAGAAGGGGGACAAACTGGATTGTTATCAATCCTGATGGTAAAACGGTTTCCAGATCGTTGGATGGATTTCCTGCCGGTGCGATTGGTGCTGGGTCACATGGAGTAACTTCCAACTGAATCTTCGGCATTAGCTGAGGACTAACTGTGGTTACCATATCCCTTCCTTATGATTAGAGATTCACAGCGATGGACTGACAAGTGAGGTTTTTTGGCCTCGTTAACTGGCTATATAATACACTATAATTAAGGGTTTTGTCAATCCCGATTAGAAATAGCAAACCTAAGCCCTTGCGGGCTAGTCTGGCGCGAGGGTTCGATTTCTAACGGGATAAGGTTCCCTTAGAAAACTTTGCGTTTGGCGGAGAGAATACGTTTTTTGGCGATTTCCATCGCGACTTTGCGCGGCGAACGCCTTTCTTTTTTGGAGGCGGCGAGAACCGTACGGACATTCTTGACGATCTTGGCTTCGACGGTTTCAAACATTCGCTTGGGGTTGTAACCGCGATATTCGGCGTAGGAAGAAATCACTCCCCCGGCGTTGGCGACAAAGTCTGGCACAATCAAGACGCCGTTTTTGTGGAAGTATTCCTCATACTTTTCGTGCATGGGGATGTTGGCGCCTTCGATGATGATTTTGGCTTTAACTTTTTTGTAATTCTTTTCGTTGATAACATCCGGCGTGGCGGCGGGAATCATCATATCCACTTTGAGTTCATAGATGGCATCGCGGCCGAGTTTTTTGGCGTCTTTGTAATCCATAATGGATTTGCCAGAGTCTTTGATTTTCATCAGGGTTTTGTAATCAATCCCATTAGGATTATAAATGGTGCCGTCGCGGCCGGAGACGGCGACAGTTTTGACATCAAGTTCGTCTAAATGTTTCATCGCAAAGGTGCCGACGTTGCCGAAGCCGGCGATAGAAGCGGTAGCGCCTTTCAACTGCACATTCGCAAATTCAACGGCGACTTTGGCGGTTTGAACAACGCCGAAGCCAGTTGAACCAAATTCGTGCGGGATGCCGCACTTTTTTTCACCTTTGCCGAAAACTTCCATACAGTAGTTAGCGGGTTTGCCGGTGGCGGATTTCCAGTTGCCATTGGCCATCGCAAACCATTGCATTTCGCGTTCGCTCGTGTTGATGTCGGGGCCGGCGATGTAGAGCCTGGGAATGACGGCTTTGAGCGAGCGGGAAAAACTTTCGATCACGGCGCGCTTTTCATCAAGGGTGTGTTTGTGGGGGTCCCAGATGATCCCCGCTTTGGCACCACCAAAGGGAAGATCGGCGAGCGCATTTTTGAAACTCATCGCGCGGGCGAGGCGAAAAACTTCGGTCATTGAAACGTCGGGTGTCATTCTGATTCCGCCCTTGCCTAAACCGAGATTCAAATTGTCGATGACCAGGATACCTTCGAAATCTAATTTGGGGTCGTAAGTGCGGATAATGTACGCGGGACCGATTTCGTCTTTCGGAAATTGGGAAACGGAAACTTTAGTTTTGGAACTTTTATTTTTTGGCATTAAATATGATTAAAAATTTTTCCGACGATTACACCCACTAAAATTGCGATTCCGGCGATGACTAGCATCCGAATCGCGGATTTCAAAATCGGGGTATGGGAAATTTTAGCACTAAACAATCCCAAAACAAAAAGGGCGATGAGTGTGAATAAGATTGAGAGTGGCAACGCAAGGCTGATTTCAAGAAAGGAGTATGGTAAAAGCGGAATGATGCCGGCAATGAGATAAGAAAAAAACATCGTGATGCTGCCGATAATGGATTTTCGGGGAGAAACTTCGTGTTGGGCCTCAAGATCTTCAGTGGACCGTTCGGAAAGAAAACTGCCGGCGGCCATTGAGATGGCTTCGACTAAAATTAGGATTACGCCAGTTAAAAAAATCGTCCCTTTTGGGACGGAGGCGGAGGCAATACCCGAAAGAAGCCCGACGGTCGACACAAGACTGTCTTCGACGCCGAAAACGAAATTTCGAAAGTTGATAACTTTTTGGCTGTTTTCTTTCATATTGAAAGATTATAACACTTATTTGTATTTCTGCTTTTTACTACACTATTTCGCGATCGCGAAATAGTGTAGTAAAAATAGTTATTGGTTGGTAAAAATCCGTTTAGATGTTGAAATACTCGTCCCACTTTCCGAATAACTCTTGGGTGGCTAAAAGATCGCCGACGTTATATTTGGCGATCTCGAGGTATTTTTTTTCTTTGAAAAGGCGACCAACGTCGTCACCAGAGACACCTTCGCTCTTTGGGCTTTTGATGCCGAAAGCGCGACTCCAGAGATGGAGGTTGCCTTTTTTGCGAGTAGCACCATAGAAAGTGAGCTGATCTAGTAAATCAATGTGGCGAATCCCCTTTTGTTGATAAAGATAGCGGCCTTCCATCATATCGACAGAGGGTTTGACGCCGTGGATGGCGGAGCGAGTGATTAAAAAGGGCGCGTCGAAAGCGCGGCCGTTGAAGGTGACTACCTGGTCATAACTTTTCGCGCCAGACCAGAAACTTTCGAGCATTTCTTTTTCGCCGCAGGGTTTGAATTTAAAATTTTTGTCACTCGTCTCTTTTTGTTTACCAGAAGGATCTTGGTAGTAGATGACGCCTTGGTTGCGTTCGTTGTCTAAAACTCCAATCGCAACAATCTCGCCGGTTAAAGGTGAAAAGCCTAAACCATTTTTTAAATCTTCGAGAGCGACTTTGTAATCTTCATCGCTCGACGATTCTTTTTTAATCCACTGCGTCAGAATATCTTGCGTGGTTTCATCGAGTGATTCAAAATCTTCGCCGATGGTTTCGATGTCGAAAATTAAACTGGCCATAATCTAAGTGTCAGGTGTCGGGTATTTAGTGTCAAGAAAGGAATCTGGGGAAATAGAAACACCTCGTTGCTGGGGGGCAACGAGGTGTTGTGGTGCACTATCCGCATGATAGGCATTTATTGGTGGGTACGGAGAGCGAGTACAGAGATGGAGACCTGGTTTTACTTGATGAGACGGCATTTGTGCTTGAGCACGTTCTCAACCGCTTTATAAAACTTTTCGGTTGAGAGTCGTCCAATCCCGTGAATGTGCAGAGTTGGGATTGATGGAGGCTCAAGCTCCGGATATCTTTTCTTCCGTGACATTTGACCCTCCGACTACTTGCGTTCATCTAGAGTGCTTGAGCGCAGAAGAAGATTGGTTCCGGCAAGAACTCCGTTGACCGCCGGAATGAGGACGTGAATTGGAGCCTGCTGAAGCGATAGCGGATCCCAGATCGTTTTCCTTTGTGCTCTCTTGAACGGCGGATTGGCTTTTCTTTTGGGCATTTCTGACCCTCCCCTTTTGAATTGTGCTTTTCGCTTAGGATCCATTCCTAAGCAAGTGGAACTGAAAGAAAGTATATGCCACAATACTTAATCTTGTCAAGTTTTTTGTAGGTGCAAGCCCACCCCTACTCCTAATGCGTCAAAATGAGAAAAAGCAATGGGTTCTTTACTTGCGACGCTATGACATGTCATAGCGCGGAATATGGCAATTCATTCTTTATGCTTTTTGATATCTTGGATTTTTACGATTTAGGGGGGAGGCGGATGGGGAAAGTCTCACTTTCTTAAGTATTCCTTTTTGAATTTTTGGAAACGGTGGTCTTGGATGGCTTCACGGACTTGGCGCATTAGGTCGTTAAAAAAGAAGATGTTGTGGATCGTGGCCAGGCGGCCGGCTTCGGGGTTTTTGAACTTGAAAAGTTCGTAGAGTTTTTGTTTGGTCGTCCCCTCCTCTTGGCAGGTGAAACATTCACAACCTTCGACAAGTGGTGTGTCATCGCTAGTAAATTTGCCTTTCAGGATGTCAAAGCGACCGTCTTTCGCCCAGATCGCTCCGTGGCGGGCTTCGCGGGTTGGGATGACGCAATCCATCGTGTCGATACCGCGTTCGACGGCCTCGAAAATATCTTCGATTCGGCCGATTCCCAAAAGATGGCGGGGTTTATCGGCGGGAAGAAATGGTGTAACCCAGGAAATTTCTTGGAAGGTGTTGGTTTTTTCACTACCAAAGGAACTGCCAAAGGATCCGCCGATGGCAAAACCGTCAAAAGGAAGCTGGCCGATAAATTCGGCGCTAGCTTTCCGTAAATCTTCAAAATGGCCACCTTGGATGATGCCGTAGATTTTTTGAGCAGAGACTTTGGCGGCGAGAGAGCGGGTGGCCCAGGCGTGGGTTCGCTCCATGGCTTTTTGAGTGTAGGCGCGATCGTGGTTGGGTGAAGAGGGTTCGTCAAAGGCTAGTACGATATCCGCACCCAACTGCTCTTGGATTTTCATCGAAAGCTCGGCGTCTAGGTAAATTTCTTCGCCAGCTTCGTTGGTGAAGTAAACCCCGGAGTCGGTGATCCGGACTTGGCTCTCCGCCATACGGCGGCTGCTCAGCTCTCTTTGTTCGCGGGTTGCGGATGGGTTTTGACGGTGGTTTTTGTCGGCGACTTTGCCGGTGTTGGTTTCTCGGGCGGCGCCGAGACTGAAAACTTGGAAACCACCAGAGTCGGTCATGATCAGACCCTTCCAGCCCATAAAGTCATGAAGGCCGGGAAATTCATTTAGCCCTCCCTCGCCGAGGGTTTGCCAGAGGTGGTAGGTGTTTGATATGACAATTTGGGTGTCAGTCTTGGGGATATCTTCGGGTTCGAGGGTTCGAATATAGCCGTTGGTGCCGACCACAACGTAACTTGGGGTCTCGACAATCCCGTTTTTGGTTTCGATTTGGCCGAGTCGGGCCTCGCCATCTTGGGTGATAATTTTGAACATTAATTGAGTTTAAGCCTTATTTTATAAGGGTTTTTGGGAGTTGACAAAATTGGGGTTTTGGGACTTGACATTTTCTGGAGGCCTGCTATACTCCTTGGGTAATGTAAAACCCCGAGCAGGGGGTTTTTTATTTCAAACAATATGATAACAAAATATATTTTACTGGTTTTTGGGTTAAGTTCTAGTCTTTACCCGGGAGCGGCGGTAAATACCACGACCCCGTCGATGCTTTCGACCCAGCCGTATAGCGGGTTTGAGGCGCGGGTGGTTGAAGTGGCCAACACCCTTAACCTTTGGGTGACGGCGTACTCCAGTACCCCAGAAGAGACGGACGACACACCTTTTATCACGGCTTCAGGATCGACCGTTCGAGACGGCATTGTGGCAACTAACCTCTTGCCTTTCGGAACGAAGGTCATGATCCCGGAACACTTTGGAGAGAAGGTCTTCGTAGTAGAAGACCGGATGCACTCTCGGAAAACCAATAACCTGGACGTTTGGATGCCTTCCAAGCAGGAAGCACTGAAGTTCGGAATTACAGAAGCCAAGATTCTAGTTCTAAAATAAAAATCCCCTCTACGGAGGGGCTTTTTATTTTTCCTGAATTTAAATTTTCGGGCTGGGCGGAGCTTCGCCTTTTTTCGAGAAAACGAAGAGGTAAAGAATTTCTAGAATGCCGAGGGTGTTGATAATCATTAAAGCGATGAACCACCATTTTTCTTTTCGCTGGGCTGATTTCCAGAGAGCCATCCCCTTCCAAGCAATACTCCAGAGCGCGAGCAGAAGGAATATAATCGCTAACGTTTCGAGACTGATTCCGATTTTGGCGACAAGACTAGCGATGACTTGATCAGGACTAAGAAGCATTTAGATATTGGGCTTGATATTTTCAACGGCCTTTTGGTAGTTTTCCGTGACCTGGTCCCAATTAACTACCTTCCACCAGTTTTCGATATATTCCTGGCGGCGGTTTTGGTATTTCAAATAGTAGGCGTGCTCCCAGACGTCGAGACCTAAAATCGGGACGAGTCCTTCGATAATGGGGTTGTCTTGGTTGGTGGTGGAGTGGATTTCCAGACCGCCTAAATTTGTGACGGAGAGCCATGCCCAGCCACTGCCAAAGCGGGTGAGAGCGGTTTTAGTGAAAAGATCTTTAAAGCCATCAAGACTGCCAAAGGTGGAGTTGACGGTTTTGATCAAGCCATCCTCTGGGCCTTTTTCGGTTGGCGGGCGCATTATGGTCCAGAAGAAGGTGTGGTTTAAGTGGCCGCCGGCGTTGTTTTTTACCGAGGGGCGAATGTCCTCAGGAATACTGCCGATGTTTTTGATTAAATTTTCGGCCGTCATATCGCTGAATTCGGGATGTTTTTCGAGGGCTAGGTTTAAGTTATTGATATAGGTTTGATGGTGCTTGGTGTGGTGAATTTCCATCGTTTGGGCGTCGATGTAGGGTTCGAGGGCGTCGTAGGCGTATGGGAGTTTTGGGAGGGTATGTGAAGTCATTTTAGTTAGGGTTTAGGGTATAGCCAATAGGGTTTAGTGAAAACAGAAATTCTTTAACAAGTTAATCATAGCAGAATAGGAGAGATACGTTGTGTATAGAAAAAATACTGCCGCGGAACCTGTGAGGGACCGCGGCGGTTTGCGGAGCGCTACACAATAGCACTTACTGACACGCGGTGACGGGGATCACCGTTTATCTAGATTAATTTTAACGCTTGAGTGGATTCGGTCAATTGAGAATGTTAATAAAAAAACACCGCCCAGTTCACTCACCGGGCGGTGCGGTCGATTCGCAGGTTTGTTGTGGCAAACCCGCTTGTTGCGTGAAGTTAGGCGAAATGACTGCCAAACCTCGGACTTAGAATAACAGGCTTATGTAGTAAATCAAGATTAATTTTTTAAAAACACACCCCGACGAATCTAGGACTCGTCGGGGTATTGCGTCGTGCTGGATCCTGCTTAATGACGGATCCATTCTACAAGAAGGAGAGAAAGTATGTCGCGAAGCCCGAGACGTTGCGCGAAACTGGCTCCGCAGAATTAGGATATCAAATTTTATGTTTTATGCAAACAGCGAAACTTTTCCTTGATTAATTAAAAAACACGCCCCGGGAGGATTTAACCACCCGGGGGTTGTGTGGCAGGAAAGACCCGCTCCAACCTGCCTAGAGAGACACGGAACCAGGTCTGCGATCCGATTCCGCAGGTTTAGTTTACTAAATTTTTTATTTAAAGCAAGATTTCAAGATTTTGACATTTTTGGCGTCGGGACCTAGGTCGTCAAAGCCGGGGACTTCGAGGAGCCAAACTTTATTATGAAGGCGTTTTTCGCTGGCGAGATTTTGGAAGCCTTTAAGACCGATGTGGCCTTCACCAATATTATGATGGCGGTCGTTGTGGGAGTTAAATTCAGTTTTGGAATCGTTGGCGTGGAGCGCGACGATGTTTTCCAGGCCCACCTGCTCGTCCCATTCGTCGAAAACTTTTTTAATTTCGGCTACGGATTCGTACTTAATAGTCCCCGCTTCAAAGGCATGGGCGGTATCAAAGCAAACTTTGGCGCGTTCGGATTTTATTTTTTTTAGAATTTGACCGACTTCACTGGCAGTGGCACCAAGCTTGGCGCCAGCGGCGGAGGAGTTTTCTAAAATAAGTTGGGTTTTGCCGGGAACGCTTTTGAGAATTTTCTGACAGCCTTCGACGACTAAATTCATTGCATCCTCTTTGGCCGATACTTGCGCCTCCGTCGCTAAAGCTTTGGCGGCCGAAGCAGAACCAATGTGAAAAATTAAACCCTGCGCGCTAATTAGGTCGGCGATCTTTAGGTGGCCAGTTAAACTCTGGAGGGCGTTGGCACGGGTGATTTCGCTCACGCTCGCGAGATTGGCTAGATAGGAAGCGTGGAGGAAGACGGGAATGTGGCCCGATTCTTTATGGCCTTGTTTGAATTTTTTAACGTCTTCTTCTTTCGGCAGACGAACGGACCACTGTTGAGGCGAGGAGCCGAAAATCTGCATGGCGTCCGCGCCGATGTTTTTGGCGTTTTCGAAAGCTTTATAAAGTCCGCCGGAGGCGGAGATGTGGGCGCCGATGATTGGCTTCATAATGTAAAGTTTAAATCTCAAAATGAAAAATGACAATTCAAAGTTAAAAATTTCATAATAATTAACCAGAGAGAAAAGCCCTTGAATTGTTGGGGTGGGAGTGGTAAAAAGAAGCCAGTTCACTTGAGATTTCTAAACGGCTTTATAACCGAAGGAGGAAGGAATGAAGGCGAAGTTGCTACTTATCACTGACAACGGTTTAGTGCCGATTAATATGAGCTTTTGCGAAATTGGCACTGGTGCGAACATTTGGGCGATCGTAATATCATCCCAAGTCGAGCAAGGCTCACCGATGGAGTCGGATGCACTGAGGTTTATTAGTAGCCTTGAGCGTCTTCTTGGCTCAAAGGGAGTTGAGAAGAGTGGATATTCGCGTGACGTGGCTGGAGCCGATCGTACAGACCAACTGCGGATCTTTCTACAACCCGCGTAAGACCGTCTAAGATGTTATCTTGTAAACCGAAGGAGGATGGGATGCTATTCAACATCGACCGAGAAGTTGGCAAAGAGAGGTGGGGGGATTTCTTTAAGAGCTTTGATGCCGTCACTGCAACTACGACAAAAATCGTTAAAGCTTTTCCGATAGAGATTTATGACCTTCGACCAGGAGGAAGATTCGGACCGGCCGAGCAACTCATTCACGTGATACAATCTGAGCGATTTGCACTGGACTTTATTCTTCGCGGGCTTGACGACATGGATATGAAGCTCCAAGAGCCTTTCGCTTCAATTGTCGCGATTGAGGACCCAAAGGAACGACACACAGCCCTCTCTGCTCTGAATCTTAAAGGAGCTCGTAAAGAGCTCCGGAAATTTCTCAAAGAAGAGGACGGCTTTTCTAACTTAAAGCGCTCCTGGATTGACGCGCGAAGTAATGTTCGCTCAATTCTGAGCGCGATCAAACCTGAAGCGGCCGACATGCATATTGTCCATCCGCTGGTGCCGACCTTGCAGGGAAATTGCATATTCATGTGCAATACCCTCTTTGTTCGTCACCACGAACGTCATATGGGACAAATTACCGAGGCGATGAATCAACTCGGTTACGCCCACCTTGTGCCATTCCCGTACGGTGATTTCGTTTAACAGTGCCTCAATTCAGAATCAGCCCGTCAGTCGAAAGATTGGCGGGTTTTGTTTTCTAAAATAACAAAGCCGCACGGTGGATTGTGCGGCTCTTTTTGAACCGTAGATTGCTTAGGCAATCTTGATCGTCTCTGGAGTTGGTTCGAGGGCTGGATATAATCCAGTTATCCGGAGATTGATCGCCATGAGCTCTGCGAATGTTGGCGTTGGCAGCAACTTTCCTGGCCCGCAGGAATCAGCTACGCTTTTTTCGGCAAGCCAAAATGTGTAGCGCACCGGTAGACCACCTTGGTCGTTTTCGTGACCGGGAGCGTTGGTTGGTTTTTCACCGAAGATGCCTTCGGAGGAAAATTTACCATTCTCGTCATAATGACCGTAGATAAAGCTGAAATAGAGCCCAGATCCTGATAGATGCATGATCTCATCCAAGTGAGTGGTTCCAGAACTGCCTAACATGGCACCCAAGGAATGAGCGGCATCATCCACACTTTTAGGTTCGTATCCGTTCTCTTTTTCTGTGAGAGTCACGGATACTGGCTGAGTAAGGCCCTGTGATGAATCAAGCAGAAAGAACAAAACACGCTTTCCAATCTCGAAAGCTCTATTTTCATCTTTCGATCTGGAAATGAGGTACTTCAGAGCTGCAATTTTTTGCTTCTGGGTGACCACTAAAGACCTCCTTCGCTATGAGTTTTTATCAATTGTTTCCGACTAACAAAATAATATACTTTCGAGTTTTTGTCAACTAATTTTTGAACCAGAGGGAGATTGTTTGTCTGGCATCTTAGTTGGAATATCGAATTAGGAATTTTGAATTATGAAGTGAAGTCAAGATATTTTAGAGCCAGGAGGAATTTCTTTCTCAGGAAATAAAATCACCGGGAAACCTTCCAAGTCGTGAGCGGCGAGGAGCATCCCCTGGCTTTCTTCGCCCATTAATTTTCGCGGTTCGAGGTTAGCAACAATGACAATTTGTTTTCCAATTAAATCCTCGGGTTGGTATTTTTTGCCAATACCGGCGACAAGTTGGCGAGTTTCTTCGCCTAAATCAATTTGAAGTTTTATGAGCTTATCCGAGCCTTCGAGTCGAACAGCCTCCTTTATGGTGGCGATTTTGAGTTCGGTTTTGGAAAATTCTTCGTAACTAATCATTGGTCGTGAATCTTGAATCGTGAAACTTGAAACATTAAGAAATTTAGAGAGAAACTAAAGGCCGTCGTCTTCGTCTTCATCGTCGAGATCGCTGACACTTTCGGCTTCGGTCATGTGTTCGCTTAAAACTTTGTCGTGATTAAAATCGGCACAATCACAGGCCAGAAGAGGTTGGCCTTTTTTAGTGCAATCGTCGGCTTGGCAAACGCCGGGGTTTTTGGATTCGCCGTGGCACTCGCCGGTGCAAATATAGTGGGTCATTTTGGTTAGGGTTTAGGGTATAGCCAATAGGGTTTAGTAAACACAAATACTTAGCAGGCGCATTTGGATTCGGATTGATTACAGGTGGAACATTTGGTTTTCAAGTGCTCCTCGCCGCAGGGATGACCTAAGTCTTTTGAATAGCTTTCAGCGCCGCACATTTCGCACTTGTAGCCATTGGCCGGCTTACCACACTTACCGCATTTTTCGCCGGATTGGTGGGAGCCGTCAGTGCAAAAACACTCATCGAGAGCTTGAGATCTTTTGGAACAAGTTTCGGATTGGCAGACACCGGGAGTGGGTGAAACGCCGTGACATTCTCCGTGGCAAATATAATGAGGCATTGAGATAGGGTTTAGCCACTAGCCAATAGGGTCTAGGGCGAAAATAGAAATACGACCTAATTAAGTTTATCCGGAGAAAATTTTTCGTCAACTCGGTTGGTTTTGTTAAATACTACCTTAATGGCTTTTTTGATGGTGTCGTACATTACTGGTAACTCGAGATAATCAATCAGGATGGCCACCCAGGCCAGCCAAAAAGGCAGGATCGTGGCGGAAACGCTTTCGAGGCCAAGGCCGTGTAAGACAAATTCGTCGGTGATCCAGAAAATATGGAGCCACTGGGTGTTGATAAAAATTAAAAACCAGAGATCTTTGTGGGCGAATTTTTTCCGCAGGTTGTTGATGTAGATGAGCGAGGTGCCAATAATTGCCGGGACTTCGGTGTAGTCGATGAGGGTCAGGAAAAGTTCCCAGTTGTCGGTGACGTTAAAAAAACTTTTGCCAATTAACTTAGTGGCGATGACATACGTACTTAACCAATACAAATGAACAATTTGCCAGACAAAAAGAACCGCCGCGATGACGAGATTGGCTTTATAATGCCGTTCGTACCAAGCCCAAAACTTATTCCACATGTATAGCTCTAAGGCTGAAGAATGTCTTCACTCCTTCCGTTAATGGAAATTATAACCTCTTTTACGGTTGGAAATTGAGTTAGGGTAGCCGCGATTTGAGACCGTATAGCCGTAACCCGGCAAGAACCGCCGCTCGCTTCTAACTCTTCGCTAAAATCAGCCTCAGCAACGCCATTTTGGATTTTGAGACTATTAACCCTGATACCTGAGTTGAGATTGGTTTGATAGCCATCAACAACTTCGCCTTGGGTTGGACCTTTTACAAGCGCTTCAAGCGCGGCTTTTCCAATTGCTTCAGTTTTGGCAATTTTTCGGGTCACGGGAAAAACCCTATTACAGCTTACTTCGGGATCGAGGTTATTATTGGAGAAGTAAATTTTGATTTCCGAAGTTTCTTGGGAATAACTTTCAAATACGACCGGAATTTTGATGTATTCAACGTTTTGATTAAGTCCCGATGGATCGTCGGCCATCAAAACCACAAAACCAGTCTTTGTGGTTGGTGGCTCAAATTCCAATTTTGCTTCAAAGGGGACAAACTCTGCCGTCATCCAATCGCTTTTGGCTTGGGCTGGAGCTCCGGAAATAATATAGCCGTTGGCGTCTTCCAAGCGAGCGGGAAAACTGGCCTCAAAATACCAGCCGGCGGCTTCACCGAGGATTATCAGTGGAGATTTAACTGCTTGATCGGCTGCGAGGTTAAAGACTTTAATATTTTCACTATTGGTTTCGATTTTAATTTTTCCGGTTTTGTCTGGTCCGGGGATAAATATAAAAGCGGCTAAAAGCAAAACAAGAACCGCGGTCATAAATATAAGAACTTTTTTTGCCATAGATTTTTTAATTTGTTGTTAGTTTCTTACCCGGCGATGCATACGTTAAACGCGTTTATCTGAGTGTTATACGTTTCGATATCGACTTTGGTTTCAGCAATTAAGACGTTGATTTGGGCGGCGAGAGCGTTGTACTGTTCGACTTTTTGATTGTAAATCCGCACTTCCTCTTTTGTTTTTGGATCTTGGTTTTCGATTTCAGATTTTAGCGCGTCGGCTTTGGTTTGGAGTTGGGCGAGCTGGCTTTTCTGGTTGTCTATTTCCGCTTTTAGGCTTTGACTTACCGCTGGACAAGCCGAAATTGGTTTGGCAAAAATCTGGACGGCAATCCAGGTTTTTTCGCCTTCATAAATCCCCTCTTTGACCGCGATTCCAAGTTGAGTGAATTTGGTGCTCAAAATATTGGCGCGGTGGCCGGGACTGTTCATCCAGGCGGTGACGAGTTTTTTGTCACTGCCAAAATTGCCGAGGGCGATATTTTCACCGATGGTGGCGTACTCATATCCGACCACTTTCGCTTCGGTTGAAGCGCTTTCTCCGGATGGAGAGACGTGCTCAAAATATTGTTTTTGAAACATATCTTCGAGGCGGAGGCGAGCAATTTCGTCTAATTTCGAGTTAGGCAGTAGAACAGGAAGATTGCCATTTATAACCCGTTCGACATTAGTTAAGGCAAAAACTTCAATCTTGGAGAGTTCGGTTTTGGCAGGGGCTTCTACGGATTTAAATCGAAGAGGTTCGGCGGCGGTAAAATTGTCTTTGCTGGCAGATTCGCCGGTAATGCTTTCTTTGACTTTCTCAAAGGTTTCATCGATTTTTTTCTGAACCGCGTCAGAGATGGGCTGTTTTATTTCTTCGTCGATAAGCTGACCAACTTTTTCTTTGGATTTTTCACCGAGGTTGTAAAATTCGCTTAGAATTTGATCTTTGTAGACAATAAGCCCAACGAGGATTACGGCTAAGATAATGATGGATACTAGCTTCCGCATGACTTTTAGATGATGCCACAAGTGATATCTTTTGTGAAGCTTTTAAATAAAAACAACCCCACTAAAAGGAGGCTGTTTTTAAAACTTTGTTTAAGTCTGAAATTACATCTTTGGACCCATTGAAACTCCTCCGATTCCGCAGGCTTTGCACATTCCTTTGTGGGTAAAAAGCTCGAGGACAGCCGAAAGACCGACGAGAATATAAACGATTTTCATAATACCCATCGGAATCCACGCGCCAACTCCAGCGCCATTGAAGGCGAATAGCAACCAGTTTAAGCCTCCGACGATAAGGAGGATCCAGGCGACCATATGTAAACTTTTCATTTTATTGTTTTAAAGTTTTGTTTTTGGTTCGACCTTTCGATTCTTTATACCTCTTTATTATACCTTTTTGCGCTTTTTAAAAATTCCTGACTGTGGATAGAAATTTAGGGCTTTTTGGCGTAAAAATCCCTAACGACTTTGATGTCTCTAGTAATTGTTTCTAAAAGATCGCTTTGGTTTTCGAATTTCCTGTCCTCTCGAATTTTCTGTTCGATTGTAACCTCTAAAACCTGTCCGTAAATATCCTCACTAAAATCCAGTAAATAAGCTTCAAGAATTTTTTGCTTTTCGCCAATGTAGATGGCGGCAAGATAGTTTTTCCCATTGACCTTGGCTTGGCCGGCATAAATACCCCTCAAGTCTTCATTTTCAATTTTGATGTTAGCGGTTGGAAAGCCAAGCTCGGTGCCTTTTTGAGCGCCTCTTATGACGGTACCAGAAATTTTTTTAAACAATGGGGGCATGGGTTTATATTATTGACAGATGTTTGATCGGTCAATATGATTTCGATTAGCACTTAACCAGGGGGGGTTATGCAAAAATTTGAGCTAGTGGTGATTCAGGACGAAGTGGAACTTACCGCGGACAATATCAACTTTGGCCTAGAGTTGAGACGACTAAATGGCGACCGAGAGGGAAAAGAGTGTTCAGTTTGCAGAGTTGATCGATACACGCCGGGATTTGTTGTTCGCTACAGGGATGGAGCTGCGACTAGGTGCCGGTATTATTCAAATTTTGTGATTTTGGCCGGCCAGCAAGTTCGAATGCCGGTTGCAAAAAAACAATAAGGAGAGCTCATGTAGCTCTCCTTTAAGTTTTAAATGGAGATAATTTCTTCCCAAGGAAGTCCCGGCTTGCCGAAGTGACCGTAAGCGGCGGTTTGGAGATAAAGCGGTCGCCTAAGGTTTAAGCGCTCAATAATAGCTTTGGGTTTGAAGTCAAATTTCTGATTAACGAGATCGGCCATACTCTCCCCTTTTTCGTTGATTGCCTCAACCATTAACGGCGCGGCGCGGCCGATGGCATAGGCGACAGAAACCAAACAACTTTTAGCGAGCTTATTGGCAACGATATTTTTGGCCACAAAACGAGCCATATAAGCGGCGGACCGATCCACTTTGGTTGGATCTTTACCAGAAAAAGCACCTCCGCCATGAGGCGCGAGACCGCAATAAGTATCAACCATTATTTTTCTACCCGTGAGGCCAGCGTCCGCTTCGAAACCACCAAGAACAAACTTGCCGGTAGGGTTCACTAAAATTTCAACATTGGTTAAATCTCCAACCACGGGACCGATTAGGTTTTCAGTTAAGGCCTTTCGAATGTCTTCTTGGGAAATATTTTCATCATGTTGGCAACTCACCAAAACGGTCTTTACCTTTTCATTTTCCATTGTGATTTGGGCTTTGCCGTCGGGCTTAAGCCAAGAAAACTTGCCACTTCGGCGCATTTCTTCTAATCCGCGGGTAAGCTTGTGGACCATGAAAATGCTGGATGGCATAAATTCAGTACTGGCGTCGCCTTCGGCGTAGCCATACATAATTCCTTGATCGCCGGCGCCACCGGTATCGACACCTTGAGCGATGTCGGGTGATTGTTTAACCAGGTGAGCGATAATTTTTAACTCATCGTTATAACCGATACTTTTATAGAGATCGCTCGCAATTTTTTCGGAATCAAAGTTAGCGTTGGTAGTGACTTCGCCCCCGATCATAAGCATCCCGTGAGAACCTAAAGCCTCAACGGCGACGCGACTGGTGGGATCTTGTTTTAAGCACTCATCAAGAATGGCGTCCGAGATTTGATCGCAGACTTTATCAGGATGGCCGGCGGTAACACTTTCGACGGTATAAATTTTTGGTCTATTCATAATGGGTTTAATCGTACACGGCGGGAGAAATAAATCAAACAGCTTCGGTGGAAAAGTAGCGACGCTTTACAAATTTGCGAATTTCTTCGGCAATGATGATTGTAAAACCAACTGAGAGAATCGCGCCCCATTCCTTTGCGCCTAATGGGACGGTTTTTAGGAGACCTTGGAAAAATGGCGTGTAGATGGCTAGGAGTTGGAGGCTGATTACGATTAAAGTAGCAACAATTAAAGAAGGGTTGGAAAAGAATTTGGTTTTGAAAATAGAAGTGCTTTCGGAGCGGACGTTCCAGGCATTAAACCACTGAAAAACGGCGAGGGTGGTTAAGGTGATAGTTTGAGCTTTAAGAAGATTTTCGGGAAAAACATTTTGAAATAAATAGAGGGCTCCAACCATCATCACGCCGGCCATTAAAATCATACGGGCTAAATCGTCGAGACCGACGATGTAGCGGTTGGGTTTTTTAAACTTACCTAACAAAAGTTTTGATCCTTTAGGTTCGAGGGCAAGGGCGATGGTGAGAAAGCCGTCGGTGACAAGATTCAGCCAAATAATTTGGGCGGGTAGAACCGGAAGAGGGAAGAAAAGAACAAGAGCCAAAGCGATGGTGAGGATTTCGCCGATGTTGGTGGAAAAAAGATATACCAAAACTTTTTTAATAGTTTTATAAATATTTCTCCCCTCTTCTATGGCAGCGACGATGCTCTCTAAATTGTCATCCAAAAGAACAATATCGGCGGCTTCTTTGGCAACTTCGGTGCCGATTTTGCCCATCGCAACGCCCAAATCCGCACCGACAAGCGAGGGCGCGTCATTGACGCCGTCACCGGTCATAGCGATAATTTTCCCGATTTTTTTATAAGCTTTGATAATTTTTATTTTGTGCTCAGGATTAACTCGAGCGAAAACGGAAATTTTTTCCAGCCGATTAGAAAGTTCTTCTTCGGAAAGTTCGTCGACTTCAACGCCACTCATAATTTCATCGCCCTCCTTCCAGATTCCAGCCTCTTTGGCAATTGAAACCGCGGTGAGTTTGTGATCGCCGGTGATCATCACGACCTTCATACCCGCAGACTGAATTTTTTTGACGGAATCTTTAACCTCTTCCTTTAAAGGATCCTGAATAAAAAGGAGGCCAAGGAAAGTAATGGGCGGTAAATTCGCAGGCTCGTAAAAACTTTTGGAGTTTTTATATTCGCCGACGGCAAGCACTCGAAAGCCTTTTGCAGAATAGTCCGAAAATATCTTTTCAACTTCCCCTTTCTTTTTGGCCGTGAACGTTGAATTTTTCTCGTTTTCAAAAATTTTAGAAGAGAGGTTGAGAATAACTTCTGGGGCGCCGGCAATGGTTAAAATTTTGCCCCTTGTCGCTGACTCGCTCCCGCCTTCATCAAGATTATGGCGGGCAAGCGGGATAAGTGTTCCCTTACCTCGATTTTCTTCGTGTACAACGGCGCGGAATTTGGTTTTATAGTCAAAAGGAATTTCAAAGATTTTTTTTGCGGACTCGACGAGATCGGTTTTTCGAAAACCAATTTTTTCAGCGAAGACAATCATGGCGGCTTCGGTTGGGTCGCCTACCACACGCCAGACGCCAGTTTTTTCGTTTTTGGCCACTTCGGCTTCGGCCGAAAGAGCCGAGGTTCGAGCCACCGCAACCAGTGCCGGAAAGTCGAGAGGTTCGATGATTTTATTTTCACTTTTTATAACACCTTTGGTTTCATAACCGACGCCGGAAATATCGAAAAACTGGCTGCCGGCAAAAATGCCACGAACTACCATTTCGTTTTTTGTGAGGGTGCCGGTTTTATCGATAGCAATTATTTCCGCTTGACCAAGCGCTTCAACAGCTTGAAGTTTTTTTACCAGGGCGTTGCGTTTTGACATACGATAAACTCCAGTCGCTAAAACCATCGTGATAACAATCGGAAGGCCTTCGGGAATAGCGGAAACAATCAAAGAAATCACGGTGGCGAACATTTCACTTAAACTTTTGTCAAAATATAAAACGCCAAGAAGAAATAAGATCAGACTGGTTATAAATAGGGTGATAATAATAAGACGCGAGAGGTCGCGGATGTTTTTTTTCAAAGGTATCTCAGTATCAATACTGGCGATGGCTTTGGAGATTTTGCCGATTTCAGTTTTTTCACCAGTGGCAACAACTAGGGCGGTGGCATTGCCGTAAACGCAGGTAGTGCCTTTAAAAACGGAATTGAGCTGATCGCCGAGGCTTTGGTTTTTACGCGCTACGGATTCGGGATTTTTAACGACTGGTTCGGATTCACCAGTGAGACTGGCTTCGTTGATCTTCAAGGAATTGGCTTTGATAAGCCGGGCGTCGGCAGGAATTTTTTCACCTTCTTTGATTAGAATAATGTCGCCGGGGACAACTTCGACGTCGGTTAAAATTACTTCTTTGCCATCTCTAAAAACCGTACCGTTGGTCGCGGCCAGATTTTGGAGGGCTCTCAAAGTGTTTTGGGCCTTACCTTCTTGAACGGTGCCGACCACGGCGTTAAAAACTAAAACGGAGAAAATAATTAAACTGTCACTAGTTTCGCCGATATATAAAACCAAAAAGGAAGCGATAACTAAGACGTAGATAAGCGGACTTTGAAATTGCTCAAGGAAGATTTTCCAGAGGCTTTTGGATTTAGCTTCGGGAAGTTTGTTTTTACCAAACTCTTCAAGCCGGCGCTTTGCCTCGTCGGACGAAAGACCGGATTCGGAAGTTTTCAGAGTTTCAAAAACTTGGGGAAGCGAAAGCTCAAAAAAACTTTTTTCGATTTCGGGCATATGGATTAATTATAGACTAAAAATCAAACTTTTCTTTATAACTTAAATGGCAGCTTTTGGGCTGCCATTGGGGCGGTGAGATTATTGGAGAGGATTTTTTCTTGACTGTTGACTAGTCTTGATTTTCACGAAGACGTCTAGATCTACTCGCACAAAGTTTTCGCAGTCACAGGGATTTTCCGCAGTGCCACCCGCACAGACAGGATTGTGGTAGCAGGTCTCGTCATGTCCGCAATTTTTGCAGACGTAAATCCTTTTTTCCTTATCTTCTCTTCTCATTTAGCGCTCCTTTACTGTTTTAGATACTAAAGAAGAAATTACTTTTTGTAAACAAGTGTGGATTGATTAGGTAATCCCTCGTCGCAGGCTCACTCGGGACTAATTTCGTGTTTTGTAGCCCCTCGCGTTCGCTCGGGATTAATAGTTTGATTTCAAACTATTAACATTCCGTCGCCGAAAGAAAATAGGCGAAACTTTTTTTGAATGGCTTTTTGGTAAATTTCTAAAATTTTTTCGCGGCCGACTAGGGCGCTGACAAGCATCAGGAGGCTCGATCTGGGAACATGAAAATTCGTAATTAAGCCATCCGTAAACTTGAAGTGGTATTGATCTCGGATAAACAAATCAGTCTCCCCTTTCAATTTTTTTATTTCACCCTTCTGATTAGTAGCGGATTCGAGAGTTCGCAGACTGGTGGTGCCGACGGGGATGATTTTTTTGCCATCTTTTTTGGCTTGGCTAAG
>CAYIIM010000005.1:30004-31970 GCA_964363455.1 uncultured Candidatus Saccharibacteria bacterium
GCTAAGAATTTTGGCGATTTTAACATCGATTTCAAAAAATTCTTTATGAAGGCGGCTAGGCTGGAGATTTTCAGCGGTGACTGTGGCAAAAGTGCCAAGATTAACATGAAGAGTGATAAAAGCGACACCGACACCAGATTTTTTGATTTTGCCGATTAGTTTCTTGGTGAAGTGGAGAGAGGCGGTGGGGGCGGCGACGGAGCCGAGATTTTTAGCAAAGACAGTTTGATATTTTTGTTTGAGATCTTTTTCTTTTAGTGGAGAATTTTTGATGTAGGGTGGAATCGGGGTCTGGCCATATTTCTTTAAAATTTGGTGGATTTTTGAAGGTTTAAATGAAGGCTTGAGGTGGTATTGGCCAGCTATAATTTTTGCAACCTTGAAGTGAATATTCTTATTAATCGAAACTTTTGAGTTAATTTTGAGCGGGCGATCAGAAAGAAAGATAAGATTAGGATCGGCGTTTTTAACAAAAAGAATTCGCGCAAGTCCGCCGGTTTCTTTTTTCACATTGAGACGAGCAGGGATAACTTTGGTTTGATTGAAAACTAAGACGGAATTTTGGGGCAGATATTTGACGATATTGGTGAATCGGTCGTAGTGAATTTTTTTAGTTTTTCGATTGTAGACTAAAAGTCGAGCGCTGTCCCGAGGAGAGGCAGGCTTTTGGGCAATAAGATTTTCCGGAAATTTATAATCGAATTTTTGGAGATACTTTTCTTCTTGGGTCATCTCTGTTATAATATTAGGCGAAAAAACATATGATCGGATTTATTAGAAAGGCAACTAAGAGACAAAAGCTGATCTTTGGAGGCATTGCCGGTCTTATTCTTATTATAGGAATTTTAGCCTTAAGTAAAGGAAATGGCGTCTCGGGAGAAATTTTCGTGGTCAAAAAAGGGACTTTAACCCAAGTGGTTTCAGTGACGGGGAAAACTCAGGCGGTGAGCAATGTCGAACTTTCGTTTGAAAAAGCGGGACGGGTGGCAAGTATTCCAGTGAAAGTCGGCGATCGAGTTCGAGCGGGTCAAGTTTTAGCTTCGCTTGAATCAGGAGAACTCCGAGCAAGTTTAGCGGATGCTTTGGCAAACGTAGATGTCCAAAAGGCAAAGTTGGACGAACTTTTAATTGGATCGAGACCGGAAGATATCAGCATCAAAGAGTCAGAGCTCGCAAAAGACAAACAGGACTTGGTAAATTATTATGGTTCAGTTTTGAATGTTTCAAATGACGCGTTTAATAAAGCTGATGACGCTTTGCGACAGCAGTTGGACGCGCTTTTTACTAATGATGAAAATTTGAATCCTTCACTTTCTTTTGAAATAAGCAGTTCGCAATTTAAAACCAATATCGAAAGTCGAAGATTGGGTTTGGGAATAGAACTTAATGAATGGAGCAAAAAAATTGGAAGGCTTGGACCAATCTCAAACGAAACTGAGCTTGATGAAATTTTGGTCTTTGGAAATAGCTATTTATCAAAACTGCAATCTTTTTTGAATGATATTTTCCAGGGCCTAAATTCTTCGGTAGCGCTTTCAGCTTCAACATTGGAAACTTATAAGGGAAATGTAGACACCGCGAGAGCAAATATTAGCACCGCTCTTTCAACCTTAACCGGAAAAATTCAAAATATTTCCGCTCAGAAAATCGTGGTTCAGAAGGCGCAGTATCAACTTGATCTCGAAAAAGCCGGCTCGACCAAAGAACAGATCGCGGCTCAATCAGCTCAAGTGAAACAGGCGAAAGCGAAGACGCAAGTGATTCAAGCTCAGATTAATCAAAATATTATTTTTGCGCCATTTGCGGGCTTGGTGGCAAAACAAGATCTGGAGATTGGAGAAGTGGCGGCCGCGAACGTGACATTCATTTCACTTATTTCCGACGACAAGCTGGAAGTAGAAGCCAATGTGCCGGAAGTTAGCATCGGAAAAGTGGCGGTGGGCAACTTGGCAAAAATAAAACTAGA
>CAYIIM010000006.1:0-13489 GCA_964363455.1 uncultured Candidatus Saccharibacteria bacterium
TGCCAAGTTAACCAGAAAAATATCTGGAGAAAAAATTTTGGTAACTTAAGAACTTTTTTGTTAAAAGTTCTGGCAATTTCTCGGAAAGTCATAAATCCATTCGGGGCGAGATTAAAAATGCTGTATCGATTTTCTAAATTCTCGAACAGGCAAAAATTGACGGCACCTACAATATCGTCTTCATGAACAAATTGACGAGCCGAAGAATTGCCAGTGACCGGGAGAATTGGAAGCGCCCCACGGAAAAAACTTTGAAGCCCTTTTTTGCCAATCACAAATTTCCCGAAAGGCCCAGCAACAGAACCTATTCTCAAGACCGAAATTTCAGTTTCGGATTGGTTCTGATATTTTTGATTTAAACTTTGGAGGATTTTTTCGATTTCGCCTTTGTCTTTGCCGTAAGCGATTCTGTCTTCTTTAATGGGATCGCTTTCTTTAAATGGAACGTCGAGAGAATTTTCTTTTTTGGCTCCGTAGATGGCAACAGTGGAAAAATGGATTAATTTTCTGATTCGATTATTTAGCGTGAATTTAAAGATATTTTCGGCGCCAAAAATATTAGAGCGAATATGTTTGTTGCGATTAAAGTATGGCGTACGGATAAAGTAAGCGGCGTGGACGACGGCATCAATTGATCCGGGGTTTTCTATTTCTCTTTCAAAATCTATGTCGGCGATATTTTTTTGAATGAAGCGAACTTTAGGACTGTCTTTGTGAAACAAAAATCTTGGGTCTTTTAAATCAATCGCAATAACTTCTTGAATGCGACTATCTTTCAGCCAAAGATCTATAAGCTGACTCCCCAAATATCCGCTGGCGCCGGTAAGAATGATTCTCATGGTTAGTAGGTTTTGAGAGTTTTCGGAGAAACTTTTTTAATCTTTAAGCCGTAGGCATAAACGGCGTGTTTGGCGAAGAGCCAACGATGGAAGTCATTAAGGGTCTTGATTTTTTTTCTGATCGCCAGAACAGTCTTTAAGCTCTGTTTTTCTTTTTGAACTCTAGACTTGATGATAACGGGATTAATCCCTTCATCGGAGACGGAGATGAAATCGAGGTGATATTGGTTCTTTTTTGGAGTAAGAGAATAAATCCACTCGAAGATAGCACGGACGCGGGGCATGTGGTGGTCAGAAGTAATAACCAATATTTTTTTAAAGTTAAAGGGATCGGTAAAGAAAATACGAGAAAAGTAGCCGTTGCCGATAGTGTCGTCGGAGAATTTGTCGACAAGAATATTTTTTTTGTTGACCCCTCTTCTCGCCAAATAATCAGCCATGGCAACGCTTTCCTTTATTTGCAATCCATCTTTGCCCAAAATCGGAGTCTTGTGGGGCGTGCCAGAGCCAAGAGGGATAAAGAAAGTTTGGTGTGATCGAAATTCAACAGCCTTATCGAGCCGGCGCTTGACCCACTCGTGAGGCTTCCCATTTTTCTCAAGGCCGCCGCCGGGGATAAAAATAGCGTCATAGTTTGATTTTTTCATAGGGTTATATGATGATAGGGATATAGGAAATTATAGCTTTATTTTTTTGATCTATGAAAGTTGTGGTAACTGGCGGAGCGGGCTTCATCCCCTCTCATGTAATTGATCGCTTACTAAAAGAAGGTCACCAAGTCTTGTCTTTGGATGATTTTACTTTGGGCACTAAGAAGCATTTTGAGCACCATTTGGACAACCCTAATTTTAGGTTCGTAGAGATGGATGTGACTCAAGAGGAAAAGTTAAACCAAATCTTTGCAGAATTCAAGCCGGAATGCGTTTTTCATTTAGCGGCGAACTCAGATATCGGAGCAGGTTCTTATGATGCGAAAGTGGATTTGAAAAACACTTTCCAGACGACAGTGGCAGTTTTGGAAGCAATGAAGAAGGGTAACGTAAAGCAAATCGTTTTTGCTTCGAGCTCGGCGATCTATGGAGAAACGAATAGCGCAATTTCGGAAAATTCAGGACCTCTAATGCCTCAGTCGAATTATGGAGCGGCAAAACTGGCGGCTGAGGGATTCATATTCGCTTTTGCGCATGTTAATAATATCAAGACTTGGATTTTCAGGTTTCCAAATGTGTGTGGCCCGAGAGGGACGCACGGAGTTTTTATTAATTTTTTGCGATTTTTGAAAGCGGACCCAACTCAGATTACGGTGGCTCAAGATGGCAAGCAGGCGAAGCCGTATATTTATGTATTGGATCTGATAGACGCAATTATGCTCGGCTGGCAGAAGTCGCAGGAACAATACAATGTCTTTAATATCGGCAATACGCCGCTGGTTTCGGTAAATGAAATCTTGGCGATGCTCACGAAAGAGAAAGAAATAAAAGATATAAAAGTTAATTACACCGGCGGACCAGCTTGGCCGGGCGATGTGGCAACATATACTTTTGATGATTCAAAAATCAGAGCATTGGGATATAATCCGAAATATAATTCGAAAGAAGCAACAGAGAAAACGGCCTACGAATTAGTCCACAATCCGGAGGCGTATATCGCAGTCTACCCCGATACTAGAAAATCGGAAGGTTAAAACTAGAGTCGGGAAAAATCCGATTTCCAGTAAGGGGTAAGCAGCGACTGGCTTACGCTTCGCGGATTTCGTTTTCCTCCACGCCAGAGTTGCTTTTGGCTTCTAGGTACTTTCCGAGCAACCAAGAACTAGATTGGACTTTACCGCCATGACCGACGTTGTAGATTATTTCTATACCGAGTTCTCGACATAAAATGGCTTCAGGATTTTGGGACGAACTGGGATTATCGGCATCCTCTTTGTTTCGATCGCCGCCTTGAGCGAAAATATCGGGTTTGATTTCGCGGAGCGCATTACAAACACTCATATCCTTCGGGTCGGGCTCATGTTTGGTTAGAATCACCTTATCAACCCCTTTTAAAGACTCAATGATTTCTTTGCGTTCCTGTTCGGGCATGAACACGTGGTTTTTCTTTTTCCTTAGCCAGTTATCGTTGTTTAGAATAACCACAAGCTCTGTGCCCAAATTTCTGGCGTTTTGAAAAAGGCGAACGTGGCCGATGTGGAGAGGATCAAACCCCCCGCTAACAACAATTACAACTTTTTCTTTTTTATCGCTCATTTTTATTGTTACGGCTTCCACTCTAGAGAATAATCGAGTAGGATTTAATTGATGTATATTACAACAAATGATTAGGAAAATAAAGCCCTCCGCACCTAAACGAGGAGTTGAGGCTCTCGCTTCGAACCATTCTGAAAAATCAAACTAGCAACAATGGATAACCAACCTCAAATTGAAAATAGAAACGACCGCTCCTCATTAGGTAGGAGGGTAAAAGGTTTTTTGCTTACAAACCAAACTACCGGCCAGACGGTGGCTAAGAACACCTTTTGGCTAGCAGTGAGTAATCTAGGAGGACGGCTGATCAAGGCCGGAATTATTATTTATTCCGCGAGATTGCTGGGCGCGGCAGAGTGGGGGCTTTTTTCTTACGCAGTGAGTTTCGCGGCTTTTATAACAATTTTCACCGACTTCGGCGTTGGCCCAATTTTGACTAGGGAAACATCAAAGACTGACGACCCGAAGAAAAAGTCAGAGATAATTTCGACGGCTTTTTTCCTGAAATTAGCACTGCTTTTGGTTGGCATTCTGATTGTTATTTTTGTGGCGCCGAGCCTCTCGACAATGAAGGAGGCAAGTTTTTTATTCCCAATTATTTCGCTAATTATTATTTTTGACACACTCCAGGGTTTTGGCTTTTCATTGACTCGCGCAATGGAGAGGATGGAGCTTGAAGCAGGGTTTTATTTGCTCACAAACGCTTCGATTGTAGTGTTCGGTTTTTTGGCTCTGCATTTCTATCCGAAAGTTGAGTACTTTTCTTACGCTTACGCGGCGGGCATTGCCGTTGGCACGGCGGCAACCTTGTTTTCTTTGCGGAATAACTTCAAAAATCTTTTTTTAAATTTCAAAAGAAAGTTAATAGCGCCGATTATGGGGGCGGCTTGGCCGTTTGTGATTTCAGGAGTCTTGGGAAGTTTAATGATTAACACTGATATTTTGCTAATTGGTTATTTTTTATCGGCAAAGGATGTTGGAATTTATTCGGCGGCGGACAGGCCAATTCAGCTTTTATATGTTTTGCCGGGAATTTTGGCAACGAGCGTTTTTCCAACTTTGGCGAGGCTAGCCAACAAAAATAAAGAGAGATTTCGAATGATACTGGAGAAAACCTTGAGCCTGGCTTATTTGATTTCAATCCCGCTAGTTTTAGGCGGGATTGTTTTGGGTGGAGATATTATTCGCGGTGTTTTCGGACAACCGTATACGGGAGCCGTTTTATCTTTTCGGATACTATTAGCGACGCTCAGCATCAACTTCGCGGCGGTAATATTTTCAAACGCGATTTTTGCTCACGACCGCCAGAAAGATTTGATTAAGTTTGCGGCGCTGGGCGGAATCAGTAATTTAGTTTTTGATCTAATTTTGATACCGAGGTTTGGGATTACCGGGTCGGCGATCGCAACTTTATCAGCTCAAATTATTGCCAACATTTATATTTGGACGAAGATGAAAACGATTGTGGATTTTTCGGTTTTGCCGAAATTGAAAAAGATTGCACTCTCAGCCGGGATAATGGCAGTGACGGTTTTCGGACTGCACCGACTAGGACTGAATCTCTTCCTGAATGTGATCGCGGGGGCGGGAATCTACTTAGGGCTTTTGTACTTTATGAAGGAAAGGATTTTAAAGGATATCAAACTTATCCTACGACCAGACGCTTCAGGCGGGCTAGAGAGTAGTGAACCGGCTTCTTGATGAAATTGGGCAGGAAAGAGTAGAGGTATTGCGCCCAGTTAAAAATCAGAGCCGAAAAGTAGTGGGGGTAATTTTTTTGGTAGCGCTTCATGACTTCAAGCGAAGTTTTGAGATGAGGGCGCATTTTGACGATCGAAGTGTTAGAGCCACTCATAGTGTAAAAGGAAAAATACTCGGGGAAGTTGTAGAGTTTGCCGATCGTCCCGAGTTTGAGCCAGAAATCTCGATCACCAGAGTACCGAATGGAGGCGTCGTACCACTGAACCGTTTCGCCGGCGGAGCGCCGAAAGATAGTAGTCGAATTGGCCATCGGATTACTAAAAAGAATTTTGCCACGAATTTGCTCGTCAGTCTCGGGTTTGAGGTAGCGATAGAGTTCTTGGTGGTTTAAATCCACAATGATCATCCCACCGCCGCAGCCGACATAAGTCGGATTTTCATCTAAAAACTTAACTTGTTTTTCAAGTTTTTTGGGATCGCACCAGGGATCGTCATCGTCGATCATGGCGATGTACTCGCCTTTGGCGTGTTTGAAGCCGGAGTTGTAGTTGCGAGAGATACCAATGTTTTCGCTATTTCTAACGTAGGTAAGTTGGGGTAGTTTTTTTTGCCACTCTTTGACGACTTCCGGCGTGTTGTCCTGAGAGCCGTCATCAGGAACAACAAGCTCCCAATCTTTAAAGGTTTGATCTAAAAGACTTTGAATGGTCCTCCCAATAAGGCCAGCGCGGTTGTAGGTGGCCATTAAGATGGTAACTTTTGGCGAACTAGAATTCATGAATTATGAATATACCAGAAGCGAGACTCATTTGACAAATAGGCGTTAAAATTTTAGAATGTGGCGCCCTAATAAAATCTCATTTTGAGATAGAAGGGGCGTTCTTTGACATAAAACAACGAAACAGGACGATGAGCGATTGATTAACCAACGGAGGAAGGCATGCAAAGTTTTATCGAAGAGATCAGGCGGAAGTTTAGAGAGATGATTCCGCTATATCTTGGTTCGACCCATAGTAAGCAAGCAGATAAGATCAAACCAAGCGACAACACGCCGGTGGGAAATATCGATATACATACAAGAGATGTACTCACCGAGATCATCCTCGACCACTTCCCTGACGATACAGTCATCGCAGAGGAAGATCATAAGAGTGAGGAGGAGATGGCGCGAATCTTGGCGGATCAAACCCATCGGCAATGGACTGTCGATGGACTCGACGGCACAGGGAATCGAAGTATGCACCTACTTTCTTATGGCGCAATGATTTCACTCCGACAAGGACCAGGAATCATGTTCGCGGCAATCTTTCGCCCGGCCGATGAAGAGTTGTTTGGAAGCGGTTTCTACTACGCTGAAGCCGGCCGAGGGGCTTATATGTGGTGCAAAGAGTGCAACAAATACCACGAGCTTCGCTCTGCACGCGATGGAGAGCTTGAGCGAATGATGATTTTGCTTGAGGGTTCATCAAAGAAGTTCTTTGATAGTGCACCGGCAAAAATCGGCAGGAAATTCACGACACGCGCAAGCGTTTCAAGCGCTCTCGCGGCAACAACCTTCGCTCTAGGCAGAGCCAGCGCTATTATGACTATTGGCAACAAACCGTGGGATAACTGGCCGATCTGGCTATTTGCCCAAGAAACGGCGAGGGGTAACAGCGGGGTGGTGATGAAATGGGATGGGAGTATTTGCTCCCCAGATGACTGCGGAGATATGATTGCAGTCGCTATCAATCTACAATGGGGACGGTCTGTAACTATTACCGCCACCTTCTCTCGGAAGCAGGGTCAAGAAAATATCTTGGCTCTCATGACAAAGCATCCAGACGTTAACCTTAAGGTAGTCTGGTGCTTACCGGAGAATGACACCCGGGAAGAGATCGAGCGGCGCCTTAGGAGGCCGTTTGGCGAGGACTATCTCGGAGCAGTCAATTCATGGGAAAGGTACTGCGAAGTGAAAAATCGGTATCAACCGATTGAACTGCCCCATCTTCAAGTGAATACCTCGCCGCCGAACACACCGGAGCAGAGTGCTCATACGGTGCTTACGTACATCGTCACATGATTTCGTTTCTTTCTTACAAAACAGCATGCCGCCTCGGGGTAATTTTACTCGGGGCGGTTTTTATTTTGACAAAGATAAAGCAAGGTTTAATATTGAGCTAATGGAAAATCTAGCAAAAACTTTAATCATAATTTGCGGAGTGCCCCTTTCGGGAAAAACTTCGATTGCGAAAAAAGTGGCGGAGGAACTCGGAATAAAACATTTGGACGTGGATACGGATATTCGATTTCCGATTTTTGGGAAACCCGAACAAGACGCAGATTTAACACCCGAAGGAAAAGAGCAAGAGCGAGTGGAAATGCTTGCGTCCTATAAAGTGATGCTTTCGGCGGCAGATGAACTTTTGACACTTGGCCGATCGGTGATTTTGACAGCGACATTTTCTCGAGAAGTTTATTGGGAGTTAACTAAGGCGGTGATGGCAAAACATTCTGACGCTAGGTTAAAAGTGATTCAGTGCCAGATTAATAATGATAGCGAAGAAGAAATTTGGCGGAGAATACATGAGCGCGGAGTGCACACGGTAAACTCCCCCGCTCAATATCAGGCGGTAAAAGACCGATATATAAAGTTACCGGTGGATCACGAAGTTGTGGATACGACTGGTGAGGGAAATTTAGCAGAGAAGGTAAGCGGGATTGTTCGATACGTTATCAACTAGATTTTAATAATTAATTTCGTAGTGACGAGAGAGTTTATATTGAAAGGATTTTACTTTACAAAATAAGGTAAATAATTTATGATATAGCCGCACCTTGATAACGGAATAACGACTTATAACTCATAGCGGGAGAAGAAATATGGATCTGACTGGACTTGTAGTCGCGGGTATTTGCTTCGGACTTTGGCCGGTTGTGATGGCAAAAAGTGGATTCGAGGGAGCTGATCAGATGGTTGGTTACGCAATCCCGACAGCAGTTGTGGCTGTGATTGCTTGGCTATTTGGAATAACGAGCGGTCCGATTTTAAACACACTTATTTGTGTGTTCGTCGGTGCGGGAATTGTGGCTGGCCACGGCTGGATCTCGATGCCGCCGGTACTTATTGCTTCCATCGCCGGTGTGGTCAATGGCTTAGGAGTAGTAAGTTTGTTGGAGGTACTTGGACCTTTATCAAAATCAAAGGAGAAAGTAGCAATCGCGATCTTCGTAGTGGTTTTGACCCAACTCACGATAAACAGCGTGGCTGGGATGACCATGCACGGAACAGAACTCTCGATTAAGAAAGCTATCGGTTTTGTGATGGCTATAGGCGCGGCATATATGATCGTGACAAAGTAAAACCGGAGGAGGTTGAAATTGATCAGAATTAATAAGCACGCCCAGAGAGAAGTAGCAGCCCTGATGAGTATAGTGGGGCAACAGCTTTTGGATTGGCGGAGGGAGGGAAATTTCGGCGCCATCACTTACAAAAAGGGTGGTAAAGAAGTGGTGTCAAAACTCGACCTTGCCGCTGAGCAAATGATCAAAGATGGCCTCCGACAACTCTTGCCTGAGCATAAGATTTGGGGAGAGGAGCTCGGACGCGATTCAGGAGATCTATTAAAAGAGAACTTCGTCTTAATCGACGCAATCGATGGATCCAAGAACTTCCTCGCCGGAAATCCTTTGTTCGCATCACAACTCGCTGTATTCGAAGATGGAGTGGTCGTTTGGAGTATCGTGAATCTTCCGGCACTCGGGGAAATGTACATCGCGATCCGAGGCGAAGGGGCATTCTGCAATGGCAAGCACATTACCCCTTCTGTTCAAGATCAACTCGATTTAGCACTGCAGTGCTTCGGGATCGGCCACACTGCCCAGGATTTTCTCCGGCTACCGCTCATGATTAAAGAACAGCTGGCGGAACCCCGGCACTATGGCTGTGCGGGAGTTCATTACTCTTTTGTCGCTTGCGGGCGGACGGATATCTACATCGCGGCCGAGGCTGCCTACTACGATGCAGCGCCTGGGCTTTTGCTCTGCGAAGAAGTAGGGCTCCGGTTCTGCACATTGGATGGGGATGAGTACACCCAAAGCGAAAACAACCTCTCTCTTGTGGTTGGCAACCCAGCTTTGATTTCCCAGTATAAAGCTCTTCGCAAACAACAAACTTCTTAGCTCGTAGAGGCGAGCAGAGGGCAAAACCGCTCCCGGTTCAACTGGGAGCGGTTATTTTATTGCTTTAAGCTCTTGAGATAGTTTTCGACAAATCGATAACGGTCGAGAGTGCCAACGTCTTTTAAAAATTCACCGTGAGTTTCGTAGCCGTAAAACTTTTCGCCTTTTGCGAGAATCTCCGTCAAAAGATTGCGGTCGATTTCATAGTAGGTGTTTTTAGGAATAAATTTGAGAATTTTTTTTCGGAAAATATAGATACCGCGCATGCCTTTAAAACGCTTAGGTATGGAAGTGTGGGGTTTGCAGTAAACTTTAGTAAAAAGGAGGTCTTTGTTAGTTTCGGCGAGATCAGAATCCTCAGGGTGATCGGTTTCGCCGACTAGCTCCATACCGATACAGCCCTTGGGTTTTTTAGAGAAGCTAGCAGCCATCTTGGAATAATCAACGAGACTAAAAATATCTCCATAGATAACAAAGAAGCTTTCTCCAAGTTTGCCTTCAAAACTTTTGACACCGCCGGCAGTGCCTAAAATATTCTTCTCCAGAAAATAGTGGATTTTGACTCCCCACTTGGAGCCGTTGCCAAAATAATCTCGAATAGCTTTGGGGAGATGATGGAGGTTAATAAAAAATTCCTTGACGCCAAACCGAGAAAATTGATTTAGGTGATGCTCAAGGAGGGGTTTCCCAGCCAAAGGCGCCATGGCTTTGGGGATTTTCCCTTGGGTAACTTTTTTTAGGCGAGTGCCAAAACCGGCGGAGAGTAAAACGACTTGTTTGATTGAAAACGGCATAACTAGAAAATCATATCACGAAATCCCGGGGCGTGGTAAGTAGATTACGAAGCCTTTTCTGCGATATGGTTGAAATAATCTTTGAAGTAACGAACGAGCATATGAAGGATGACGTCATGGACGCCTTCAACGAGAAAGTAGTCCCCTTTTTCGGCGGCGACAAAAATCTTGGCATCGGAGAGTTGATTTAATTTGTTGTCGGGACTGAAACCAGAGATGCCGATAACCGGGACCTTGTGCTGCTTGGCGAGTTCGACGGCCTTGATAATGTTAGTGGAATTACCGGAGCTTGAAATAGCAATCACCACATCAGAGTCTTGGATGTAGTTTTTTAAGGGGCCAGCGAAGATCATGTCGTAGCCAATGTCATTGGCCCAAGCGGTAATTTCAGACTCAGTTGAAGGAAGACGAATAGCTTGGAAGCGGCGGGTGTGTTCTTCGAGGTTGCTATCAAAAATAGTTTTGTTAAAATCCGCCACCCAGTGAGTGGCTAGAGCCATTGATCCCCCGTTACCAAAAATATAAATCCGGCCATCGCGCTCGTAGGCGGCTTGGAGAATATTAAGGGCTTTGGCGATTTCTTCTTCGGGAAGATTTTTAAGAGAGGTTTGAACTTTTTCGCTGAAATTGCGGATGAACTCCTTCATTTAATTTTAGTTTTAAGCGATAGGGGCTTTAAAGTAATCACCGTTATAGAGAATCTCAGTGCCGCTTTGGATAAATTTAATAGGAATTTCCCGAAACTCTTCGAGGTTTTTTTCACTAGCTACTTTTTTGACAGACTCGCGAATCTGATCCTTTTTATCGGTCGGACAAATAAACATAACACATCCCCCACCGCCAGCACCCAAAATTTTACCGCCCCAAGCGCCAGCGTCGATGCCAGAGTTGTAAAGGTCATCGATCGTAGAGTTAGAAACATTGGAAGCTAAGCTTTTCTTTTTGAGCCAGCCTTGGTGAAGCATAGCGCCTAAGCCCCGGATATCACTATGCGCAACTCGCTCGGCAAATTCTGGCACAGAGTCGGCCATCTCAGAGAGAGTTTGAAATTTAGAATCAATGTTGGCTTTTTGTTCGGTTAAAACGGAGGAGGCGAGACGGGTAAGGCTGGTATAGAAGAGAAGAAGGCTGTCTTGAAGTAAGAGTTTTTTCTTAAAATCGATGAGGACAGGAGCAACATCGACGGATTCGTCGGGATTGAACTGAATAATATTAAAACCACCAAATGAGGCGGCGTATTGATCTTGCTTCCCAATAGGCTCACCAACTAAATTGATTTCCAAGTGGCTAGCCGCTTCAGCGGCTTCACCAGCGTCAATCTTTTTTCCTTGAAAAGCATTTAAAGCTTTTATTAAGGCAACGGAAAAGCTAGATGAAGAACCGAGGCCAGTTTTGGCCGGCATGCTGGCGAAAGAAGATATCTCAATCCCTTTATCTATCCCATGGTGGGTGAGAGCGGCTTTGATGCGAGTGTGCTTGAGATCTTCTAATTTGTCGACGGATTCAGTGATGGAGTAGCGGGCAACAACTTTATCAATCATCGGGGTGCGGTTAACAACGACATAGACAAATTTATCAATGGCAGTCGAAATCACCCGACCTGGCCGGCGGTGATAAAAACCGGGGAGATCGGTACCTCCTCCAACAAAGCTGATTCTAAGTGGGGCGCGAACAACTATCATGTGGAATCAGAATAATATAATAACCCGAAAATGTCAAAGAATGAGGTCAGGATTTGATCCCCTCTTGGAGTTTGATGAGATCTTTGGAATGAAGTTTTTTATCAAAACCACTTTTAAGAAACCAATCAAGATAAGTTTTAATTGAGTAGGTGGTGTCACGACGTGGGGTCCAGCCGAGTTTTTTGAGTTTGGAGATATCAGAAACAGCGTGACGGGTGTCGGTGCGGCGGAAGGCACCGATAATAATCGGTGAGGTTGATTTGCTCATTTTTTTAACAAGCTTGGCAAAATCTAAGACTTTATATCCCTTCCCCCCGCCGACGTTAAAAATTTCGAAGTTGGTTTTAGGATTTTTAAGAACAAGGAGATTTGCACGAACGACGTCTTCGATATTTACAAAATCTCGAGTTTCAAGACCGTCCTCGTAAACCGTAAGAGGAACTTTTGCTAAAGCTTGACTCGCGAAAATCCGCATGGCACCAGAGTAGAGATTGTGCGGAGATTGACGGGGGCCCTGGACAATGGAGTAGCGGAGGATGGTGGTGGGAATATTATAAGTTTTACCGAAACGCAGACTGAGGTTTTCAAGAGCTTGTTTGGAGAGGCCATAGGAGTTAGTAGGAGTAAGCTTTTGGTCTTCTTGGAACGGCAAAAACTTCGCGGGAGCGCCATGGGAACATTTAATTGACCAGTCCCCCTTTCTTAATAAAGAAAGCGCTCGAGGCTCAGGGAAAAATCCTTTCTTTGAATGGGCACAGGAATACTGACCATCGCCATAGACAAACTGAGTACTGGCTAAAACAACTTTTTTAACGGGAAGTTTATTTTCAACAATAACTTCATAGAGAAGAGCAGAACTTAGGGTATTAACTTTGAAAAAACGTGAGAAGTCGTGCCGTTGATCCTGATAAGCGGCAAGGTGATAGACGAAATTGACGCCCTTTAGGGCTTTTTTTAAAGCCTGAGGACTACAAACATCGCCTTTGATGAGCTCGTAGCCCTTACCAAAAACGTACGCTGGCCACTGAGGTTTTTGATGGGTTGGGGCTTCGAGACTGTCCAAGATGCGAATTTTATAACCAAGACGACTAAGTGCATCAGCGGTATGGGAGCCGATGAAACCCGCGCCGCCGGTGATAAGAATGGTTTTTCTCATAAATTTACTTTTTGGAGCAAGGAACGATGTTTAACCCTTCTTACAAAGCCTAAGATAATTTTCCAGATTTTACTAGGAAGAAGACTAATAAAAAGTCTCTGAAAGTTAGACGGGGTATTTTTTAGGGCGAGGGTTTTATTACCCACCATTAAATAGGCCAATGCGAGTTTAGTTTTTAGGTTTTTAATAATGGACGGGAAGTGATATTTTTCAGCTTCGGCTGGAGTAAGCTGATCTTTAAGGTTTAGGAAAATTTCTAGATTTTTTTCTTTCATTTCGGGTTCACTTTCGATTGAAGAAAGATTGCCAACACCGCGGACGCGATAATGAGCGAGAATTTGATCGACATGGAGAAACTTGACGCCGGCGCGCGCAAATCGAAGCCAAAGTTCCCAATCTTCAGATCGGTGAAGTTGGTCGCTAAAGAGGCCATATCGGTCAAAAATAGATTTGCGAGCAACAACTGTCAGCGGATTAATAAATTGCTTTTTAAGAAGCTCGGCAAAAAGATCGCCGGAGGGGTAAGCGTAGCGATGGTGAAAAAATTCGCGGGGGTGGGTGTCGGTGAAGTGAAGGAGGTCGCAGTAAGAAAAATCAAAATCGGGATTATTTTCCAAGGCTTTGACTTGGTGCTCAATTTTTTCCGGCAAAAAAATGTCGTCACTATCGAGGAAGGCAATGAATCCGCCGTTGGCATTTTTAAGACCGGTATTACGCGTATAGGCAAGCCCAAAATTTTCGTGTTTAAAATACCTGAACTTGGGGTTGGGAAAATAGGTTTTTAAAATTTCCTCAGTGTTATCGGTGGAGCCGTCGTTGACCACGATGACTTCAATATCGGGATAGGTTTGATTTAAAGCGGAATCGACCGGATAGGCCTTTTAGTTATTTGGACTTAAACCCGGAATAATAA
>CAYIIM010000006.1:13499-23923 GCA_964363455.1 uncultured Candidatus Saccharibacteria bacterium
CGCTTCGCGGATATAGTCTTTGGCATTCCAAGCAGGAATAATAATCGAAACAAGTTTAGGCGTCATATTTTAAACCAATAGCTTGAAATATTTCGGTGAATCGTTTGACGTAAGTGTGCTCCTGGATCGTACGCTCGTAACCAGCTTCGGCAATTCTTGTCCGAAGTTCGGGGTGCTTGAGATAAAACTGAATTTTTTCAGCCAAGTCAGGAATGTCTTTATAATAAGCGATCTCTTTTTTATCTTCGTAGTAGTGATCAACGTCATCAGCAAAGGCAGAAATAAGGAATGCCTTACAGCCAACCACTTCAAAAGGCCTGGCTTTGATTTGAGGGATGGCGGTGTTTAACCAACATCGGAAGTTGCTCACGAGATGCCAGTTGGGACGAATTTTATTTAAAGAACGTTTGAAAAAAAGGCGGGCGAGGAGTTTTGGATCCCAGCGATTGGGTGGAGTGTTAAAATTCAGATTAATCTTACTCCTTGAAAAAGCATTAATCATGTCCCCACCGGGAAGACGGCCCTCGGGCCAACCCCAACCACGAACCCAGATATCAACGCCCAAGTGACGAAGTTGGCGAACGATTTCTTCGCGAGCGGAGTTATGCTGACCGACGAAACTGACATCAATATCCTGGTTTTCAACGGGTGAAGGTTTCCAGACGAGATGGTTGCAGGCCCATTGGGAGCGAATAATATTTTTGACGCCGTAGCGCGCATAATTCTTTAAGCCTTCTCCCCAAGTCGTAATAGCCTTGGTGAAGTGGGGGGCGAAAAACCGAGAGTAGCTATCGAGGCGCCAGTGGTCGTCGGCAAACCAAGCGATGCTTTTGGTGAGGTTTTTTATTTTTTCTAAGGTTTTTACCTCCAGTTCGTCGGTATACATAAAAGCGAAAAATAAATCCGGCTTTTCTCTTTTGACCAGTTTCAAAAGTTCGTGATTAAAAGCCCGCCTCCCCATTTGAAGAATAAAGTCAAAGGGATAGAAAACGACATCGATATCTGGCATCTGCTTAAGAGTAGAGAGGAAATTACTATACTCAAAACTAAGCCGATTAAAATTGTAGTTTTCAAACTGGACACCGGAAAAAATGATTTTGGTTTTAGCAGGTTTTTTTTCGAGAACCGGATTGAAAGAAACCTTGAAGTCGGTATGGGATAAAGTGGGTGAATTTTTAGTAGATTCGATGATCTGCCCGAGCTTTCTAGTGACGGATTCAGCACTCACTGCATCGAGACATGGCGAGGGACCAGCCTGCTTTAAATCTCTCCCACAATGCCAGTTATCGCAAAAGCAAGCCTTACGCTCGTAAACCCAATGATTAGTGCTTGGGTAACCGTAATCAGTAAACATACCGAACTGTCCTCCGCCCGCTGGGCAGAGGGTGGGTTTTTTAAGCGCAACGGCAATATGAATAACTGAGGTGTCGCAGGAGACGACGAGACTGGAGTCTCTTATAACAGCAATGAGTTCTTGGAGGGAAGTTTGACCGACAAGATCGATAACGTCACCAGAAAATATTTTTTTAAAATCAGAGGAGAGAACTTTTTCTTTAGGAGAGCCAATAAGAACGACTCCTCTGCTACCTTGAACAGTTTTTTGAGCCACTAAGGCAAAGCGATCAAGCGGCCAACGCTTGTAGGCAACACTAGCATTTAAATTCAGAACAATGTAGTTTTTGACAGAAATTTTGTTTGGATAACTTGAAGGCAAGAAAGTTGAGTAGTCTTGGGATTTAAACTCAGATAAGTTTTCAAAAATAGAGACGTAATGTTCGAGAGCACTTGGAAGGCGGTCAAGAAGATCAGCGCGATAATCGATTCGGGGAATGACTTTAGTAAATCGAGGCAGAATCTTTTTTGAGAAAAATTTTAAATTAATTTTTTGGTGCTTATCAAAAGGGCGGATAAACTCCAAGGCCATGCCTTCGTAGCCAACCACTTCTTTAGCACCCACCTCTAGAGAAAGCATTTTTCCTAGAATTTCAGCGGCGCTGAAGTCATGGTTAATGACGGCGCCAAAACCAATTTTTCTTAAACGCTTGACTAACCGGTAGCCATAAAACGGATTAACGGCAAGCTGGCGATAGTTGAGCGATACGACCTCGTCAACAAAATGATTTTTAAAAATTTCTTGAAGACCGTTTTCTTCTTTGGCTAATAGGTAAATTTCCCGCCCAGGAAAGGCATTTTTGTAATGTTTAAGAACTCCCGTAAAAACAACTAAATCACCTAAACCCTGAAGGTTGATAATAAGAAGATTACTAGGGTTTTTTGGAGATCGAAAAAAAGGATCCGAGACAAATAAAAAAAAGGCACGGAGACCGCCGGTGATTCGAACTTTAACAAGGAACTTCAGATACGACTGGAAGCTATTTATCATTCTGGACTTTTAAAACAAGCTCTTTGGCGGAGATGCTGGCAGTGCCGGGCTTAGAAACAACATAGGCGGCGGCGAGGTTAGAAACTTGGCCAGCCAAAACTAAATCGGACGATTCAGAGAGGATAAGGCCTAAAACGGCCATAACGGTATCACCGGCACCGGTGACGTCGAAAACGCTCACAGCCTTAGAGGAGAGGTGAGAGACGCGATTGTTTTTCCTATCACAGACGGTCATCCCACTCTCTCCGCGAGTTAAGAAAACTGAAGTTAGAAATTTTCTGGCAATAATTCGAGCGGCGGCGGAGGCGGAAGCGTTATCTTTGATTTTGATACCGCTCATCATTTCGGCTTCTTTAGCGTTGGGACTCAACGCATAGATATTTTTGTAAATGTCTGATTTGATGGGTTTTAAATCGGCAATAATTTTTTTATTGGGAAAGGTTTTTTTGACAGCCGAAACCAGTGACTGGTTGATAACGCCTTTGTTGTAGTCGGAAAAAATTATCAGATCGGGAGAAGGGATGGATTTAATTTTTTTAGTTAAATTTTTCTCAACAGCGTTTGAAATCTGGGTGCTATTTTCTTTGTCTAATCGAATAAGTTGATGACCATCTGAAATGATCCGAGTCTTTTGGGTAGTAGGGCGAGATGAGTCGGAAACGCTATAGAGCCGGATTTGGTTTTCTCGGCAAACTTTTTCAAATATTTTTCCCTCAACGTCTCGGCCAATGACCCCGAGAAGAGAAACTTGGCCGCCGAGGGCGGAAATATTGCCAGCCACATTGCCAGCGCCCCCGAGCAAGTACTTCTTTTTTTTCTCTAAAACGACCGGAACGGGCGCTTCGGGAGAAATTCGTTCGACAGTCCCTTCCAGATACAAGTCGAGAATTAAATCTCCGATAACGAGAATCTTTTTATCTGGAAATTTTTTAATAAGTTCGGTGACTTTGTTTTTGTCCATGATTCTCTAACCAATAATTTTTTTCTCAATAGCTTCGCAAAGGATGTGGATGATGAGCCCGTGAACTTCTTGGATGCGGGCGGTCTCTTCGGAGGGAATAACGATGGCGATGTCAGAAAGACTTTTCAGATCGCGGCCTTTGGTCCCGGTTAGGACGATGGTTTTTACGCCGAGCTCCTTCGCCTTAACGAGAGCTTTGAGTATATTAGGCGATCGACCGCTGGTGGTTAAAACAACTAAAACGTCACCTTTCTCCCCTAAGGCTTCGAGTTGGCGACTGAAAATTGAATCAAAGGCGTAGTCATTGGAAATAGCGGTGATAGATGAGTTATCAGCGGTAAGGGCGATGGCTTTTAGGGCCCGGCGATCGTCTTTGTAGCGACAAACCCACTCGGTGGCAAAATGCTGGCTTTGCGAGGCGGAACCGCCATTCCCGCAGATAAAGACAGTTTTGCGAGTGACGGCGGCCGATTCAAGTAGATCTAGGGCGAGCGCGATATCCGAGACGCACTCCTTAGAGGTTCTTTGGATGACGGAATCGTGCCTTTTAAAAGCATCAGAGATGGAGTTGTAAGATGAGTTTTGGTCCATGTTTTAAGCTTAGGAACTAAGATATATAATAGATTATGATAAAAACCAGGAATATGGAAGAAGCTAGGCTAAAAATAAAGACTATAAAAGAGGCGGCGGAGATTGCTCGATCGGCCAAAAAGAGGGGGATGAAGGTAGTGACGACAAATGGTTGTTTTGATATTCTGCATATCGGACACATAAGGAATCTAGAGAAAGCCAGGAACTTGGGGGATGTTTTAATTGTTGGGGTAAACGCCGACAAGTCGGTCAAAGAAAATAAAGGCAAGAACCGGCCAATTGTGCCAGAAAAAGAAAGAGCTGAGGTAATTGCGGCTTTGAAATCGGTGGATTACGTTTTTATTTTCAAAGATAAGACTCCGAATGATTGGCTAAAGAAAATCAAACCAAACATTCACGTAAAAGGAGCGGACAGGAAACTGAACCAAATCGTGGAGCTAGAAACCTTGAAAGAAATTGGCGCTAAGCTTGTCCGAGTGCCGCTTGTCAAAGGAAGATCGACTTCCGCGATGATTGCTAGGATTAGGAGTCTCTAAAATTTTCTAGCCAGTCAGAAAGCCGCTCTTGTAGTAGTCGCGGATGCCTTTTTCGATATTGAACTCGGGAATGAAACCGAGTTTTTCTTTGGCGAGGGACATATCGCATTCGGTGAAACTCTGATAACGACCGGCATAGGGGTTATCGATGTACTCGGGCTCGCGGCTTAAGCCTAAGACGTTATTTAAAATTTTTATGACGTCGTTGAAACTTGTTGCAGCACCGAAGCCGCAGTTATAAATACCGCTTACCTTGGCTTCCGAGGCAAGGAGGTTGGCGCGAACAGCATCGCTCACATAAATATAATCTCTTTTTTGTTCGCCATGCTTAAAAATTTTGGGATTCCCACTTTTCATCTGCTCTGCGATTTGATAAATCATGCTCGCGCGCGAGCCCTTATGATTTTCGCGAGGGCCATAGACGTTGCAGTATCTTAAACCAACGACCGTAATGGCAGGATTCTTTTTCGCGAAGTCCATTGCAAACTCATCAAGGGCGAGCTTGGACTCGCCGTACGGGTTAAGAGGATGAAACGGCCCGGATTCTTTGTACGGCGGAGATACATCTCCGTAAACGGCCGTGGAAGATGCATAGACGACTTTTTTACAGCCATTTTGAACCGCGTATTCAAAAAGTTTCTGCGATGCTTCCATGTTTGTTTTAAACATCAATTCCCTTTCAAGCACTGTCGTGTCATTATTTGCGGCTTCGTGGAAAAGCACGTCAAAAGTTCCTGCTAGTTTCCAATCAATGTCTCGCAAGTCACCTATTATGAATTTCCCTTTGAAACTCGGGAGTTTTTGCTCGGCATCGCGCCCAGTAATTGAAACATCGTGCCCGTTGTGAATAAGCTTGATTGTAAGATTAGATCCGATAAACCCTGTGCCACCTGTAATTAAAATCTTCATCCCGTTAAGTAAATAATGTTAAAACACTATCCGTATATTTCTCCCAGGTCAAATTTTCTTTCACGAACTTTTGGCCTGCAGATGCGATATGCTTGTATTCTTTTGGATCATCAAGAAGGTATTTAATTTGCTCGGCGATTTGCTTTGGACTTTCCGGATTTACAAAAAGAGCGTTCTTTTTGTCCTTCAAAACTTCGGTTGAGGTCGTCGTGCGGCATAAAACTACGGGGAGCCCCGCAGACATGGCTTCGAACACGCCGATGCTGAAACCAAACCCGTCTCGTGGAGGAGGTACATACATGGCGTACACAAACACATCGGATTCCAGATACGCGACCTGTAATCCCTTTTCGGACACTCCTTCAAAACGGATGTCTATCGCCTCCTCCAGATTATTGTCTGCGATAATCAACATGATCTCTTCCCGATACGCTTTTTCATTCCACATGTCATTTGCAATGATATGAGCGCTCGCATCATATCCCCAATCGCGAAGATATTTTACTGCCATAATCGTATCCTCGTAATGCCGGTATTTATTCAAGGAGCCCAGCGCAAAAATGCGTACTTTTTTTGCTTTGGCTCCGGCGTAAAAATCCTTAACCGGAAGATAAAAATTCTCCGAATCCACGCCCAAGCGCACTACCGCCGGACGCAACCCCCTCTTCTCGCACCACGCGCGGTTGTAAAAGTCCAACACCGAAACCTTATCGATCGCCAGAAAATAACGCCGGCTCGAGACATCTTTCCAGACATTGTAGATGCGGCTTAAGACATCAAAAAATGGATTTTGTTTGGGGAGGTACATATATGGCGGATCGTTTTCCGTCCATAAAATTTTTGCCGCCGGATGCCGCTTTTTATAAAAGTACCCCACAGAGTAGGCGAAATCGTGCACATTTACGATGTCGAAATCCGGCCCCATCGCGGCTGCTATGTTTTTCGCAACTTTTGAACGCGCGAATTCCTCTCTAATTTTTCGACCAATTCGAACAAATAAATTTTGGGGTCTGCCGGACCATTTAAGTTCTTTGGTCGGAACTACGCGAATATCCAACCCGTTCCATAATTCCTTGAAATATTTTCCGCTAAACTCCGGCGTATAGATCACAACCGTATTCCCGCGCTTCTTTAAAGACTGCGCGAGCGCGAAAACCAGCCGCGGTCCGCCGGATTGCCAAGAAAGATTGAAACAAACGATGCCTATCCGCATTATATTTTTTTAATCAAAAGATTTGTGGTCTTATTGTTTTCGACGGTATAGCGCTTCAAAAGATCTTCGATTCCGATCGCCTTCGAGTCGGCACGCCAGCCGTCTATTTCAAAAAAAGAAAATCCCACTTCGCGCAGTTTTTCGAGAAACTCCTTCGGGTTCGCCCCGCTCATCGTAAGACCGGCTGGCCAAAACTCGATCATGATTTTAATCTTCAGATTTTTTCGGATAATTTCCGACATTCCAGCACAGACCGTAGCTTCTGCTCCCTGAACATCGATCTTCACAAATTCAACGGCCTTTTCCCATCTGCGGAAATAATTATCAAGAGAAACCACCTCTACGGAAACCGATTTCCGCCGGCCGGTTTTATCCTTCAGCCGCTCGTACTCGGCGCCCGTGTTTCCCAATCCCCCGCTTTTTTCGTGCGGATCGTAAATGCGATGATCGCCGACGTTATAATCAGACAGGAAAAGAGTGACTTTTCCATCTTTATCTGTGACGGCTTTGGGAATGATCTTCACATTGGGATACCCGTTCGCGGAGACATTTTTCTGGAGGAGCGATACATTTTCCGGCGACGGCTCGAACGCGAACACGTGCCCCTGCAAACCAACTTGCTGGGCAAAAAGAAGGGTGAATGCCCCGATATTCGCACCCACGTCTATAACCGTGTCGCCCATTTCTATGTTCGCTTTCATCACCTCTATCTCTTGCACCGACCACGATTCCTTCCAAATGGACAGTTCCAAATTGTCGTTCGGATCCAAAAAAACCGTGTTTCCCCGAAAATACACTGATTCGGGTTTTAACCCCCGAACTGTTTTACTCAACCAGTCGCGAATTATTCCGAGAGGCCAGATCTTTTGAAGTCCTCGACCGCCAAAAGTTTTCAGACCAAACTTATATACGACAAGTAAGGGAGCTTTAATGACTTTTTTGATACTCATATGCGTATTGATACCAATATACGAATTACGATTCACCGCGAATAATCTTTAAGATAGTTTCGGCGAAATACTCTGGGGTAAACTTTTTAAATTTTGAGGAAGTAAAATAAGCGCGAATGGAATCTTTATACTTCTGAATGTTTTCGGGGGCTAAAGAATGAAGGAAGTTTCTTAGCGCTTCATAATCAACTTCTCCTTTTTTCGGAGAGACTCCAATTTTTAGAGAAAACTTTCTTGCGTCCACAAAACAGTCGAGGGGGACGTCCTCTTCGATGTCCGGCGCTCCCAGATAAACAGGAATAGTGCCAACTTGAAGGCAGTCGAAAATCTTTTCGGTCACGTACCCAGGCCAGATGGCGTTTTCGAAGCAGAGAGCAAAAGTGTACTCGCTCATCGTAGCAGGTTTGTCATCGGCAAATTTCTTCCAGATTTTCTTGATCGAAGGAGAGGAGCTTTGGTCCCAGCGAGGACCGTAGAGATCAACTTCATTATACTTAGCAAAAAATTCTAGAGCTCGGACACGTTCGCGGTAAAGTTCAGACTGCCAAAAACCTTTGGCTTTAGTATTGCTATTCATCATCACCATAAACTTTCTTGATGAATTACTGAAGTGCTCATCGTTTAGGCGGTCAAAATTTTGGGGGTAATAAAAATGAGGGAAGTCGCTCGCTTTTGGAATAAAGTGGGATTCATCGTAAAGTGCGACAATTTTTGGGATGTTTTTGTAAACCCAGGGGTTATTCACAGCCGATTCCCATTGCAGAAGAACCTTTCGTTTGAACTGCGGCAATATTTCAAGAAGGTAGCGGTTTTTTAAAGGAAAGGTGTTTTTGCGACGCAGAAAATCGCGGAGGCGGCGTAAAAGTTTATAGAATCCGACTGGCGGGTGATCAAAGACGATTAAAAGGTCGTTTTCGTTTTTGCTTTTTGGGTCCCACAGATCAATCGTTTTAGCTTCCACTTCGTGGTTAGCTAAATATTTTTTGAGATAGTCAAAAGGCGGGACGTTCGCTTTGACATTCGAGTAAGGAGCAAAAAGTTTGTTCTTAAGTCCGGATTCAGAGAAGGGAACGAAGTAGGTGGTTTGCTTCATTGAGAGTTTCTTTTAAATAAAACATTCTGGTCATCAGATAAATAGATGGGGTAGAAATCAAGTTCTCTTGTTTTCTCTAAGAGTTTATAAAAATAATCTGGAAGGTCGAGCCTGGTCTCCAGATAAAGGTATTTTACCTTTTTCATAGTTCCCTGGCCGCCTTCAAGGATTTTTACTTCATGCCCTTCAGCATCAATCTTCATAAAATCAATATCTTCATAAAACTATCCAAGACTTCGGTCGGAACTTCTTCTGATTCTAAACCCTCACCACCAAGACTACCACTATCAGGAATAGCGGGATTGAAACTCAACGTGGCCATTCCCTTTTTGTTCGACAGAGCTTGATTGATGCAAGTGACTCTGCTTTTTAGGTCTTTGGTTTTACGCCTCAACTTTTCGTAGCTTATTTTATTCGGCTCAAAACAAGTGATGGTTGCCCGCGGAAAACTTTTGGCAAAGGTTACCGCGTAATCTCCGTCCCCCGCTCCGATATCAAAAATAACTTTAATATCTTTGGGGATGAAACCCAACGCTTTGTAAATCCCATGTTTACCCCGAATCAACTGCTTGAGGGGTCTAAAAAACCTTTTAACTTTCTGTACTAGTGGATAGTGGAAGGTAGAGGAGATTAGGCGGTAAATCATTTTCGTATCTCTTTTTTAGGGTTTTACAATCAACCCCTGGCTGGTAGGTAAAGAGAGGATCAGCACACTTCTTTCTTTTGCAAACTTACTAGACGCGTCGTGCTGCTCATCAAATCCCTGCCATCCATAGTCGTCTAAAAGCATTATCGCACCTTTCGTCATTTTATCCCAAAAGAATTCTGTGGCGGCGGCCACGAAAATATATAAAACCAGTAGTATAAAATTCATATTGTTGATAATTATTCTTTTTCCATTAAAAAAGTCAATCGATTAATATCTCTCTTGTGTTTTCAATTATTGGAAACGAAATAGTCCCTTCACATCTCTTAGGAGCGGCTCTCGAAGAACGATTAACACCCCTAGATACACCACGGCCGAGATTGCGATATTTATGAATAAATTTATTGAGATGAGCTGAAGCACGAATGTACCGATGCCCATACACACGGTGGCGAAGATAATTCGCGGGAGGAACGGCGCAACTTTAAACGGCGTCAATTTTCTTGCGCTATACCAAATATAGCCATTTATAATTCCCAGCGCGCAGATCGTGGCAATCACGCTCCCCGCAATGCCGAAACGCGGCACAAGAAGAATATCTAAGAGAAGGTTTCCTAGCGCGCCTATGACCATGGCGGCGGTAAATATCTTTTGCTGTTTGAATGCGAGCACCAGGTTCGTGATAACGCTCGCGGGATAATTAATGGCGAGGGTTATACAGAGCAACTGGAATGACAATATTGCGGGCAGGTACTCCGGGCCGTAGAGAAGGTGAATTATCCCAGGCGCCACGATAATACCGCCTACCGCGATCGGAAAAACGATCGCCAAGGAGAGCGTGACCAACCGTTCTATAAAACTTTTCAGGCGTTCCTGCGCGCCTTCTTTAGCGGCGCGGGCGATCAGTGTGAGCGAACTTGCAGCCATAATGGTCGGCACGAGCGTAAGCGCAGAGATCGGTCGCTGGGCAGCGGCATATTGCCCAAGCTCGGAGGCCGTGCGAAACCAGCCGATCACCAAGGCATCGGTGCTCGTCATTAGTATCCATATTGTGTTCGCAAGCCCGAATGGAACGGCAACGGCAAGGATTTTCTTAGCCGATAGAATGCTAAACATCCACCGCCTAAGAACTTTTTTGATAC
>CAYIIM010000006.1:23933-31199 GCA_964363455.1 uncultured Candidatus Saccharibacteria bacterium
ATACCTTTCCGCACCATAAAAAACATCATACAGGTGCCGAGCGCGCTGCCTATTAGATACGCCGCCGTAAGCGCGTAGGGTGTGGGGGCATACCCCAAGGCGATGAGGCTTAAGAGGACAATCAGGGCGTTTGTGATAATAGTGCCAAGCGCTTCTTTATCTATCCTGTTTTCCGCGCGAACAAACCCGATCAAAAATCCTCGAATGTCGTCTGCGGCTACAAGTAGGGCGACAAGCGGTATCAGAATCTTTGCCTCGGGGAATTTTGTAAGCATAGGCCCGATTATAATGGTAAGAACGATGATCGCGGCGATAAGGCCGCCGCGAAGAATCACGAGTGTTGGGAAATACGCTTCTTCGTTTTCGTCTCGGCGAGCTAGACTGATCGAGAACAAATAATTCAGGCCGAAGTCAGAGAGGATCGTGAACATGGCGGCGATAGTGAGTGCATAGGAAAACAAGCCGTATTGCGCGGCGCCCAAAAGCCGGGCGGCGTAGATCACGACAATAAGCCGAATCAGCTGGCTACCGATATTTGACACCCCGAACCAAAAACTGTTTTTCGCGAGCGTCTGTTTAAGCGATTCCTCGCCGAAGAGAAAATTTTTGAGTTTGCCTATCACAGGTTGTATAATACCTCATGCCTGGTTGCCTTGTCACATGAATAAAAACCACGAACACACAGACGACAGCCAAAAAAATCCCTTGGTAAGTATGGGTTTATGTGTGCGGAACGGCGGCGAGTACGTGCGCGGCGCGCTCGACTCCCTGCTCGCACAGACGTACAAAAACTTCGAGCTTATTATCTCCGACAATGCCTCAACGGACGACACGCAAAATATATGCGAGGAATATGCCCGCCGGGAGGCGCGGATACGCTATATCCGCCAGAAAGAAAATATTGGCAGCTACGGCAATTATGATTTCATACGGAAAGAGGCCCGCGGGGATTATTTTGCCTGGGCGGCCTGCGATGATTTCTGGGATCCGCGCTTTATAGAGGAATGCGTGGCAAAGTTCAGGGAGTTTCCCGATGCCACTATGGTGTTCCCTAATTTTTACGCCTTCGACGATTCGGGAAAAGTGATACAGCTTTCCCAGGAGAACTATTTTCCTTTCGCGCCCGATACTTACACACGCATTAAGACATACCTTCTAAACAGAGCCCAAAACGGAAAAATAACGATGATTTACGGCTTGTGGAGAAAGCACACGCCCGCCGATCTTTTATCCCTTGGCGGTTGCCATGGAGACATGATCTACGTCTTCCGCTCACTGCTTACAGGATACTTTGCGAATGTTCTCCATGCGCTCTTCTTTAAAAGACAATCCCCCATCTACCATGGAAACAAAAAATTTTCTTTTCAAGAACTTATTGCACTGCCCCATGATTATAAATATGAAACCCTCGAGGAATGGCACGCGACTAGAAAAAAGATAGAGAAAAAGCTAGGTTTTATAACCAAGGCCAAGATATTTATTTCTAATCGTCTGCAAGCGGCAAAATATTCCTACAAACTTTCCAAATATATTTTTTTGGACAAGGGTTTGCGCAAAGGCGAAAAAGCGCGCCTCTTTTTATGGGTCAAATACGCATTTCTCCGGGCACTGTGGTGGGGGTACCTTTAACTCTAAAATGGTGCTGGGAAATAATAAAAGAGATTAAATTTTCTAAATGAATAGACTTTCTTATAACTTCTCCGGTTTTTGCAAATAGTTCGCTATTTTTCATTAAAACTCTTTATATATTTCAATATCTCTTTCGCCCTATGCTCCCAGGTGTGGTGTGCGAGGACATGGTCGCGGAGTTTACGGACTTTTTCTTCCCTTTCTTTTTCTTGAGCGAGCTCGGACCAGTGGCCGATGAGATCGTTCATTTCTTTTAGGTTGCTAAAGAGCGGAATTGAATTCGGCGGAAGTAAAACGTCCAAATCTTTCCTGTAGTCCGCGATTTGGAAGCTGCCGGCCAAGGCGACTTCGAATGTGCGCGCAGAAATGGAACTTGTATGCCCCGTGGAGTGGAAGTTGATAATAACTTTCGACGCGTTGAATGCTTCGTTCATTTTCGCAATCGAAATAGACGAGCTTGCCTGTATCCGCGATTGGAGTTTCGGGAAAAGCTTCAGCCAATAGTTCCAGCCGCTGCCTAAGGCCACGACGGAGTACTGTTTGGGAATCTGGTCCACCAAGTGCGCGCGCATAAGCCCGTCGGGGCTCTGCTCGGGAACGGAGGCAATATACGCTGCATCGTATTTCTTTTGCGCTCCGGGGATCGGGTAAAAATCTTTCGGGCTCGCGGCAAGCGGAAGATGGTGGATAGGTTTTTTAAAAAACTGCGAGGCGATTTTAGACCACTCCTCGTCTATCGAGAAAAGCTCGTCCACGTATTGAAAACACCACATTTGCTCTTTTGCGCCGTGCCCATGTGGAGGCGAGGTGAGGTAATAAAAAATTGGCTTTCCCAGCTCGCGTGCTTTCGAAATAAAATCTGGTGAAATATTCGGAGCGTCTTCAATGAAAATAAGGTCCGGCGCGTATCCCTGCACTGACTCAAACCATTCATTGCCGCGTCTATTGCTGAAACGCTCTTCCACGCCGTACGGCTTCCGCGACAGGCGAAGGGCAATGTTTTTCATCACACGGTCGCGCTTGCTCGGGTGCTTGTCGAAAAATAACACCTTGTGGCCCAGATCCTTAAACGCCCGCTCGAGATTAAACGTCGTCGCCCCGTGCCAATTTGTGCCCGTAAGATGAATGCGCATGGTTATACGCTACCAGTTATTAGTTAATAAGTTAAATTTTCCTTTCCCAAAACAGCCGGCTCATCACAAATAGATTCCAAAAGATGAGTTTTGTTTTCTCGGTATACGAGAGCTCCTTAATGCGGAGTATATCTCCTATTCGTTTATAAAAGAATGGACTGCACAACCTCGATACCCTGCTTTTAAAAAGCGAATCGAAAATTCTTTTTATAAATGTTTTTTTCTTGGGCGGGTTCAAGGCGCTCATGGCTGCGCGTTTATAAAAAAGCACCTCGTCCACACACTCACACGGCCCCTTCGCCAGTCCCTGAAAAATAAAACCCATATCTTGAAAATCCCACCCAAAATACGGGAGGTTGAAAAATGGATTTCCGGCAACAATCGAGCGGAGCCACACGCCGCAATACGTTAGCATATCTTTCCCGTCGGATTCATATAGCAGTATGTACTTTTTTAGCCGGCTATATACGTCCTTTCCCAAAGGGTAAAAGAGCCTGAAGTAACGCTCAACTTTTCTGCCCAAATCATCGAACTCCACAAAATTTCCTCCTGCAAAAACCGCTTCCGGATTTGCTTCAATGCGGACCATGCACTTTTCTAAAAATGTCGGCGCCAGGAGGTCGTCGTCGCACGTTTCTACAAAATATTTTCCACTCCCCTGCTGCCGCACGAAATTTCTGTTTAAAATACTCCCTGTATTCTTTTTTTGTCGGATGTATTTAATCCGCGAATCTTTTTCCATATATTCGCGACATACCTGCTCCGTGTCATCGGTCGAGGCGTTGTCGGAAATGATGAGCTCGAAGTTCTTGTAGGTTTGCGCGAGGATGGAATCGAGAGCGGCCTTCAAATACGTACCGGCCCTGTTATAGGTCGGCACCCCTATAGTTACCAATTCTTTTTCTGTAGAACTCATTTTTGTTCGAGATCTTCAATAAGCTCGAGGATAATGCCGTCGGGGTCGTGGCAATATAAAATTTTTATCTTACCGTCCGGGGAGACAAGCGGCGGGGAATTGCACACATATCCCTTTGCGATCAATGCTTCATACAGTTCTTCCACGTTATCTACGGCGAGGGCAACATGCCCAGAGGAAAGACGATTCGATGACAAACTCTCTGCCTTCTTTGAAACGTCGGGATCGGGATGGGAAGCGTATTCCAAAAGCTCGATAAGCCCTCCGCCTGGAATGTTCAGCTTGACCCATTCCACGCGGACATTTTTAATGCCGACTAATTTCTCGATATATTCCCCTTCCTCCACTTCGCGTTTATAGACGGTAAGGCCCAAAACACCACAATAGAACTCCATGGATCTTGGGAGGTTTCTTACCACAAAGCCCGTATGTCGAACGCGAAAAACGCTCATATATAGTACGCTATGGTTTTTTTGATTCCCCGCTCTATGTCCACCAACGGCTGCCACCCTAATTCTTTTTTTATTTTTGAAATGTCAGTGTACCGGCCCGCGCCTTTTTTCGGAGAATGTCCAAGGGCTTTTCCATTCTGAACAATGGCCGCAATCTCACCGGCGCTCGCAAGGCGCCCTGAACCAATATTATACGCATCGCTCTTGAGATTTTTTTTAAGAACGATTTTTGCGAACGCACTGGCAACATCATCAACATATATATAGTCATGGGCTGTTTTTGGATTTTTAATTGTCGGCGGCGTGCCGTCTTTTAGACAACGCACAAGATACGGAATAAGCGCCGCAGGCCTTTGGCCGGGGCCGTATGAGTGAAAGATCCTTGCCCACACGAACTGCACTCCGTTCTTTTTTGCGATTTCTTTTCCGACGTCGTGCAAGGCGGTTTTTGCCGCTTCAAAAACATTCGACGGATGGACCTCCGTGCGCTCGTTTACCCTTCCCATCAACGTGCCGTATTCCAGACCGCTTCCCGCGCACACTATTTTTTTACATGAAATCGAAACGGCGAAGAGCAAAAAATCGAGACTGTTTTTAAGATTCTTGACGCTGTTCTCTGGACTGCGATAGTCCAATACGCCCTCCCACGCAAGATGTAAAATTACGTCCGGGCGAAATTTTTCTATTTTGTTTTTTATGGAATATATGTGCGAAAGGTCGCCTTTTAAAAACTGCACATGCTTGCCATTAAAAGAATTGGCATACTTTTTAGGCGCGCGAGAGAGGAGGAGGACTTTGTGGCCGTGGGCAGCAAAGATTCTTACAATAGGCTGGCCGATAAAACCGGTTCCGCCGGTAATAAAAATCTTCATTCTATTAGAAGCAGGTTACGATCTAGGCGAGTCTGCGGATTTATTTCATTACAACGACTATGCATTTGGGTGGACATTATATTATTAGAAAGTGATCGCGGCTTCTAACGGGATTCATTTTTTAAGTATATCGCGCACTGCGCCCAAGAGGCCGTCTGATTCGGAAATTAAAATTGTGCGGCATCCCGTGGCCCTACCTGCCTCCTCATCCCGCGGGTCGTCACCGACAAAAACAACGCTTTGAAGATTAATGTGGTGGTCAACCGCCGCACGGTAGAGCATGCCTGGTTTTGGCTTCCTGCAAAAACAGCCATCGCTCGCAACGTGCAGGCAGTAATATATTCCGGAAACTTTCGCTCCATGCTTTGCAAACTCCCCTTCCATATATTTGTGGATCTGAAAAAGATCCGGCTCCGTCATAAGGCCGCGGCCGACGCCTGCCTGATTCGAAATAATATAAATTTCATATCCCGCATCCGTTAAAAGCTTCATTGCCTCGATAACGCCAGGCAAAAACTCAAATTCCTGCACCGTACGGACATATTCCCCTCGAGGCATTTTCTTGTTGATGACGCCATCGCGATCCAAAAAAATTACCTTGCGCGGGCTTAAGAACTTTTCCGTTTGCTTTAACCGCTCTGGAGTGCTTAAGCTATGGTACAGCTCATCCATCACAAGCGCCCGAAGCTTGCCTTCGGCAACAAGTTCGGGAATAACTTTTTCGTCTATATAGAAATTGCCTTCTTTTGGTATGCGGCGGGCAATCTCTTTTTTCGTGAGAAAAAACCCGAGCTCAACTCCGGTTAGCCCCGGTGTGGTGCGTGACTTGTCATATTTCGAAACCAACCCGTCGGGACCAACTAACACATTATTCTTCGTCACGCCAAATTTATTGCTATACACTATAACAGTTGCCAATGCCCCGCCGGCTTTATGAAAATCCATATATGCACCAAGATTGAGGCGAATATAGTTGTCGCAGTACATCAGGAGAAACTCGTCGTCAAGCATGTGCTCCGCATTCTTAAGACGGGTCGCCGTTCCCTCGTCGAGCTTGCCGATTGAATACTCGACCTTGAGGCCAAATTTTGAACCATCCCCGACGTACTCGGTAACCTTTTCGGGAAGGTATCCCAAAAGCAAAATTACCCGTTCGATGCCGTTTGCCTTGAGCTCACTAAACAAATATTCGACAAACGGCCGCCCGTTTACGGGTACCATGATCTTCGGGCGATCGTAGGTAAGCGGCCGCATGCGCAATCCCATTCCGCCGGCGAGTATTACCGCCTGTTTGATAGACTTCTTTCTTTTAGTAGTCGCCATTTTTCACGAACTCGCGCCAATAATTTAGAACGTCCGCTAAAATTTGGTCAATTCCGATCTTAGGCTTCCAACCGGTGAGATCGCGGAACTTTTTGGTGTCTCCAATCAAAAAAGGTAATGCGGTCGGGCGAACGTATTTCTGGTTCACCTTCACTTCTATGTTTTTTACGGTTGAAAGGGCGATCATTTTATCGAGCGCCTCTTTGAATGTGCAGATGTGATCTTCTTCGTCCGAACCAATGAGATACAGCTCTCCGGGAGTGCATTTCTGCATCGCAAGATAATACCCTTCCACCATGTCTTTAATATGAGTGAAGTTGCGCTTGTCGCCCGTGTGGCCGGTTTCGAGCAGCGGCTTCTGCTTGCCCTCTTCGATACGCGCGATTTGATACGCGTACCACGCAAGACCAAAAACATTATCTCTTCGTGGCCCTTCGTGATTGAACGCGCGCGTGCGGATGATGTTCATTCCATACGAGCGATGATACACGTATCCGATCAAATCCTGCGCAACTTTTGTAACGGCGTAGGGGTTTACAGGGCGGAGTATTGTTGATTCAGTTATCGGCAATTCTTCGGGTTTGATGTCGCCGTTCTCTTCGGGCGAACCGGCAATGAGCATTCGCGGGTTGATTCCCGCCGCGCGGCACGCCTCCATGATGTTTACTGTGCCTTTGTAATTCACATCCATGTAGTGCGAGGGATGGAGCCAGGAGGGACTCACAAAGCTTTCTGCGGCGAAGTGAAAAATGTTGTCCGGCATCACTGTCTTAATGAGATTGTTTACGCTTACCGGGTCAGTGATGTCGCAGTCGAACATTGTAAGCTGCGGGTCGTCGAGGAGATGGCGAATATTCCGCAGGCGGGACAAATTCCAGCGCTTGGTGCCATAGAGCTCAACATCTTCCCGCCCAATCAAAAAATCGGCCATATGCGAACCG
>CAYIIM010000007.1:0-31178 GCA_964363455.1 uncultured Candidatus Saccharibacteria bacterium
CCCCTCCAACGCCGCCAATGCCGCTAAAACCACAGACTCCGGGGGTGAATATTCAAAACATCGGCAATTTTGCCGGAACTCCTAGAGAACAACTCTCGACAAATACCCCCAAGACTCAAGATATAAAACCACAGAGCTCGACGATGAAAGACGCGGATGTGATTGATTTGAATACTTTTCAAATCAAAAAATAAACCGGGGCGGAATTAAAAATAAAAGATAAAAGTGAAAAATGACAATGAAAAATTTAAAGTTGAATTCAAAAAAAGACTGTACGATTGGGTTTTGCGTCTCATAAAGTTTATTGACACTCTTTCTCTGGACGCGACTTCTAAAGTCATAGCGAATCAACTTCTTAGAAGCGGTACAAGTGTTTTGGCTAATTATATAGAAGCTGGGGCGGCTAGCTCTCGAAAGGATTTCACTAACTTTTTTCATCATTCTTTAAAATCAGCAAACGAATCAAAGATATGGCTGACCCTGCTTAAGGATACTGGCAAGGGGAATAAAGAGGAGATAGTTTGGTTAATAGGAGAGTTAGAGCAGATAGCTAATATTTTAGCTTCTAGTATACTGACTCTCAAGGGAAGAAAATAATTTTTCTTTTTAATCTGTTACTTTTCATTTTGATTTTTTAATTTTAAACTAGTTTTATGCAATTTCAGGTTCCACAATTTATCGACACCGAAGACAAGATTTTAGGCCCGTTGTCTTTGAAACAGTTTGGCTATCTTTCGATGGTGGCGGGTTTTTGTTTTTTGCTTTTCTTTTTGATTGGCTCACTTTTTGTTTGGATAATACTTTCTATCGTTATTATGGGATCGGCGACAGCGCTCACGGTGGTTAAGGTGAATGGCCGGCCGCTTTCGAGAGTTTTCCTTTCGGCGATGAAATATTATTGGCAACCCCAGACTTATGTTTGGCAGCCGGAGGATCAAAAAATGAAAGACCAAAGAGAGTTGGGCGTCGCTAGAAAACCAGGCCATTCCTTAGATAGTATTATTATGGGGCTCGCGCTTAAGAAAACTTGGCAGAAACTTCAAACTGGGACAGGTGGGCAAGCCAAAAAAACTGGTTTGCAACAATTTTCACAGCAGGTAAAAGAGCGATATCAAGTTTTTGAAAAAATCACTGGAGAGAGAAAGGTAGCAAAGAGAGTGGACTATAGGTGAGGTTTTAATACTAGATTATAAACCAAGCCCGATTCGGGCTTTTTTTGTTCGTCCAGCGGTTAAATTGAGGTATAATTAGATACAAGATGGCCGCAAATAAACAATTAGCAAACACCCAGGATTTAGTTGAAGTTGAAGAAATAAAAGAAAACACCGTTTTTTTGAAGGGCGGGGGTTTGAGACAAGTGGTGATGGTGAGCGGTCTTAACACCGCGCTCATGGCGGAACAAGAGATGGAGGCACTTTCGGCGGGGTATATTAATTTTTTAAACGGACTAGATTTTCAGATTCAGATTATCGTTCACTCGAGAAAAGTGAATATTGAAAGATATCTTTCGAGTTTGGAGTCGCGGATAAAAGACGAACCCTCGGCCTTGCTTCAGAGCCAGATCAAAGAATACCAAGAATTTATTGGCGGATTTGTCCGTGAAAATTCGATTATGGAGAAATCTTTTTTGGTGATCGTTCCCTTTTCGCCAATTATGATTTCCGGCAAAGACGCTATTTCGGGCATTTCGAAGTTTTTGCCGTTTTTAAACAAGGGAAATAAAAATGAGAAGAAGGCGGAGGATGACGCAAGCTTGAAAGAAAATTTAGAACAATTAGAGCAAAGATCGACGCAGGTAGTAGAAGGGCTTTCGGTGATGGGGCTTGAGGCAATTCGATTAGAAAATCAGGCGCTCATCGAACTCTTTTATAATTTTTACAACCCAGAGACAACCGAGCGAGAGGTGGAAAATATTTCAGAGATTAAAAGAAATAGGTAAATAAGATGAAAAAACTGAAAGTTTTGGAAAAAATATAATTACAATGGCGGAGGAGGAAAAACAAAAAACTGAAGACGGATTTAAAGAGGCGAAGAAGATTATCGCGCCAGCGGGGGTGCAGGTAAATTCGAATTATCTTAAAGTTGGCGACAAGCACGTTAAAGTTTTTTTTGTTTTTTCTTATCCCCGCTACCTTTCAACCGGCTGGTTTGAGCCGCTTATAAATTTGCCGAATATTTTTGATATTTCGATTTTTGTTGATCCAGTGGATACGGGACTAGCACTTAAAAACTTGAGGAAGAAAGCGGCGCAGATTGAATCACAAATTTCGGATCAGCAAGAAAAAGGGTTAGTGAGAGATCCGATGCTTGAAACTGCGCTCCAAGACGTCGAGGGTTTGCGCGACACGCTTCAGCAATCCCAGGAGAGGCTTTTTAGTATTGGGGTTTATATCGCGATTTATGCCGATACAATGGAGGAGCTTTCGAAACTTGAGGGACAGGTACAGTCGCTTTTGGAGTCGAAGTTAATTTATTTGAAACCGGCGCTCTTCCAACAGCTAGAAGGACTGCTTTCGGTTTTGCCACTCGCAGAAGACAAGATTGATGTCAGAACGCCGATGAATTCAGGGCCGGTGGCGTCTTTTTTCCCATTTGTTTCGGAAGATTTAAATTCTAATCAGGGCATTATGTATGGCATTAACCGCCACAACAACAACTTGGTTATTTTCGACCGCTTTTCGCTTGAAAATGCTAACCAAGTGGTTTTTGCTAAATCGGGTTCGGGTAAATCTTACGCTACAAAACTAGAAATTATTCGATATCTTATGACGGGAGTAGATGTTTTGGTGATCGATCCAGAAAATGAATACCAGAAACTAAGTGAAGCTTTTGGGGGAAGTTTTTTCAATATTTCGCTGTCTTCGCACGAGCACATCAACCCATTTGATGTACCGATTGTGCCAGAAGGCGAAACCCCGACGGATGTTTTGCGATCACACATTGTTAACATCGCGGGATTAGTGAAACTGATGCTTGGAAATGTGACGGCGGAGGAGGATTCGCTTTTAGATCGAGCCATCACTGAAACTTATGCTTCGCGAGGAATTGTGCCGGAAGAAGATTTTTCGATGGCAACCGCGCCTTTATTAGAAGATTTGGAAACGGTTCTACGAAATATCGAGGGTGGAAAGGGTATGGCGGAGCGGTTGTATAAATACACCAAGGGGAGTTTTTCGGGGTTTGTGAACCAAGGGACAAACATTAACATTGATAACCGTTTGATTGTTTTTTCAATTAGAGATTTGGAAGAGGAGCTTCGGCCAGTGGCGATGTATATCATTTTAAACTTTATTTGGAACTTGACCCGCGCGCGACTCAAAAAGCGGTTGCTGATTATTGATGAGGCGTGGTGGATGATGAAATATGAAGACAGCGCCACTTTCTTGTTTGGTTTGGTGAAAAGAGCAAGGAAATATTTTTTGGGGGTTTCAACAATTACCCAAGACGTGGAAGACTTTTTGCGCTCCCCTTATGGTCGGCCGATTATCACCAACTCTTCGATCCAACTTTTATTGAAGCAGGCGCCGGCGACGATTGATATTGTAGCGAAAGCGTTTGCTTTGACTGAGGCGGAGAAAAATATGCTCCTTTCGGCTGAGGTCGGGAGTGGACTTTTCTTCGCCGGGCGACGACATGTGGCAATTCAAATCATTGCTTCATTTTTTGAGGATCAACTAATTACAACCGACCCACAACAACTTTTGGCGGAGAAGGAGGCGATAAATAAGGAATTGAAGTAGCCTCGAGTTTTTGGTTTTGTAGTAGAATAAAAGCAATGGAACACGAAAAGAGGTACGATACTCTGATTGCGGTTTTAATGGGTTCGATTGCGTTTGGCGCGGATGCTTTTACGGTCTTTGGACTTTTGATTTTGGGCATCCCGATTATTGGTTTAGTGGTTTTTCTGATTGCTTTGTTGGTCAATTTAGTGGCGGTTTTGTTTTTAATGGCTTTTTTTATCTTTAAAGGTGAAAAAAATTTGATGGTTTGGATTGTAAATTTGGTTGGAGGATTGCTTGGGCTGATTTTGCCGATAAAGTTTATCTGGATCGGGCTTTCGCTACTCTTAGGAAATAGCCAGATGGCGAGAAAATTAGCGCTAGATGCGGCGATGATTGCCGCCACAATAGCAACGGGCGGAGCGGCGGCACCAGCGGCAGTGGGAGAAATAGCGGGCAAGAAGGCGGCGGAGACGGGGATGCGAGCAATGGCAAAACGGCAGTTGGCTAGGGCTGGTAAGAGGAAGTTGCAACAAGAACTTGTGGAAGGCGGCCAAGGGGATTTGAAGAAAAAAGAGGAAGAGGCGCTTAGGACTAGGAAAGAGCTTGGGGAAATGGAAAATCCGTTTGAAGAGATGGAGGGACTCACAAGCGAGGTTCAGGAGGGTAAAGACGAAAAATTTGTGGATATGACGAGAATCCGAAGACGGCAAGAAGAAGACGAGGAAGATGAGCAATGGCGGAAGGCGGCGTGAAGGCCAGTATTGAATATTGAGTATTCAGGACTCAAACACGGCAAGCAAACGAAAAATAGAGCCGAATAGGGTGGGGGTGGATAAGTGGAGGAAAGAAAAGATAAGGGTCTGATATAATAGAAGTAAGTGATTTTTTCTATTTTTAATCAAAGAATACTTATTTCGGCGGCGCTTTTAAGTTTGATTTTTGGTCTTTATTCGGTGACAACAAAAGCCCAGACGGCACCGGAGATTTGGATGACTTGGAGGGCGAGCTCATATGTGCCGGCAGAATTTACCGGTAAAGCATTTCCAAGCGATGGAACGTTGGTGACGGTTTCGTTTGAGGTGGTGAATGGCGGAAAATTTGTAAACCTTTCAGGTCATGAGATTTACTGGTATTTAAATGATGAGCTTATAAAAACAGGGTTGGGAGCTCAGCAAACTTCCTTTCGAACCCCGATCAGGGGGGATCACCAAGTAAGAGTGGTGGTGAATAACTACAACGGAGAGTCTTTGACGAAGACGATTGAGATATCGGCCGTTCGGCCAGAAGTAGTGATTGAATCTCGCTATCCTCGAGATGTTTTCTCAAGCTCAAGGATACAGGTAAGGGCTCTTCCTTATTTTTTCACGACCAATGATCCAACTAGACTGGAATACGTATGGACGGTGAATGGTCAGAAACCGAAATCAGAGGAAAATATCAGCTTCTTGGATGTTAATTTAGGCGGAGGTGTAGCGGAGGGATATTTGTTGGATATAAAACTTTCGGTTTCCCATCCGACTAATTTTGCCCTTATGGGATCGGCTTCAAAACTTTTAACTTTTCAAAAATGAAACCTAATAAATTTTTAAAATACTTTTTTTTGGTGGTGGTTGGAGTTTTATTTGTGGGACCGTTGATGGTTCAGGCGGCGGACGTGGATTTACTGCCGATAAATCCGATTAACCCAAACATCCCGGGAGAAAACGAAGCGACTCAAGCTGACCCGAATCCAATGGGAATTATTGGCAATCTTTTTCAGTTCGCGCTTTTGATCGGAGGACTGCTGGCGTTTGTGATGATTGTTTATGGTGGAATTGAGTATGCGGCCACTGGGGATAGTGGATCAGGACAAAAAGACGCGAAGGAGAGGATTCAGCAGGCGCTTTTGGGACTCTTGCTTTTGGCCGGAGCGTTTGTGCTTTTGCAAACTATTAATCCACAGCTGACTAAATTGAGTTTCCCGACGCTGGCGGATATTAAAGGAGGGGGGGATTTGTTCCCGGAACTGACTGCTCCTGCTTCTCAAGTTGGGGGCCGCTGTCTAAATAACCAGTGTGGCGCAGGCGCTTTTTGTTTTAAAGATGATAAGTGTTATGCAAATATAGGGTGTAGTGAGGAAGATAATTCAAATTTGGAGTTGGGCGATAGCGATTTTTGTGAAGCTTCACTTGAGTCTGTGACCGGTCATGATGTTGAAGCGACTTGTAATGAGGAAAAGATTTGTGAGCTTTCGGAGAATTATACTTGTGCAGGGGGGCCTGTGTTTACTTATGGGTGTAATGATAGCAAGGAAAGTTGCGTCAATGGGTTTTGTAAGTTTTATGGGATCGAAGGAGCTAAGTCTAAGAATGGAAAATGTGCTTACAATGGATTAGAACCTAACGCAGATGGTATTTGCGTAAGGGTTTCGGCTGATGATATTCCCTGTGGAGACCAAACTGGCTCATGTGAAGGTGGGCAGTCCTGTGTTGTGGACTTTTCTAACTTAGGAAAATACAAATGCTCTTCTACTCCTGGGCCAGACGGAATCTGCGCTTTTGGAAAAACACCCCAAGATTGTATGCTGGAATACGGGCAAAATGGGGGTGGTTATTGCCACCAACAAGATTGCTACAGTAATGGTGCTGGGCCTTTTCCTGGATAACATGAAAAGATACTTAATCATTGGTCTAATAGTTATCCTGGGAATCGGGCTTTTTGTGCTCGGATATTTTTTACGGAAAGATAAGACGCCGGAGCCGGTAAATAACGGCGGCCAGAATCCCCCGTCGGTTTCAACTTCGACGCCGGTGGTTACTCCGGGCAAAAACAGCAAACTCAAACTCGAAAGTTTGGGTTTTAGCGTGAAAGGATTTTTTGCGGATAAAGATGGTGGGGTGATTTTTGTTCAGCCAAGCGGACACATCAACTCACTTAAAGATGGGAAAAATACGCTTATCAGCGAAACTCAGATTTTAAATATAACGCAGGCTTCTTTTTCTTACGACGGGAAGAAAGTTTTGATGGGTTTTGGCGGAAGAGGCAACCCCCAGTTTAGTGTTTATGATATTGAGAAAAAATCTTGGCAGCCATTGGTCGCGGGAGTGACGGCGGCCGAGTGGAATCCAAATGACTCAAGAATCGTCTACGCACTCAAGAAAGAAGGGTACACTTCTTTGAGCGTTTTGGATTTCGGAGTCAGTAAGCCGTCGGCTAAAGAGATAACCCGGCTCCACGTCGAAGATTTGGTTGTGGGTTGGATGGGCAAGGATGAGGTGGCTTTTTGGAATAAAGGATCCTCGAAAGTTGATTCGTCGGCATGGAAAATTAATACCACAAGCAAGAAACTTACTTCCCTATTTTCCAACCGGACATCTTTGGATTTGAAGGTGGATGATAAAGGGGGAAATATTTTAGCCACCTCTGATCGAAATGGAGCTTTTACACTTTCTATCTTTGGAAAACAGGGTGAAATTTTAAAAGAACTGGCGGTTAGAACACCGGTGGATAAATGCGATTTTGATATCGAGCAGAACCTAATTAAAGCGGCGAGCACAAAAACGAAGGATAAAATCGCGGAAACAACTTGGCTTTACTGCGGAGCGCCAAAAAATTTTGATGTAATTACAGGAAAGCTCTTGCTTGAAGATTACGCCAAGAAACAAGTTTTTTCTTTGGATAACTTTTTCAAATTCAGCGTCCCAGCGGGCAGTTTTTCTTCGATCTATGAAGGGCCGGAAGATTTAGACGCGTCTCAAGTGAGAGTAATAGGAAACAAATTTTACTTTGTGAATCGGTACGACGAAAAGCTTTACTCAATAGCTTTGGAATAAAGTCTTTTCGTTAGAGTGAGCCAGTTTTTAAAGACGGCGGGTTTTTACCCCCACACCAAACAAAGAAGGGGAGTCCACCTTTCCGAAATTCTTTGTTGTGGTGTGGGGGTTTATTTGATGAGCTTTATTACGACGTGACGATCTCGGCTCTCACCTACACTTTCGGTTTTGACTTCGGGGTGGATAGCGAGCGCCACGTGCACTAATCGCCTTTCGTAGGCGTTCATCATCGGCAGAGAAAGATCTTCGCCGGTAGCGAGAACTTTCTTGGCGGCGGCGCGAGCAAGTTCAGTAATCAAATTTTCTCTTTCTTGGCGATAGTTGTTGACGTCAAAGAAGACGCTGGGCTCGTTGTTTTTGCGCGATACCATTTGAACCAAGTGGTTTACGCTTTCAACAATCATTGGTAAATTTTCTTTGATGAGGTCGGGGTTGTCGTAGATAAAAATCACGCCCCGCTGAGTTTCGGGGTCGACACTAACTCGAAAATCCTTGAAGCCCATGAGCTCAATTGCTTTGCTTAGGAAGTTTTGCCAGTTCTCCGACATTAGGTTCTTTATTAATAATAATTTGTTGACCGATAGAGAAGAGCGAGCCCACAATCCAGAAAAGACCGAGGGCGGAGGGCAAACTTAGAAGGATAAAACCCGTTAGGGCGGGTCCTAAGTAGACCATATTTTTACCCATTCTCTCAGCGGTAGTGAGGTTTTGCCCGGGCTGGACCTTAGGCAAGCTTAGTTTGGCTTGAAAATACTGAGCCGCGGCTGCCAAAATCACGATTATGATATTCTTTTCGGCTAGATTAATCAAGCCGAGGAAGGAATAGTTAATCGCTCCAGGAGCGTGGACGAAAGAGTAAAGAGAAGTTAGAAAATCAGGCGAGAGACTTTTCCGAAAAACCTGATAGAGCGTGATGAGGATGGGGAGTTGGATGAGAAGCAATAGAAATCCGGAGAAGGGGCTGACTTTGTGTTCCTTGTATAAAGCCATCATGGCTTCAGCTTGTTTAGCTTTGTCCCCTTTGTGATGATCTTGAAGCTTCTTTAGCTTCGGTTGAAGATCCTGCATTTGTTTTTGATGGAGGGCGCTTTTTTGAAAAACTGGGAAGAGAATGAGCCGGATGATAATGGTTAAGAAAATAATTGCGAGACCAAAGTCTTCAAAAGCGACCGTGTTGTAAAGGAAGATTAAAGCGTTTAAAAGCGGTTGATAGAGGATGGTATGAAAAAAAGCGCCCATTAAATTATTTTATTAAATAGATTAATTATCTCTGGATTAATGTTTTTCTCTTCTAACTTTTTTACCGAAGGGAGGGTGATGATCAGAAAATCGGTTTTCTGGTTTGGAATTTTTTTAGCGATACTGAGAATTTTCCTTTTTAGAAGATGCCGGCGGGTGGATTTGGGTTCGGCTTTCGCGCTTATGATAACACCAAACCGATTATATTCGAGTCCGTTAGGAGAGAATTTAATAGAAAAAAAGTCAGAGCTGACGGATTTAGGTCTTTTTTTCTTAAAGTCGTCGATGGGTAGGCGGAGATTCTTTTTGAACATACGGGGCTCGCTAGTCTTCTAGCTTTTGCGGATTTTGGTGGAAACAAAAACGCCTCGATAAAAAACCCTAAACGGTTAACTTCTTTCGGCCCTTGGCGCGTCTTCGGCTGAGCACTTTTCGGCCGGCGGGCTTGGCTTGGCGGGACCTGAAACCATGAGCCTTAGCTCTTTTTCGTTTTTTTGGTTGATAAGTTCTTGACATGTGAGGTAAGTTAGTTTCGACTTGGGTTTTATTTTAGCATTAAACATTTTTTTAGTAAACCCAGTGTGAAAATTTTGGCTGGGGGTTTTGAAAAAATAGTTTTCAACAGCTAGTCCCCAATGGCGTCGGCCAGGTTCCTTTGACTAGTCTTGAAATACGAATACAATAGACACACATGGATTTAGAACAACTCTGGCAGTTAACGTTGAACGAGATGGAAGTGCAGCTGTCGAGAGCAAGTTTTGTGACTTGGTTGAAGAATAGTAAGTTGGTGGACAAAAGAGACGGAATATTTTACATTGCGATCCCGAATAACTTTGCTAAAGAGTGGATTGAGAACAAATATCAGAAGAACATCCTAGGGGTGATGAGAGGGCTGGACAGTTCGGCGAGAAAATTGGAGTTTGTGGTGACTAACCAGGAGCCGAAGGTGATGAGTAAGAAGGAGTTGGCGGTAGATTTTAACAAGATAGACAACCAATCGGGCTTGGATTTTTCAAAAATAGACCCAGAGACTAACTTAAACCCCCGATACACCCTAGATTCGTTTATAGTGGGCTCTTCTAATGAGTTGGCCTTTGCGGCAGCCCAGGCGATCATCCAGGACGTAGGTACTAAATACAACCCCTTCTTTATATATGGGGGGGTGGGCTTAGGGAAAACCCATTTAATTCAAGGGATTGGTAATGAAATCAGGGTTAAATATGGCGGGAAGCTTAAACCTCGGTATGTTTCCTCGGAAAAGTTTACCAGCGACGTGGTCTGGGCGATTCGAAACAAGCGAATGGAGGATATTAAGAAAAAGTACCGCGATTGTGATGTTTTAATTATTGACGATATCCAGTTTATCGGCGGGAAAGAAAAGACGGAAGAGGAGTTTTTTCACACCTTCAACGCGCTTTATGAAAACAATAAACAGATTATTATTTCTTCGGACCGTCCGCCCCAGTCGATCCCGACGCTAGAGGAAAGATTGCGTTCGCGGTTTGACGGCGGGCTTACCGCCGATATCAGCTACCCGGAATACGAAATGCGAGTGGCAATTATTCGAAATCGATTGCAAACGGCCAATCGGCAACTACCCGACCCAATCGTGGATCTGGTGGCGAATTCGGTTAAGAGAAACATCCGCGAGCTCGAAGGAGTGTTAAATAAAATTCTTTTCTATCAAGAAAAGCGGGGAGTGGATATTGATCGCAAGACGGTAGAAGAAATTATTGATAAATCGACACAGAGTTACTTGGGCCGAGTGAGCGACGATCAGATTCTGAAAGCAGTGGCGGATTTTTACAATGTGGTGGTGCCGGATTTAACCGGCAGGTCTCGGAAAAAAGAAATGGTAGAGCCGAGACAGGTGGCGATGTACCTACTTCGGGATATCCTGAGGATGTCCTACCCATACATTGGGGAAAAGCTTGGACGCGATCACACGACGGTAATTCATTCATTTGAGAAAATAAACACTGAAATCAATAAGAATTCTCCATTTAATCAAAAAATTATTACAATTAAGGAGTCGTTGTTTAATAAAAGTTGATCCCGAGATTGCCCATTACTTTCCCACAGAAGAAAATTTGATTTTTTAAGTGGAGGATAAGTTTTACGACTGAAAAATAAAGAAAAAAAATAGATAAATATGTTTATCCCCAAAGTTATCCCATTAACAGTATTAATAAGTATTTAATATAATAATTAATTATTATAGATGAAAGTTGTGTTGATAAAAAGTAATTTAAAAGAAGCGTTAAGCGTGGTTGAGAGAGCGAGTGGAGAAAATTTAAAACTTCCAGTTTTAAAATACGCGCATATGGAAGCGCAAGAAGAAAATAAAATTCGGGTGACGGCAACGAACTTGGAGATGGCGATTACGTTTGTACTTTCTGGAAAGGTGCTTGAGAAAGGTAAGGTAAATATTCCCACCGGGACGGTTTTAGGAATGATAAATAACCTTCAGAGCGAGCGATTAAATTTAGAGATGAAAGGTGGACAATTAGAGATCAAGACGGATAACTACGAAGCTTCAACCCAAACCATTCCTAGTGATGATTTTCCGATTATCCCTAGGGTTAAGAACGAGGAGGATTTTATTGAGATTGAAGGGTTGGTTTTTAAAGATGGCTTAGCTCAGGTTTTAGCGGCAACTCAGTTTTCAGAGCTTCGAACCGAGCTAAACTCAATCCTTTTTGATTTTGCGTTGGATACTTTAAAGCTGGTTGGGACGGACAGCTTTCGTTTAGCGGAGAAGACGATTAATTCAAGTCAGTTTAAAACTAACCGAACCCAAAATTTCCGATTTCTTTTGCCGCTTAAGACGGCTCAAGAGTTAAGTCGGATTATTAAGGATGAAGAAGTGGTTCGGATCTGTCACGATCAGAATCAAGTGATGTTCAAGACGGAGCAGTGGGAGATGATTTCGCGTTTGATTGAGGGAAACTTTCCGGAATACTCCGGAATTATTCCAAAAGGTTTTGATTCGGAGGTGGTTTTAGAAAGAGATGAGTTGATCAACGCTCTCAAATTAACCGGAGTCTTTAGTAGCCAAACGAGCGAAGTGAAGGTGAAGTCGGCGGAGGGAGGAAAAGCAATTGAGATTTATTCGGCCAGCCAAGACTTGGGAGAGAATCGATATGTTCTACCGGCCAAGGTGAAAAATAATTTTAAAGAGGTGGGATTCAATTGGAAATATTTAGCGGATGGATTACGCGCTTTAAAAACTTCAGAGGTATTTTTAGGAGTGAACGAGCAAGACAACAAGCCGTCGATAATAAAATCTCCAAATGAGGCTTCGTTTTTCTATATTTTGATGCCGATTCTAAAAACTTAGAATTAATACTTTGGAAATTTTTTGACTGATGCGAGCGTTATTTGTAGAGAATGACGCTCATTTTATTTTTAACGCTTTGATCCTGAGTTAAGACTTCAATCTCAAGAAGATTTTGGGAGTTAAGATTTTGAGGCGTGATTTGAGTCGTAAGGCGATAAGAATTTCCCAAGGAATTATTTATTTTTTGAATCAAGTCGCCGTTTAGAAAAATATTTATCTCTGTAATCGTTAAGGCGGGGCTTTTAATTTCCGCATCAAGAAAGATACTCGACCCGACGAAATCCCCCGCCTTAGGGCTTAAGATTTGAATTTGGGGTTGGTTGGCGGAGGATCCGGAATTGTTTTCGAGCGAAGGGAGAGGCGATCCAGGAATGTTGTAAGAATTAAAATTGGGAATGTTTACCCTAGCCCAATCTAAAACACCTCTCTCCCAGTTTGAAAACTGAGAATCTTTTTCAGGGTTGGATGGATATGGACCAGCGGGATTACTTTTATCAACGAAATAAAGAATAGTGTGGACTTGATTGCCGGCGGTGTAGTTGCCAGCGAGAATCGGTTTCGAGGGACTAACAGTTTCCGGACGAGGAAAAGCCTCGGGTTCGAAATTTTTCAACGCTTCACTTGCAAAGGCGTGCCAGATCGGAAGGGCGGCTAAAATACTTGAACCCCTTTTTTGCATAGCGGCGTTGTTGTTGTTGCCAGCCCAAACACCGGCGACGAGTGACGGAGTGTAGCCGAAAACCCAGGCGTCGCGGTAGTCGTTTGACGTACCGGTTTTGAGAGCGACGTCGTGACCTGGAACTTGGGTGAGGCCGAGGCTGGCGGAGTAGAGAGGAGATCGCGCTTGGACGTCGGAGAGGATGTCATTGATTTGGCGAATGGGCTGGGATTCAAAAACTTTCTCCGGTGAGCTTTCATATTTTTCGAGAATATTATTTTTATTATCTTTGATTTCAAGAATAGTGGATTGTTGTTGTTTGACTCCGTCGTTGGCGAGAACAGAGTAAGCACCAACGATTTCAATTAGCTTAACCTCCCCGCCGCCGAGAGTGAGAGATAGACCATAGCGCCTGGGATCAGTGAGGGTGTTGATGCCAAAACTTTTAAGAGTGTTAAGGAGATTAGAGATGCCAACCAAGTAGAGAGTTTTAACGGCGGGAATGTTGACGGATTGGGCGAGAGCGTTGCGCATACTGACTGGGCCGCGGAAGAAGTTGTCGAAGTTTTCTGGGTGATAACTTTTCGAAGGGTTGCCGCTGGCGTCGAATTCAGTAGGGACGTCAAAGAGGACGGTTTCGGGAGTGTAGCCGGCTTTCATCGCCGTAAGATAGGTGAAGGGTTTGAGGGCGCTCCCAGGTTGGCGGAGGCCTTGAACCGCAACGTTGAAGTTACCCTCATTTTCAGTGTCGAAGTAGTCGTGAGAGCCAACCAGGGCGAGGATTTGGCCGGTTTTAGGATCTTCGGCAACCAAGGAGGCGTTTTTGCCTTTATAGAGTTCGTCGTTTCGCTCGGCCCCCTCTTTAACCACTTTTTCGGCTAGCTCTTGAAGTTTCCAGTCAAGGGTGGTGACGACCCTTAGACCGCCAGCGCGGACCATGTCTTCGCCGTACTTTTGGACTAGGTAGTCTTGGACATAAAGGACGAAGTGGGGGGCTTTGATGCCAGTGGTGTCTTGCGGGGAAAAGACAACTTTCTCTTTAGTGGCTTTATCGAATTCTCCCTGGGTGATCTTGCCCAGTCCGAGCATCCGTTTTAGAACCAGTTTTTGGCGGGTTAAAAGTTCTTTTTGGTGAGTTCCCCATGGTGAGTAGTAGCTGGGGGCTTTGGGGATAGAGGCGAGGATAGCGCTTTCGGCAAGAGTAAGTTCTTTGGTGGTTTTACTAAAAAAAGCGAGGCTGGCGGATTCGACGCCGTAGGTGGTGGCGCCGTAGGGAATTTCGTTTAAATAAAGTTCGAGAATTTTGTCTTTGGTGTAGTTGCGGTTGAGTTGGACGGCTAAAATTAACTCTTTAATTTTTCGAGGCAGGGTTTGTTCGGCGGATAAGAAAACATTGCGAGCGAGTTGTTGGGTGATGGTTGAGCCGCCTTGGACAACTTCACCACTCGAGAGGTTGGCGAGAAGGGCGCGAAGAATACCGCGAACACTAAACCCAGGTTCAGTGTAGAAACGGGAGTCTTCGATCGAGATGGTGGCATCTTTTAAATGTTGGGGGATTTCTCCAAGCGGGATGTAGGTGCGTTTCTCGCCGTTGGAAATCTCATAGAGAAGGATTTTGTTGGTCCGATCATATATTTTAGTCGATTCCGGAACTTGATGGTTGGCAATCTGTTCGGCGGAAGGGAGGTTTCTTGAAAAGATAAAAATCAAAAGGACGCCTAAGATTAGAAGACCGAGCAGGGCGAGGCCGCCATAAAAGAGAGTTTTTTTAAGCAAAGTCATTTTTTTGGCGCGAAAAAATTTTAGAAATGATTTTGAGGCGGTCATAATAGGTTTATATGAATTATCTTAGCGATTTGAGATATAAAAACAACCCCCCGACGTTACGTCGGGGGGTTGTTTTTAAGAGTCTACTGTAGAAATTCCTCTTCGTTTCCCTCTTCTTCGTAGAAGGGATTCTTTTCTTCTTCATCGAGATCGCCGCCGATGTCGATGTTGTCCGTCCCCTCTTCTTCTTCGCCGTAGTTTTTTACGGGCAAGATTATTTTTTTGATTTCGCTTACCATAAGACAGCTAAATTTCCCGACCTTTTAGCCCACTATTCAAGTGCGTTTGTTTTATTTCACCCTAGTATATTTTAATTTAAAAGCTTGTCAACCCCGCTTAGAAATCACGCCCACCTCTTTTTACTAGGCAAGGTTTTTTCCGGGTTAATTTTTAAGCAACAACGCAATTATATATTAAGGAACGTGGGTGAGCTATTTCTAACGGGGTCAACTATTTCTCGATTGGGGATAAAAATTGAGCAGGATTAGGACAGGTTTCGATAGGAAGCCAGAATGGCGATGGCGAGCGCGTCGGTGGCGTCATCGAGGATTTTTAAATCTGGTTTTTTTAAAATCAGCTTAACCATTTTAGCGACGGCTTTTTTATCCGCTAGGCCGTAGCCAGTCAGGCCCGCTTTAACTTCGTTGGGCGAAAACTCTTTGATGGCGAGGCCTTTTTCGGCGGCGGTTAAAACAATCGCGCCTCGGCTTTGAGCGACCGAAAGAGCGGTTTTTCGGTTTTTAGAGAAAAAAAGTTTTTCGATCGCCATAAAATCAGGACGGTATTTTACAATCAGTTTTACTAACTGGTTTTTGACTTCAACAATCGCGCCGAGGTCGTCCTTAGATTTTATTTTCAAAATACCGGCGTCGAGCATTTCGATCAGTCCCCTTTCTTTTCGGATCAAACCGAAGCCGATGCGACGAGAACCCGGATCAATGCCTAAAATAGTCATAAATAAGTTTTTATAAAGCGATGTTGGTGGAAACTCTTTGGACGTCGTCGTGCGATTCCAACTTTTCAATAAAAGTTTTTAGTTTTTCGGATTCAGCTTTGCCGAGCGTTTGAGGAAACTTGGCACGCCACACAGTCCCCTCTTCGGTGTGATTTTTTTCGAAGGCCCAAGTGACACTGCCTTGTTCAGCCCACCGGCCTTCGCAATCGGAAATAATTTTTTTGATTTCGGCGACGGTGCGGTTGCGGCTGTCGGTGATAGCTTCGATGATTAGCGCGGAGCCCGATGGTCCATAGGCTTCTAAAACAAGTTCGTCTAGTACGTGGCCGGGTTCAGAAACTTTTTTTATGGCGCGTTCGATGTTTTCATTCGGTACATTTGCTTCGTGGGCTTTTTGAATCGCGGAGCGAAGGCGCGGATTAAATTGCGGGTTAGGATCGGGGCGGGCGGCGATGGAAATTGTGTTTAATAATTTAGAAAAAACCTTGGCACGCTTTTGATCCGCCGCGCCCTTTTGGTGTTTGATCTGAGTCCACTTGTTATGACCAGACATCTTATTTGAATTATGAATTAAGAATAAGGAATTAGGAATGGGAATCAAAAATGAATATTTTCGTAGTGTTTTATTACAAAATCTTCCTCATTATTTGTCAATCCCATTAGAGACGGGGAAACGCTACGAGCCCTCGCGATCTCTAACGGGACAGGTAATAGTTCTCCGGTTTCATTTTTAGGAATAATGAGGGTGATGAGATCGATTTGCCAACCCCTTTGGTCATTCACTAAGTTTGGATTTCGGTTGGCGAAATATTCGCAAGATTTTTTGAGTTTTAAGAGTTTTGAATGGGTGAGGTTATCTTCCGGTTTCAGCGAATCTTCCGCAAAGTTTTCTTGCCGGATTTCCTTATTATAAGAAGCTAGGGTTTTTACTTCAACAAAAACAAGAGTTTTGTCTTTTCTTATAGCAATAACGTCGATTTCACCCCATCGGGTTTTGTAGTTCTGGGTAATGATTCGAAATCCCTTCTTTTTTAGGAACTCTTTGGCGATGTTTTCACCGGAAGCCCCGACTTGTAAATGTTTAGCGCTAAACATTATTTTGAGAGTTTTGGGATAAAGTCCTTATTTTATAAGCTTACCCAGTTACCACAACTTCGATTTTCTTAATAATAATCCTATTTCAGTATTATAAAAAATGGAATGTATGGGATTTACTTGATTTGCGGCTCCTAAAAGACCTTTGTCGAAGTTGTGGTACGGGGCTTAATGACTTATGAGCTGAATCGCAATGTTTAGCGCTAAACATTGGGCATGGCTGTTTTTCGTTACAAAATGTTTGGCGCGAAACATTGTTTTGAGTAAAATACGGAAAAGGTGAGGTTTGACGGGCTTATTGGTCGGACCCCATTTCAGGAATACCGCGAGCCGCGATATCGGCCAATTTTTCATCCGACCGAGGAGCAAGAACGAAGGCGTACCCATAGGTACGTCGAGTCCGAAGCGACAATGGTTGGGAGAAAATTGGCCGATATCCCAAGGGGTTTCCGTTTTTTCCCCGCCCCGCTTCGTTCCGACTTCCTCGAAGTACCTATTGGTACATCGTCGGAAGTCGCGCCTTGCGGAACAGAAAAACAACTGGAAACGCGTCGCCGTGGTATTCCTGAAATGGGGTCTGTTGCCGAAACGGAATGTTTAGCGCTAAACATTATTTTGAGGGTTTTTGGGAAAAGTGTAGGTTTTATGGGCTTACCCAGTAGTAGAACTTCGACTTGTATTTATATCGACTTAAGTTTATTTGCCTGGTTAATTTATTGTTCTTAGTAGCCTTGTTAAAGCATAAAGCTTTTTTTGAAGATCGGTCGAAGTTTCACTCACTGGGCTTACTGGCTTATGGGAGAAATCACAATGTTTAGCGCTAAACATTGTGATTCGCATGTTTCCGAGTATCGGATATAATCTATTTATATGATTCATAGTTTAAAGGGATCGGTAGTGGATGTGGGGTTGGACTACGTGGTTTTAATGGTCGGAAATATTGGATATAAGCTTTTCCTTTCAAAAAGGACGGCAACTAGAGTTTTGCCACCCCCTAATTCTGAGATGACCTTTTTCTCCTTTTTGAGAGTTAGGGAGGATGGATTAGATCTATTTGGGTTTTTATCGGAACCGGAGCTAAAATTTTTTGAACTTTTAAATAGTGTTTCCGGTGTGGGTCCAAAGTTGGCTTTGGCGATTATGGACGTGGCGGATCTAGATGAACTGACGGCCGCGATTAAGGAGGGGCGAGCGGATTTACTTTCGAAAACTTCGGGGGTGGGCGAGAAGACGGCTCAGAGAATTGTTTTAGAGTTGAAAAATAAGGTTCAGATTTCTGGATCTAACGAGACCGTGAAAAAGATGGAGGACGATCGAGATATTATTGAGACCTTGATCAATCTCGGGTATCGTAAAGAAGAGGTGCGAGTGGCGTTGGAAAAAGTGGAGAAAAGTTTGGGGATGGAAGAGCGTTTGAAGTCGGCCTTAAAAATTTTGAGCGGAAGAAAATAATGGCTTTGAGGGATGTTAAAAAAATTCCTGGGGTTAGTTTAATTTATCGATTCCGGTCTATTTTAAAAATTTACCACTTCCTTTTGGCGTTCATTTCCGCTTCGATCAATTTTTTTCCAAGCCGGAAAATAAAATCAATTGGGATCACCGGAACGAAAGGCAAGACGACGGTTTTGGAAATTTTAAATTCGATTTTGGAAAGAGCGGGAAAGCGAACGGCGGTGTTGTCGTCACTTTATTTGAAGATCAGCCGTGACCAAGAAAAAAATTTGACGGACAACACAATGCCCGGCCGATTTTTTATTCAGAATTTTTTAAAAAAAGCGGTGGCGGCGGAGTGTGAGTACGCGCTCATTGAAGTGACATCTGAAGGAGTGAGATATTCTCGGCACCGATTTATCAATTGGGCGATTGGGGCGATTACGAATTTAGCGCCGGAACATATCGAGTCGCACGGATCGTTTGAAAAATATCGAGCGGCCAAGCTGAGTTTTTTGAAATATGCAGCGGATAAAGGCGGGAAGATTTTTTTAAATGAAGATGATATGAGTGGAGAATTTTTTTCGCAGAATTTACCCAAGGCGGAAAAAGTTTTTTATTCGAAAGGGGATTTAGTTTTACAGCAATTGAAGAACGACAAAACTGCTGTTGACAAAAATACTAAATTATTGTTTAGAGAATTTAATCAGGAAAATATGGCGGCGAGCGTAGCAATCGCGCGGGAGTTGGGAGTGGAAGATGGAATTATCTTAGAAGCGCTAAAAGATTTCAAAGGCGTGCCGGGGAGGATGGATGTGATTCAAGAAAAACCGTTTCGTGTGGTGATTGATTATGCACACACGCCGGAGAGTTTGAGAAAGCTTTATGAAACCTTAAAAGAGAAAAAAGGCGAGTTGATTTGCGTGTTGGGTTCGGCCGGGGGCGGTCGGGATAAATGGAAACGGGAAGAGATGGGCCGGATTGCCGGCGAACTGTGCGACAGAATTGTTTTAACCAATGAGGATCCGTATGAAGAAGAACCAGCCCAGATTTTAGAAGGAATAAAATCGGGAATTTCCAAGACTCAATTTTCAATTTCTAATTTAAGAGAAGTGATGGACAGGAAAGAGGCGATGAAGACGGCGATTGGACTGGCGAAAGAGGGTTCGACGGTAGTGGTAAGCGGAAAAGGGAGCGAGCCGTATATTCATGTGGCTAATGGTGGACGAATTCCGTGGAGTGATCGAGAGACGGCGAAGGGGTTGTTTTAAAATAGTGATGGCGTTTTATGATGGTTAAGTGCAAAAGATTTCTTAAAAATTAGCACTATATCAGATTAATCGGATATAATGCTAATGATTTTATGCTTAAACGGTGTTCTTTAAGGTTGAATTTACCTGATGCGTGCTTGACAAAACTGCCAAAAATATGGTAAAGTCTGTCTAGGAAATTGAAGGTTGATTTGGGGTCTCGACATGGGGTCGGGATGAGGAGTCAGCTAAAACAAAGGAGTAGGAAATGGCACGCAATGTTTCGGCAATTGTGAGCGGTCTGGGATTTGGTTGTGGGTTTCTTACGGCTCTCGACAAAGAGCGTCAGAAGCTAGGAGTCAGCGATGAAGATTTTCACGCTGCGATCAAAGAAGAAAGTCCGCTCATCAAGAAATTTGCGGATTTGATCGCGGAATCCTGCAAGCCGAAGTTGCTCGAGTTGGTCGGTACGATCGACATCCCAGTCACGACCGAAAGGTTTGTGGCTAAGGATCGGTTTGTGCTCGACACGAGCGCGAGCGCCAAAGTGAAAATCTCCTATCTGGGAGACAACTTCAAGGCCAAGTTCCTGGAAAAAATCGAGGAGCCGTTTTCTGGGAGCACGCTTTGCGCTTCCAGGCTTCGCGAGTCATCGCTTGACGCTCCCATCATCGCCGAACTTGGTGGCGAGGAGAAGTCGGAAACGACTCTGGCTGAGATATTCTCTTTGATGGAGAAGCAACCTAGCGGTGAGCAGGGGAAACTGCTTACCAACGGCTATGCGAATATTTTTTACGTTCGCGATGCCAAAGGGGTGCTTTGCGCGGTCTACGTGCGCTGGAGCGAGGACGGCTGGAGCGTGTTTGCGTTCTCGATCTCGTTTCCGTTCAGGTGGTTTGGTGGCCGCCAGATCTTCTCCCGCAATTCTTTCGTTCTCGAACCCTCGGAAACTTTGGTTCCGGCGCAAGCCTAACCCTTAGTTCCTTGGACATTTTGACCCTTGGTTTGCTTTGGCGAACCAGGGGTCATCTTTTTATAAATTTGATTTGCTATAATAATTTTGAAATCATGCGATACGCGACGGCTAAGGCTTTTGTGTCATGGTCTTAGGAGATTTTTTGCGAGAGTTGTGTTGGGTACGCCTTGCACAAGAGTGCGAAAAGTTTCTTTTAAAAAACAACAAGAATTGGTACAGAAAGCTGGAGGACTTTGAGGTCCCAAATTAGATTCAACCCGTTGTGATTTTCGCTGGGTGGTGATAGGGATGGCTTTTTGTACGAGAAAGATCCCGGTGCTTTGCGCGGTCAACGTGAACTGGAACGACGACGGCTGGAACGTGAATGCGAACTCGATCTCGAATCCGAACAGGTGGAATGATGGCAACCAGATCTTCTCCCGCAATTATTGTCTTTCTCCTCTGATGTTTATCGGGGGAGTTTTGCTTTCTAACCCCTTTTTCCAGCCGCCAAGCTGGCGGCCGATTTCTTCGAGTCCTTGTAAAAGTTCGGAATACCTATCGGTGGGGATTAACTTGCCTTCCCAAGCTAATTGGGTAAAAAATTTTACCACATCCATTTTAGCGATAGCTTTGGTTATCCACGGCGATTTATTTTCTTTGGGAAGATAACTTAAAGTAAAGGTTAACTCGAGCGCATCTAGGAAAGATTGTTCGATTTTATGTCCGAGGCCCATTCGCTCAACTTTAGGAAAGTTTTTGTGGATTGCCAGCCAAAAGAGATAGCTTTCTTTCATTTTAAGGAGCACCGCCGGTGCTCCGTGGGGGGGGGGGTAGAATTACTGAAATGAATCATAGCTACAACGATATCATATCGGTAGAAAATCTTTGCCAAGCTTGGCGGGGGTTTGCGCGAGGAAAAAAGAAGAGAGGGGACGTGGCGGAGTTTTCTTTTAATCTTTCGGCGAATATTTTTAACCTCCACGAAGATTTACTTTCTAAGAATTATAAACACGGAGGCTATGTCGGTTTTAATATTTCCGACCCGAAGCCGCGCAACATTCACAAGGCGACAGTGAGGGATCGATTGCTTCATCATGCGGCTTATCGGATTTTATATCCTTATTTTGAGTCGAAGTTTATTTATGATTCATATTCTTGCCGAGATTTTAAGGGGACTCATCGGGCGCTAAATCGTTTCCGGCATTTTGGAAGAAAAGTATCGAAAAGTAATAGTCGGACGGCGTGGGTTTTGAAATGCGATATCAAAAAGTTTTTTGCCAATATAGATCACGAGGTTTTACTGAAGATTTTGGAGAAACATATTGACGACGAAGAGGTTGTTGGATTGATTAGAGAAATAGTGGGGAGTTTTTATTCGGTTCGGCCTGGTGTCGGTTTGCCGCTTGGGAACTTAACGTCGCAACTTTTGGTGAATATCTATATGAACGAATTTGACAGACATATCAAACACAATTTGAAAATTAAATATTATATTCGTTACGCGGATGATTTTGTGATTTTTTCGGAGAACAAAAATTTTCTCGCAAAGCTCATTCCCAAAGTTCAGAGTTTTTTGAGCGAGAAGTTGAGGCTGGAACTTCACCCGAATAAGGTTTTTATCAAAACTTTGGGTTCAGGTGTGGATTTTTTGGGCTGGGTGAATTTTACCGATCATCGAGTTTTGCGAACGGCGACCAAAAGGAGGATGTTGGCAAGATTGGCTTTTGATTCTAGACCAGAGGTTTTGAGCTCTTATTTAGGTTTGATGAAGTACGGAAATACGAGTAAGATAAGAAGTAATTTATGAAATTAACTTTTTACGGGGGCGCGGGGGTGGTGACGGGGGTGAACTATGGACTTGAGGTGACGGGCGAAGGTGGAAAGAAAGTGAAGTTTTTGGTGGATTGCGGATTGCAACAGGGTGGAAATTTTGCGGAGAAGAAAAATTTCGAACCATTTCCATATGAGGTCTCGGAGGTGGATTTTGTTTTGATCACTCACGCGCATATTGATCACATCGGACTTTTGCCAAAACTTTTTAAGGCCGGTTTTCGCGGGAAAATTTATTCGACGCATCCGACGCACGATTTTGCGGAGTTGATGCTGATCGACTCGGAACATATTTTGTCTCGTGAAGCGGAGAGGGTAGGCAAGGAACCGCTTTACAGCGCGGCGGACATCACCGCAATGATGAACTATTGGGAAGGAGTGAATTACCATCAAGTTTTGGATTTGGGCGGAGTGAAGGCGGAGTTTTATAACGCGGGGCACATTTTAGGATCGGCGTTTATAAAAATTACAGCTGAGGGCAAGACCATAGTTTTTTCGGGTGACCTAGGAAATTATCCGGCGCCGATTATTAAATCCACGGAAAAACTTCCGACGGCGGATTACTGTTTGATTGAGTCCACTTACGGCGACCGAGTTCATGAAAATGTGGATATGCGGAGAGAGGAGCTGGAAGACGCGATTGAGGAGGTGGCGAAAACAAAAGGGACGCTGGTGATTCCGGCCTTTGCGATGGAGCGGACTCAGCAATTACTTTTTGAATTGAATGAGTTGATCGAGAACGGGCGCATTCCAAAGATTCCGGTTTATATCGATAGCCCGCTCGCCATTCACTTAACCGAGATTTATAAAAAATATCGGGGACAGTTTACGGACGAGGTAGAGGCGATGATCAAAGGCGGGGATGATATTTTGGATTTTCCCGGATTGCATTTCACGTTAACGACGGAAGAATCCAAGACCATTAACAATGCGCCGGCGCCAAAGGTGGTGATCGCCGGTTCGGGGATGTCGCATGGTGGGAGAATTTTGCACCATGAGCTGCGATACTTGAGTGATCCAAAATCGATGATTTTGTTCGTGGGCTATCAGGGTAAGGGGTCTTTGGGGAGGCAGATCTTAGAGGGAGCGAAGGAGGTTGGAATTATGCACGAGCGAGTGCCAGTCCGATGTCGAGTTAAGGTAATTAGCGGATATTCGGCGCATGCCGACCAGCCGAGACTGCTCGAGTGGCTGAGGCCGATGCGGATGAACTTGAAAAAAGTTTTTGTGGTGCAAGGTGAAGAAGGCGCGAGTGAGGCGCTGGCGCGGAAAATCACGGACGAGCTGGCGATCCACGCGGTGATTCCAGAGACCAACGACGAAGTAGAGCTTTAGCCCCGGAGGAAATCATTATGTTTTACGTTTACTTATTAAAGAGCGATAAAGATGATAATTTGTACACAGGATTTACTAATGATATTCGTAAAAGACTTCTAAAACATATGGGGTTAGTGATATAATTTTAGAGATGATTAAAAAAATCCGGGATGGAATATTTAAAAAAGAAGATAAGCATGCACCAATTGCCTATCAACCAAAGTTAAAAATCTGTGTTTCGGGGGCGGCGGAGACGGGGCATTGTTTGCCGGATGCAGAAGAGAAGGCCGAAGAAATTGGAAGGCTGATCGCTCGCAAAGGCATGATTTTGGTGACGGGAGCGACAACCGGTTTGCCATATTGGGCGGCGAAAGGCGCCAAACAAGAAGGAGGAATTGTGATTGGTTTTTCGCCGGCCGTTTCAGAAGCAGCGCACATAAAAACGTATCGCCTGCCGATTGATTATCATGATATTATTGTTTACACCGGGTTTGATTACTCGGGTAGGAATCTGATTTTAACACGAGCTTCAGATGGCGTGGTGACGGTCTGCGGAAGAATGGGAACTTTGAATGAGTTTACGATCGCATACGAAGACGGGAAGCCACAAGGAATTTTAACCGGGAGTGGCGGCACAACTGAAATGATTCAGGAGATTATTAAGGTTTCTCACCGCGGGGGAAGTAAGGTTGTTTTTGACAACGATCCAAGTATTTTAATCGACAAGTTGGTGGAAATAATAGAGAAGGATAAAAAATCAAAATATGGCGATTAAGAAAAAGAAAAAAGTTTCACCGAAAAAGAGAGTGGTAAAAAAGAAAGTGGCTAAAAGAGCTGTGAAGAAAAAAGCCGTTAAAAAGAAGCTGGTTTTGGCGAAGGTTAAGAGAGAAAAACCAATCGGAGAAGTAACGCATTTCTTTGGGAAGATAAAAGTGGCGATTGTGAAATTTAAAGCGCCCGTTAAAGTAGGAGCGGAGGTTTGGTTTAAGGGGGCGACGACGGATTTTAGCCAAGTGATTCAGTCGATGCAGTTTGATCATAAGCCGGTTAGTGTGGCTAAAAAAGATAAGGAAATCGGGATAAAAGTGAAAAAACAGGTTAGGGAGGGGGATTTGGTTTTTAAGAGCGGATGAGCAAAATTTCTAACTCGTTGAAGTCGATTGGCCTCGTGGTTTCGGCCACGGTCGGGGCGGGGATTTTTGCGTTGCCGTATGTTTTTTACCGCGTGGGCTGGGCGACCAGCTTTTTTTATTTGATTGGTTTGAGTTTTTTAGTGGCTTCGGCTCACTTTATTTATTGGCGAGTTTTAAAAAAACTAGAAACAAAAGAGAGATTATTAGGGTTGGTGAGGCGATATTTAGGGCGGGGGAGCTTTGAGCTGGCTTTTTTTGCCATTATCGGAGGATTGATTTTGTCGTTAGTGGCATATCTCATACTTGGGAGTCATTTTTTAAGCTTAGTTTTCCCAAGCTTAGGGATGTGGACGGGGGTAATAATTTTTTGGGTTTTGAGTTCTTTGCCATTATTTTTAAACCCCAGGCGGTTTGTGACGGCTGAACTTTTGGGAGGAGTGGCGGTGATTGGGTTAGTAGCTTTTATTTTCTCCAGCGCTTGGCCAATTGATGGGGCGTTGTCTTTGAAAGCTTTTGATTATAAAAATTTAATCTTGCCTTTTGGAGTAATTCTTTTTGCGCTGGCTGGATGGACGGCCGTGGAGCCGATTTTTGAAAGCGAGAAAAAAAGCGGAGGAGAAAACAGAGGGAGGTTTAGGGATTTTTCCGTGGGAGCGCTTGGGTCGGCCCTGCTGTATTTAATGTTTGTATTAGCAATCTTTGCCTCGGCAGAGAAAATCGCGCCGGACACTATTTCAGGTTTAGGAAATTGGGAGCGGTGGAAGTTGGCGCTTTTGGGGATTTTTGGACTGTTTGCGCTTTGGACATCTTATCTGCCAATCGCGACCGAGGTAAAAAATTTAGTCGAGAAGGATTTGAAGTGGAAAAAATCTTGGGGTGAGGCGTTGGTAATTGGCGCACCGATATTTTTGGTAGCGGCGGGGCTAAATAATTTTTTAAGCGTTGTAGGGTTGGTTGGGGGCGTGTTTTTGGCGCTACAATACCTTTTTATTGTGATGGTCGGGCAGAAGGTTTTGAAGTTTGGTTTCTGGGGGACGGTGCTTGCGGTGGGCTTAGATGTGGTTTTTGCCTCGGCAGCAGTTTACCAGGTAGTAGAAACTCGACTGTGGTAATTAAGGTTTTGGATATTTGGCGCAAAGTTTGAGAAAATTTTTCAGTCACGGGTAGCTTAAAGCGAGAGGGGAAGATATTGTCGAGTTTTCACTACCTGGTTTATGAAATTCACCCCCACACTTAATAGAAGGTTCTTTATATTTTATACTCGTGAACTTTTAGGGCGTGAGTAGGTTTGGGTTTGGCTATTTCTTTATTAAGTGTAGGGGTTTATTATTTTGTAATAAGATAGGGAGTAATCGCTAATAACGCTAATTTGGGAGTAATAACGCGAATAGGGATACGAGAACGTCCTCGTAGTTTAATGGATAGAATGCTGGCCTCCGAAGCCGGAGATGTGAGTTCGATTCTCGCCGAGGACACAGAAAGGTGACAGGTTCCCTGCCTGCCGGCAGGCAGGGATTCCTGCTGAGGGCACACTTCGACAGGCTCAGTGTAAACAAAAACCGCGTTCGTGATGAAGGCGGTTTTTGGTGGGCCTGATTTGAATTCAGACTTTGGTTATGGCTGGGGAAGGCCGGATCGTTTATTGAGGTGGTGGCATTCTCTGCAGCGTTTTGGAGTGAATCGATATCCTAGTTCGACGAAGTACTCTTGGGCCGAGACGGGGAAGGTGAACTCTTCCCCGCAGTCGATACATATGAAGTAAAGAGGTACGAGTGGTTGGAATGGGATGGTCTGTAGTGGCGCGGAGATAGTGGTGTTTTGAAGATCCTCTTGTGACATAATTCCCCCGTGGATTTGCGGTGAGATAGCGTGGAGTAAACCGGTTAGCGAGAGAGACTATGTATAATTTACTACTTTTTATATAATGGGGCAATGGATAAGGTGGAGGAGTTTAAAAAATTTGAGAAAGATTTAGTTGGAGATAAGTTTCTCCCACTTCAGGAATTTAATTTGGTCGTCGGAGAGGGCAGTTTGGATCCTAAAGTTATGTTTATCGGGGAGGCGCCGGGGGCTTTGGAAGATCAACAAAGGCGACCGTTCGTTGGGCGGTCGGGGCAGTTGCTTAGAAAGATGATCCGAGAGGTTGGGTGGAAAGAGGAGGAGGTTTATATCACGAACATCGTGAAAAGACGGCCGCCGGATAATCGGGATCCGTTGCCCGAAGAAATTGAGGCTTATAAACCTTATTTAACCCGACAGATTGAGATTATTGACCCGAAGGTGATTGCGACCCTAGGGCGGTTTTCGATGAACTATTTTCTACCAGAAGCGAAGATTTCTCGGGATCAGGGCAAGGTTTTTCGGCTGAATGGCCGACTGATCGTCCCTCTCTATCATCCCGCGGCGGCGCTTAGGGGAATAGGGGTTTTAGAGGAATTGCGGGCGAGTTTTAAGCGGTTGCCGGACATTGTGGCGGGGAAAAAGCTGGTTTTTAGCGATGCAGTTAAAAAGATCGAACCACCTAAGGAGGCGGGGAGGCCAAAGAGAAAGATTCAGCCGAAGCTGTTTTAGGGTGATTTCTCGGGTTATAATTACTTTATGAACTTAGCGCCGATTTATATTGTCCGGAGGTTTTTTTATTACGTTTTAAACTTTTTTCACCATTGGTATTTTCATGGGTCAAGGAACTTGGCGCATTATTTTTTGTCAGTATTTGAAAGTGCCGATAAAACTTTTGCGGTTAAAATAACTTTAAAATACTTTTTTCAACCACTATATAAAGATTACAGCGTTGTCGGAAGAATTTTGGGAGTGATTTTTCGGACAGTGAGGATTTTAATGGGACTTACGGTCTATCTTTTCCTCGGAGCTGTATTTCTGGCGGTTTATTTAGCTTGGGTACTTTTCTTGCCGGGTTTGATTGTCTATATAATTTTTAATATCTAATGACAGTGGAGAGCGTAAAGAGAAATTTTTATTTTAGCGAACCGAGACTCACGATGACTTATGCGGGGCGATTTTTAGTGAGGGTGGTTGGGTATGTGACATTTCTTTTTGTGTTAGCGGCAGTGGTGACGCTTTTGATTTCTCGAATTCCTTGGCTAGCGGGGTTGGCAGTTTTGCTAACACTTTTTATTTTTGATTTTCTAATTTTTAAAAAAGAAGCGGATCGATCAATTTCTGAGATGCCCAAAAAAGGCGAAGTAAATTTGGCGAGCTATTTAAGGCCATCAGCGCTTTCGGTGTTGGAGAGGGCGCTGGATAAAAGTTCACTTAATCGAACAAATTTAACGATGGAGGTTATGCGTCAGGTGATTACAAGTCCAAGTGTTCGGGAGGGATTTATGCGGCTAGACGTGGAGCACGGCGATTTTTTACAAAAGGTGGAAAGTTTTTTAAAGGAGGGCATTGAGAATTCGACTTCAAAAGAGGATCAGTTAAAACAGGTTAAGGGTTTGGTTTTAAAAGCCTACGAGCGAGCTTACGAAAGAAAGCACACGGCAATTGAAGTGAGTGATATTTTTTCGGCTTTGACGGAGGCGGATAATGAATTGGTTGGGCGGCTTTTCGCGATGTTTTCAATCGAAAAGGAAGATTTGGAAAAAGCTTTGATTTTTAGCGCGGCGAAGAGTCAGTTTTCGAAGATGAGCCAAATTCCTAATTCTCTGGGCGGGTTTTGGATGGGTGAGGATGCGAGAAGGAGGCATCGAGTGATGAATCGCGCCTGGACAAGTCGGCCGACGCCGACGCTCGATAAATACGGAATTGATTTGACCGAGCAGGCGAGGCGGGAAATGGTGGGATTTATGGTGGGGCACAGACAGGAGTATCAAAGACTCGTGGATACGCTTTCGAGATCGATTAATCCAAATGTGATTTTGGTGGGTGAGGAGGGGATTGGAAAGGAAACGATTGTAGCGAGGTTGGCATTTAGCATTATCAAAGACGAAGTGCCGGAGCCGTTGTTTGATAAGCGATTAGTTTCTTTGCAGTTGGGCGAGGTGGTGGCGGGGGCGACCCAGGAGGAGCTTCAGGCGCGGCTTCAAAGAATGATCGAAGAGATTGAGATGGCGGGCAATGTGATTCTTTTCTTGCCGGAGATCCATAACTTAGTGAAAACTTCCGGGACGGCTTATTTGTCGGCGGCGGATGCGTTAATCCCCATCATAAAAAATAATGATTTTCCGGTTATCGGTTCGACTTACCCGAGAGAATTCAAGGCGGATATCGAGTCGCGGAGCGATATTGTAGGCTTGTTTGAAGTGGTGCCGGTAAACGAAATTAGCGAAACAGAAGCTGAAGAACTTTTGGTTTATCAAAGTTTGATTCTAGAGAAGAAAGAAAAAATTATTATCAGTTTTGGCGCGATCAAGAAATCGGTAAAGTTGGCGAGAAAATATTTTGCCAATAAGTTTCTACCGTCGAGCGCGGGCGAACTTTTGAAGAGCGCGCTTTCGGAGGCGAAGAGAAACGGAGAAAAAGTTTTGAAAGCGGAGATGGTGATTCAGACAGTGGAGGGGAAGGTGAATGTGCCGATTCACGAAGCGAAAGAAGAGGAGGCGGAAAAATTAATTAATTTAGAAAGTATCATCCACGAAAAACTGGTGGATCAGGTGGAGGCGGTTAAAGCGGTGAGCGACGTTTTGCGAGAGTATCGAAGCGGGCTCACTAAAGCCGGCAAGCCAATCGCGAACTTTCTTTTTGTGGGACCGACCGGAGTTGGGAAGACGGAGCTTGCGAAAATTTTGACGGAGTTAATGTTTGGATCCAAAGAGATGATGGTGCGGTTTGATATGACGGAATATCAAGACAAACAAAGTTTTTTCCGGTTTATTGGTTCACCAGATGGGAAAGTTTCGGGGGCGCTTACGGACGCGATTATCAAAAAGCCGTACAGTATGATTCTTTTGGACGAATTTGAAAAAGCCTACCCCGATATTTTGAATTTGTTTTTACAAGTTTTTGATGACGGACGACTGACGGATAATCTTGGCCGGACGGTGGATTTTCAAAACACGATTATAATTGCCACTTCAAACGCGCATTCGGATATTATTAATGAAGCTTTGCGCTCGGGGCAAAAGATGTCAGACATTGGCGAGTATCTAAAGAAAAAATTAACGGATGTTTTCAAACCCGAACTACTCAATCGGTTTTCAAAGATTGTAGTATTTAACAATCTGGCGCCCGAAGATGTAGCCAAAATTGCTTTGTTAAACTTAAAGGAGTTAGCGAAAACTTTGAGCGGGCAAGGGATTGGAGTGAAGTTTGAGGAGTCGGCGGTTAAGGAGATTGCGCGGTTGGGATATGATCCAGCTTTTGGGGCAAGGCCGCTTCAGCGGACGATCGAAGAAAAGCTACGGGCGCCATTGGCTCAAAAGATTTTAAAGAAAGAGTTAAAACGAGGTGAAGCCTACAAAGTCGAGGTAGTAAATGGAGAATTTGTATTTACAGAATGAAGTCCCGCTAGAGACTAAATATTAAAATGAAAATCAAAATAAATATCGATTTGAAGTTGGGTCGGGTGATTAAGCATTTTATTTTAGCCGACCTGTTTCTTTTGGCGGGCTGGGGTTTGGTTCAACCGATTTTTTCAGTGTATGTGGTTGATAATGTTGAAGGGGCGACCTTAGTGACAGTAGGAATTGCGGCGGCAATTTATTGGATTTTGAAGTCTATCCTGCAGTTACCGGTGGCAAACTTTTTAGACAAAACTGAAGGGGAATCCGATGATTTTAAAGCACTGATACTAAGTTTATTTTTGGGGGCGATGGCGGCTTTTTCGTATGTCTTGATTAGTCAGCCCTGGCATCTTTATCTAGTGGAGGTTTTGCATGCGATCGCGTTTGCGCTGTATGTGCCGGCCTGGTCGGCAATTTTCTCGAGGCACGTGGATAAGAACCGGGTTTCGTTTGATTGGTCGCTCGACAGCACGGTGGCGGGCTTGTCGGCGGGGGTGAGTGGATTTTTAGGAGGGGTGATAGCGGCTGAGTTTGGTTTTTCAGGGGTTTTCATCTTGGCGGGAGCGCTTTCTCTGGTTTCGGCGTTCGTACTGCTTTTAATGCCGGAGATGATTTTTCCAAAAAAGACGGTAAGGGAGGGTTTGGTAAAAGGGAGGGCTCCAGCTAGTATTAATAAGTAGAAATATGACAACCGAGAAGACGGAAAAAGCTGTAGTTAATGCCAGTCTAAATCCAGCCAACCGCGAGATTTCAGCGGGGATTTTGGTTTATCGGAAAACCGTCGAAGGGCCGAAGTTTTTGCTTTTGTATCACGGGCATGATTATTGGAATTTTGCGAAGGGAAAAATTGAGAACGAGGAGAAAAACTTTGAGGCAGCCGTTCGAGAAACTCGAGAGGAAACGGGGCTGACCACGCGGGATTTGCGGTTTGTGCGAAATTTTAAAACTTATGAGCGATTCACTTTTCGAAGAAACGGGAAGACGATTTATAAAACGGTGATTTTCTATATGGCGGAGACCAATGAACCAAGGATCAGGATTTCTAAAGAGCACCAAGGCTACGGCTGGTTTTTATATAAAGAGGCGAGTAGAATTTTAGGAAAGTATCGAGACAGTCAAAAAGTTTTAAAAAATGCCTACGACTTCCTT
>CAYIIM010000008.1:0-30172 GCA_964363455.1 uncultured Candidatus Saccharibacteria bacterium
CTATTGGCTAGACCCTAGTCGCTAAACCCTAATTAAAATGACAAAAGATGGTTTGGTAGAGGCCGTCATGAAGGCCACCGGTATCGAAACTAAAGCTGCGTCCGGTAGGGCTGTAGAAGCGGTTATTGATACTATCACCAAGACTTTAGCGAGAGGGGAAGATGTGACCATCACTGGTTTCGGAACTTTTCGAGTAGTTAAAAGAGCCGCTCGAGAAGGCCGCAATCCGAAAACCGGAGAGAAAATCCACATCCCAGCTTCGATAAAGCCAAAATTCCGGGCTGGTAAAGTGTTAAAAGAAGCCGTTCTCTAAAATTTTGAAGCTTCAAAAACTAAAAACCCCTCGACAACTACGAGGAGTTTTTAGTTCCGAAAGGTATCTTGTTCTTGTGAATTCTTTATATCACCGAAGCGAGCTTTTATTTTGAAAGAGCTTTCGGAGGCGAATTTAGATCGGTCAGCTAAGAAGTAGCTGTAAATTCGCCGAGAAGCAGCGGCGTTTGATCGCTGGAATCAAGCGACCGTGGTCTTTCAAGATACAAAGCGAGCGCTACTCTACTCTATTTTCTTTAAAGTCTCGTCCTTAATCACCTGGCCCATCTCAAAGAAACTCTTGTAAGCCGAAGCTAATTCCTCCAAAGCTTTTTTAACATCCTCGATTGTGTCGGCATTCGGCGCAAACTCTAAGATCGATTTTTTCGAACTGGCAATCAAAATTCTGGCATTTTCCAAGCTTTCTTTTGCTTCGTCTAAAACTTTGCTCACCTCTTCACTCTCTTCTTTGATCCCCGAGACTCCTAACGACACATCCAAGAATCGCTGATCCGCCACCGAAAGAAAATCTTCCGCGTTGTTCCACGTAATGATGTTCACTGTCTGGCCCACCAAAACGCTGTAGTTGCTCGATCGCCAATCTAAAATCTTTTTTGCTAAAAGTTTACTTCCCTGAAGGCCCAAATCTTTGATGCCGAGGGTTTGGTCTTCGTAATAATCAATCGCTCGATCAATCTCCGACAAAGTCTTTTCTTTTACCTCCGCCACCTCCTTGTCATCGATTTTTACGGATTCTAACTTAGTTTTCAAAAGCTCGGCTTCTTTGACCGAGCAATCAATAATTAAATTCAACAGCTCTTTTCTGACCACCAACTCATTTTTTATCTTCTGAAGAGAATCCGCTTCTTTGTCCGTCTGAACTTTAATTAACTCAGCTAGCTTCTCATTAAATCCGCAGAAAACTTGCGCTTCCGCCTCTTCGATCGCCCGAGTCTTAGATGTATCCCCAAGAAAAAAACTACCCAATAAAAGGGTCGTGGTCAGAAAACTAAAACTAATTAATTTTTTAATCACTGAATTTTATTTAACCAAAACTTCCAAAGCTTCTTCGATTGTAATCACCGGCTCCGTTTCAATCACTGTCGTTTCCTTTCCTTCCTCTGTTTTTATTTCAGTCGGGATAATTTTTGCCACCTTCTTAATTGAAACTCCGCTTGGAGTTGATGTGTCGTTTATCACTTGAAGGGGATTGTCATAGCCTAGGGCAGTGAGTTGAATCTGAATATCAATTGCTTCCGCTTCCGCCTTCAAAGTTATCGGATCCAAACTTGCGAGCGGGACTCTTGAATTGATGCCGGTCGAAAAAGCGCCGACAATAATCACGATTAAAAATCCGGTAATCAAAGCGCCCGAACTAAATCGCAAACTCGGCCACAAAATCTGCGCCCAAGTTTTCTTCGGCGTTCTCGTGGTCGCCAAAATCGTCGCGCGGGAAATTTTGGAAAATTCCGCTCTCGGTTCAATATTTTTAAATTCTTTTAAGATTTTTTCTAGCTCCATTTTTTAAATCAATATTTCCTTTAACTTCTTCATTGCTCGGTGTTGGATAAGTTTAATCGCTCCTTCGGATTTGTCTAAAGCCTGCGCCACTTCTCTGATCGGCAAGTCTTCCACAAATCTCATCATAATTACATCTTGATAAATCGGATCTAAATTCTTGATGGCCTGCCGAACCTTATCAATCTCAAAAATCTTATCCATTCCCAGCTGCATCGCCGCCGGAACCGCAAAAAATTCTGGATTAACCTGTTCGATCGAAGTCGCCTCCTTGTTAGATCGGTAAAAATCTACCACCGCGTTTCGAGCAATCTTGTAAAGCCAGCTCGAAAAGGGAAATCCCATGTCTTTGTAGCCGTGAATATTCTGCCAAGCGCTTAAAAAGACTTGGTGGGTGAGGTCCTCTGCTTCCTCACGATGACCCACTTTGACCAGCACAAACCGATAAATCATCGGTTGATAATGGTCATAAAGAGCACCAAAAGCGGAGGCCTCACCCCCGACAGCATCTTCAATTATCGATTTTTCGCCGTCTAGCATAGGTAACGGTAATATATACGTTTGGTTACTGATAAAATGGCCCTTTTTAAGGGCTTTTCATCAAATTTCCCCAATTATAGGACTTTTCTAGGATTTAGTCAAAAAATATTTAAATCACTCGAGTAACAACCCTTCTTCTCGTTAGACAAATAACAAATAGGACAAGATTCGCGATGGTGATAGCGATAATATAAGGGAGTGTCAGAAGATTATACTCACTAAGGGCAAGTATGTTGAAAACATTCGCTATAGAAAAAATAGCCCAAGAAACCGGCGTTTCAGTCCAGGGCTCCTCGTATGTCTTTCTAAAACTTGGCCAATACCCCAAGACATCAATGATTGATACCATAAAAACCGCTATCAATGGACTATCTAGTTGCCACCAAACAAAAATTGCAAGAAGAGAGCTAATCAAAACGATTGTATCCCCCTTCGTTATATTTCGGGTTCCGTACTTGAGTGAAAGCAGAAAAACTAGTAACGCGAAAATTGCTCCTATCAGCAGAGAAATCGTTGCCCACCCACCCTTGCCAATCCATAATACCGCCGTAGCTGTTCCTTGGGTGATGCTCCAAATGAGCCAAGTATAGGCATGGGGCTTTGTCTTATTATTAATTATATCCCTAATGTACGGAGGAACTGCTCCAACAACCCAGATCAAAACAGAAACGATCGCAAAAAAGAACTTTAAGTTTATTTCCACTGGAGCGGGTAGGGGGAATCGGACCCCCGACTCAACCTTGGCAAGGTTGCATATTACCATTATACGATACCCGCAGAACAAACTAATTATTCCGAAATAATGCGGTTTGGCAAGGCTATCCAAGATTTTAGCAATCTCGCCCCGTACTGAAATTTCGACTTTCCTAAATCTTTAGTTTTCGAAATTTCTAGTATCGGGGTACGATACCCGCTTCTTACTTTTGATACGTGTTACATGCTACATGTTTCATGCGCCACTTTCAAGTCTGTGTCCCCGCCAGGAATCGAACCTGGATCTCAGCCTTCGCAGGGCTACACTCGATCCATTGAGCTACGGGGACAGATCTCACATTCTAATATAACCGTCCGCAACTTAACTACCTTTTAAAAACATTCGTGTTATTAATCCCAAATTTGTTCCGGCTTTGCCGAGAATCCTCGGTAAAATCGGGACGTTATTAGCGATTACTCCCTAAAACTTCAAAAATCTTTCGAGCGCGTCTAAGAAATTCACTTCAAAATCTACCTCCAGCAAACCCGGCGCCTCCTCCACTAAAAAATCCAACACCTCGTCCGCCAACGCCTTCGGGATGATCATGTCGAGCTTCACTCTCGTCCGGTGCTTGGATTTAAAAATAATTCGCGTGAAGTCCGGGTCGCTTTCTTCATCTACGGCGTAGTGTTCGAGTTCACTGTAGGAGTAATTCCGTTTACCACCGATTTGGATGCTTTTCTCGCCCACCACAAATTCCACCACCTCCGGTTTTTTTTCCGCCCAGATGACCAAAAGCACCTCGGCGATAATCACAAAAACCGCAAAAAGAAAGTTTTGTTGCCAAAGAGCGAAGGCTAAGATTATAAGGGCAATCAGCACGGTCGTCCAGTACCAAGCGGCCGTTTTTTCATGGTACTCAAACTCCGGCGCCCGCCAAGCAATTTGTTTTCCTTGCATGGCTTAATTTTAGCAGAATGTCATCTAAGCGCCAGCTACCGCCAACGCCACAATATTTTTCGCTCCTGCTTCCTTCAATACACTCGCCGCTTCATGAAAAGTGGCGCCGGAGGTCACGACATCGTCGACCAGAACCACTTTTTGATTTCTAAAAATCTCGGGATTTTTAACCGCAAAAACGCCTTGGATATTTTCATGCCTTTTTTCAAAATCCATCTCGCTTTGAGGCTTGGTGTTTTTTATTCTCACTAATCCTTCATTATCAAATCGTCCGCTCAAAACCCTCGCCAAAGTTCGAGCCAACATCTCCGACTGATTAAATCCTCGCTCTCTTTCTCTTTGTTTACTGAGCGGAATTGGAATAAAAATTCTATCCTTCCAATTCATCCCCAGTCCTTTTGTGTAAGTGGTTAAAATTTTTCCCAGTGGCTTTTCCGCCTCTCGCCAAAATTTAAACTTCAAACCCGTAATCAAATCCCGCATTCGTTTATCATCATAATCCGCCGCCATTCCCAAAAGATACGGAAAATCTTTGTGGCAAATTTTTTTCGCCTCCGGCAAGCGCGCCCGGCACTGACCGCAAAAAAGTGTCTGATTCAAATGAATTTTCGAAAAACATTCGTCGCACAAAAGTTCTTTTTGATCCTCCTTTCCGCAACCCACGCACTGAATTGGAAAGAGCCAGTTTTTTACAAAAGAGTCCATGTTTTGTCTTTATTATTTAACCCCTAATTAAGCTATAATAAAAGAGATGTTGGGTCTCTTCAAATCCTTAAAACAAAAAGTTTTCCCTTCTTATCTTGGCGTCGATATCGGCACCACTTCTATTAAAGTTGTTGAAGTCAAACAAGGTAAGCAAGCTCCCGCCTTAATCAACTACGGCATCCTCCAATCGAGTGGTTATCTTTTACGCACCAACGACGTCCTCCAAACTTCAAGCATGAAGCTCTTTGCCGAAAACGCCGTTGATCTTCTGAAAATGGTTTTAGAAAAAATGAAACCAACGACCGCCGAAGCCACCGCCTCTTTACCAATTTTTTCGGTTTTCACGAGCGTCTTTGAGTTCCCCGAAATGTCCCAAGGCGACTTGGAAAAAAGTTTAACCTATCAAGCCCGCCAATATGTTCCCTTGCCGATCTCCGAAGTCGCCCTCGATTGGATCAAAGTCGGCGAGCGGGAAGACGAAAAGGGGACTAAGTTTCAGCAGGTTTTGATGATCTCCGTTCCTCAAGAACTCATCAAGAAATATCAATACATCTTCAAAAAAGCCGGCCTCAATCTTCGCCTGCTAGAAATCGAAAGTTTAAGTCTCGGCCGCGCCACAGTTGGTAATGACCAAACCCCCACTATCGTCGTTGATATAGGTAGCCACTCGACCAACATCGCCTTTTTCGATAAAGGTCAGTTAAAGTTTTCCAACCAAAGTGATTATGGCGGTTCGTCCCTGACCCAAGCCCTCGCCGGTAGTTTAAACATCAATCCCTTGCGAGCCGAAGAGCTTAAAAAAGAGCACGGTATCATCAATACTGGCCCAAATTACGAATTATCCACAATAATGCTGCCCTTTTTAGATGTTATAATTAGTGAGATTAAGAAGGCGCAGTTTAACTACAAAAGCCAGTTTTTGGTTGATCACGCCACCGAGCGCTTGATTGTCGCTGGCGGCGGCGCTAACCTCCTCGGTGTCGAAAAATATTTCGAAAAAGAGTTTTCTTTCCCAGTTGTGAAAGCCGCGCCGATTTTAAAAATGGAGTATCCCGGCGTGATTGAACCACTCATCGGAGAACTCAACCCCCTTTTAAGCGTTGCCATCGGCCTCACCATCAAAGACCTAGCCTGATTCCACTTACTACTACTGTTTTTGATGATTAGGGTTTGATTAGAATAATTAGAAATTAGAATAATTTTATAAATGGCCTTCCCTCAAAAAGTCACCGACCGTCTCTCTCAAGCGCCCTCGCGGACGCCCGGTAGTTTGAGACAACTTCTCCTTCTCTCCACTCTTCTATTTCTACTAAGTGCCGCCTCTTATGTCGGTTTGAGTTTCGGCTACAAAGCCTACCTGGAAAAAAGCATTAATGAATCCAAGGATCAAATCGCTGAATTTAGTGAACAGATTCCTCTTGATGATCAGATCAAGCTTATTAATTTTTACTCCCAGCTTTTAAATTTAAAATCCTTACTCGCGAGTCACGTCAACCTTTCGCCGACTTTTCCTTGGCTTGAAACCAACACCCAAATCAACACCTCTTTCTCCAATTTCCGTTTCGATCGAAAGGGCAACGCTCTCTCGCTTTCCGCAACCTCTAAAACTTTCACCGATATGGCTGAACAAATTCTCGCCTTCGAAACTTTAAAAGATCAAGTTTTAAAAGTTGAAGTCTCCAATATTTCCTCCAAGGCGAATATTTGGCAATACAATCTTGACCTCGCCCTTTCCCCGAGTTTCCTAACTCAATTTCAAGTTCCTATCGCTGAAGATTCATCTGAAAATCCATGAAACACTCTGCTAAAAGATTGCTTAGTTTAGTCCTAGGACTCGGCCTCATGGTCGCCGCCTTTATTATTTTCGTCAGCTTCACTCGTCCCGCTTACGAAGAAATTCAAGAAATCCGCAATCAAAAATATACTTTCGACTTAGAACTTGAAAATAAAAAGCAAGCCATCCAAGACGTTGCCACTTTGATTGAGGAGCATAAAAGCGACACCGACTTTAATGAGACCGTCTCCCTTCATTTCCCAACCTCACCCAATCTCTCTAGTGCCCTCGCCCAAATCCACAGCCTTGCGGTTGATATCGCCAAACTCACGCTTACAAGCGTCAATGTTTCAGAATCCGGCAGCCAAGTTTCTCGCAGTTCCGGCGGCGCCAGAGCCAACGGTACTTCGCTCGAAAGACCAATCCACACTATCTCTTTTGACCTGAGTTTGATCGGTTCTTATTCTCAACTTAAAAATTTCATCGATAAAGTAGAAACCAACATCCGCATCTTCGATGTCGAAAGCGTGAGTCTAAATCCGGCTGCAAGCGGCACCAAAGTTCCATTAGATCTTTTCAACTACCAAGTCAAAGTCGTCACTTATTATCAAGGCGAAGAATAACCCTATGAGTTTCACAGCCTTTAACCTAAAACCCGATTCCTCCTCTCTTAAATTCTATATATTAAATTCTAAATAATAATTTTATGGCTATCATCGTTGAAGAAGAAAAGAAAAATGGGGGAGGATTCCTCGGGCTTCTAACCTGGGTGATTTTAATCGGCGTCATTGGTTTTGCCGCTTACTACATTTTCTTTAAAAAAGCTGAAATCGTCGATGTCGTCATTCCGGCCAACTTTGAAAACATCAACCAAATTACCGCCAAAAGAATCGAACCAAAAGAAATTGAAGAAAATCCCATTTTTAAATCTTTAGTTACTGATCCTACTTATCCGACCGCCGCCAAAGTTGGCCGAGTCAATCCTTTCCTTCCTCTTTAAAAGGTTTTCTTGAGAAATTTTTAAATGAACATACAAAAATTTATCAAGAAAACCTTTACCCAGCCGTACTTTTCATAATAACTTCATCCAAACAACAAAATGATTAAAAAATTTCCAAACATCATCAAGTCGAACTCCGCAGTGCTGAAAAGTACGGCTGGGTGCTCAGTTTTATCAGTTGCTCAAACAGCGCTGATAAAATCAGCTTGTCTTCGCAAGTAAAACTGGCATGACTGACGAAAAATTACTCGCTGAAATTAAAAAAAGTGGCCTCCTCGACGAAACGGCCGTCACAAAACTAAAAAAAGAAGCCCTCCTCTCCGGTCAATCCGTCGAAGACATTATTTATAATCGCCGCATCGTCGACGACATTAAACTCGCCGAAATAAAAAGCCAGGCTCTTGGCGTTCCCCTTCAAAGATTTAAAGCTGAGGAACTGCCGGAGGAAGTTTTAAAACTCATTCCCGAAGAAACCGTCCGCACTTATGCCGTCGCTCCACTAGCCCAAGAAAACGATGTCTTTGTGGTCGGCATGGTCAATCCCGACGACCAAAAAGCTCAGGACGCGCTCAAGTTTATTGCCCGCCGCGGCCGCCTTAATTTGGGAATCTACCTTATTTCCTATGGCGATTGGCAAGGCGTCCTTCGAAAATATTCTCCTTACAAGAGCGAAATTCAGGCCGCTATCAAGTCATTAAATTTAGGAGGTGATGAAGGGGCTCGCAAAATCATCAGCCTCGAAGAAAGAGGGAAGTCCGGCATTGAAGAAGCTCCCATCATCCGCATCGTCGCCCAAACCCTAAAGGAAGCAGTTGAAATGGAAGCCTCCGACGTCCACATTGAACCCCAAGAAAAATATTTGCGCATCCGTTTTCGTATCGACGGCATTCTCCGCGAAACCGCTAGCCTGCCCGCCGAAATTTCCTCTTCGGTTGTTTCTCGCGTGAAAGTTATCTCTAATTTAAAAATCGATGAAACTCGCATTCCCCAAGACGGCCGTTTCCGGAGCCGCATCGCGGGCCGCGAGATCGACTTTCGTGTTGCTACTTTCCCAACTCCGCTCGGCGAAAAAGTGGCGCTCCGTATTTTAGACCAATCCGTCGGTTTAAAAAACTTTGACCAAATCGGGTTAGTTGGCCGCAACTTAGAAATTATTAACCGCGGATTAGAAAAACCTTTCGGAATGATTCTGATCAGCGGTCCGACTGGCTCTGGTAAATCCACTACACTTTATTCGCTTCTTCAAAGATTAAACTCCGAAGGCGTAAATATTGTGAGTCTCGAAGATCCAGTGGAATATTTTGTCTCCGGCATCAATCAATCCCAAGTCCGCCCCGAAATCGGTTACGACTTCGCCTCCGGCCTCCGTCAAATTCTCCGCCAAGACCCAGATATTATTATGGTTGGTGAAATCCGCGATGATGAAACCGCGGGCTTGGCCGTTCACGCCGCGCTAACTGGTCACATTGTTTTATCCACCCTCCACACCAACAACGCCATCGGCGTTATCCCGCGTTTGATCGATATGAAAGTTGAGCCTTTCCTTCTTCCTTCCGCTCTTAATTTAATGATTTCCCAGCGTTTAGTTTCTCTCCTTTGTAATAATTGTAAAACTCAAATCGATCCGCCCACTCCCATTGCTAAAGAAATCAGCGATGCTCTAAAAAGCGTTCCGGCGGAAATCGTCAGCAAATACAAAGAGCCGTATAAAATTTATCGCGCCCCCGGTTGCGACAAATGTGGCAAGAGGGGATTTGTCGGCCGCTCCGTCACTATGGAAGTTTTGGAAATGACTTCTGAGCTTGAAACTATCATAAACTCTAGCCCCACCTCCGAAAAAATCTTGGTTGAAGCGCGTCGGCAAAATATGATCACCCTCCGCCAAGACGGCATTATGAAAGCCCTCGACGGCCTGCTTTCGGTCGAGGAAGTCCTCCGCGAAACTGAAGAGTAAGCTCCCACACTAGAGCGAGGAAAATTCTCAGAAGTCGTGGCGACGCTTTCTCGTTCTAGTGTGGGGGTAACCATGTGCTATAATTCACATAGTCTAATAAAAACGCCAAAGGCGTACCAAAATTTTTCACTTTGATATTTTAATTTTAAACTTTTTATTATGGAAAATTACAAAGACAAACTTAACGAACTTTTAATCACCACTGCTAAGCAAAACGCCTCCGACCTTCACATCGCTGTCGGCCGGCGGCCTTCTCTTCGCGTGGACGGCTCGCTGGTTTCTCTTCAAAAAGAAGCCATCGTCACTCCCGATATGGCCCAAGGGTTGGTTATGGCGATGTTAACCGACGACCAAAAAGCCCGTTTCAAAGCCGACAAACAAGTCGACTTTGCTTATGACTTAGAAGACAAGGCCCGCTTTCGCGTTAATGCCTATATGCAAAGAGGTTTTCATTCTGCCGCTCTCCGTTTGATCCCATCCCGCATTCGCACCATCGAAGAGCTCAAACTCCCGCCGATCCTCCACGATCTCGCCAAGCTTTCTCAGGGTTTCGTTCTCGTCGTCGGCCCCGCCGGTCATGGTAAATCCACCGCTCTCGCCGCTCTCCTTGATGAAGTCAATCATACCCGAACCGAACACATTATTACTATAGAAGACCCAATTGAATATCTTTTCACCCAAGACCGATCTATTGTTTCTCAGCGTGAAGTCGGCGGCGACACCAAAGACTTTGCTTCTGGACTGCGCACCATCCTTCGCCAAGATCCCGACGTGGTTATGATCGGGGAAATGCGCGACGCCGAATCCATCGCCACCTCCATGACCTCCGCCGAAACCGGCCACTTGGTTTTTTCAACTCTTCATACTAATTCCGCCGCTCAAACGATCGACCGTATCATCGACTCCTTCCCACCCGAACAACAAGGTCAGGTTATCTCCCAGCTAGCCGCCACGCTCATCGCCGTTATCTCTTTGCGTCTCTTACCCCGGCTCGGTGGTGGCCGCGTCCCCGCTTATGAAATCATGATTATGAACCCGGCGATCCGGAACTTGATCCGCGAGAAAAAAGTTTATCAAGTTGACCTTGTCATCGAAACTTCTCTTCAAGAGGGAATGTTGAGCTTGAATCGTTGTCTCGCCAAGCTCGTGAAAGACAAAGAAATCTCTATCGAAACTGCCGAACTTTATTCTTTGAACCCCGCCGAACTCCATATTCTACTTGAAAGAATCTAGGGAGAGGGTATCGATGCAAATATACTAATGAGTGCTAATTATACGAATACAAACAGCAAACTCATTTATCCCGAACTTTCCTATATATTAAACGGCATCTGTTTTGATATTCATAACTTACTTGGCAGATTTGCTAGGGAAAAGCAATATTGTGATCTACTAGAGGAAAAGCTAAAAGAAGCAAAAATTTCTCATGAAAGAGAGTATAGAACTGGCAACGCTGGCAACATAATAGATTTCTTGATTGATGATCAAATTATTATTGAAGCAAAATCTAAAAGGTTGATTCTAAAAGAGGATTTTTATCAAACACAAAAATACCTTCAGTCTTTAGATAAAAAACTTGCACTTCTAGTTAATTTTAGGAATAGGTATTTAAAACCAATTAGAGTAATTAAAATAGATACCTCCGCTAAAACAAAGTTTGCATAAATTGGTATCATTAGTAGATTAGTATATTCGTATCGATACATGAAATATAAGTATCAAGCCAGAAATAAAGAAGGAGAGCTCCAAGTGGGTTTTGTGGACGCCGTAAGCAAAGACTCCGCGGTAGATATTTTAGCCGCCCACAACCTCTTCATTTTAAGTATCGTCTCTGCTGACAGGGAAAGCATGCTCGATCGCTTTTCGAGTTACTTTGGCCGGGTGAGCCGGAAAGAAATGGTGATTTTGACTCGCCAACTCGCGATTCTTCTTGAGGCTCGTCTGCCCATCAACAACGCTCTCAAAATTTTATATGAACAAACTCATCAGCCGACTTTAAAAGAAGCCGTCTATCAAATTGGCGAAGACATCGACGCCGGCCTTTCTTTCTCCCAAGCGCTAGAAAGACAAAAAGCTATCTTTTCTAATTTTTTCATCAGTATGGTACGGACGGCAGAGGTCACCGGCAATTTAAATGAAGTCGTTGGCTTCTTAGCCGACTACACCGAAAAAGAAGCGGTTCTGGTTAGCAAAACTCGCTCCGCAATGATCTACCCTGCCATCGTCATTAGCCTTTTCGGAGTCGTAGCGGCTATTCTTTTGACGGTCGTTTTCCCGCAACTAAAACCAATTTTTGAAACTTCAAGCGTCGAGCTTCCCTTCACGACTCGTATTCTCATCGGCTCCGGCGACTTTTTTGCCAAATGGTGGCTTCTCTTCTTGATGGCTTTTTTTGTGACCGTTGTGATTGTCGCGGATTATGTTAAAAGCGCTGAAGGCCGGGCGCTCATTGATGAATTCAAAATTCGTGGTCCTTTAATTGGCAAAGTTTACGGCCCGGTCACGATGACTCGTTTTGCCAACGCCGCTTCGATTCTTTTAAAAGGTGGTGTGCCCGTGGCGCAGTCCGTCGAAATCATTGGTCAAACAATTGATAACGTGGTTTATCAAGATCTCTTTCGAGAAATTTCCCAAGATGTCCGACAAGGTATGCCTCTTTCTGAAGCCATTATGAAGCATCCTGATTTTTTCCCCGCGCTTGTGCCTCAGATGATCGTAGTAGGGGAGCAGACCGGTCAGTTAGATACGATTTTTACGAGAATCTCCAATTTTTACAACCGCGAAGCAGATTCGGTCATTAACAACATCGTGGACTTAATCCAGCCGGTTTTAATGATTGTGATTGGATTAATGGTCGGTCTCCTTTTCGGTGCCGTCTTGGTTCCGCTTTACCGCCTCACTTCCACCTTCGGCGGGTAAGAGTCTGTGGATTTCTTAATCCTTATTTCTGTTATAATGAATCAAAGGTGATATTCGCGTTATTGCCTCTTTGATTAGCATTATTCGCGAAAACTATTCTGAAAGGTCGTAATAATTAACAAGCAAAAAGGCCTGCCCCGTTAGAATTTAATTGAATTTAATAAGGGTAGGTAGAGATATTGCTTGTAAAAAATAGATAAAAAATAAAATGAAAAAGTTAGATAGAAAGGGTTTTACCCTTATCGAAATCTTGGTAGTCGTGGCTATTATCGGTATCTTAGCTGGTGTGGTTTTGGTTGGTTTAAGGGGCACCGGTCCTCAAGCTCGGGATTCTCGGCGCGCCGCTGATCTTCGCCAGGTCCAGAACGGTTTGGAACTGTACTACAACAAAAACAGTAAATATCCTGAAGTAACTACCTGGACAGCTTTAAGAGGAGAGCTCGTTGGAGCTACTGCTAATCTAGGTATTTCTAATCTTCCTGAAGATCCAGTGAATGACACAGCAACATCTAAAATTTACAGCTACGCAGCAAGTACTGGCGGCACTTCTTATGTGTTGAGAGCCTTATTAGAAGAAGTAGGCAGTAAGCTTCTCAATAACAGTGTTGAAATCGTAGACTTTGATGCAACGTTTGACTGCTCTGGTCAAAACTACTGCGTCCAACTCTAGTTGGCTTTTAGTTTCACGTTTCAAGATTCAAGTTTCATGACTTCATTCTGGCTCTTCGTATTCGGCTCGGCCTTTGGTAGTTTTATCAAAGTTATCGCCGATCGCTACGATCCCGATAAGTTTATTCTGAAGCAGAGCACTTTGGGTGGGCGTTCCGCCTGCCCAAAGTGCGGACACAAGCTCGAACCAGTCGAGCTTGTTCCTTTATTAAGCTTCATCTTTTTGCGCGGTCGTTGCCGAATTTGCCGCCACAAAATAGGTTTTAGTTACCCAATCGTCGAAATTATCTCCGGCCTTATTTTTGTTTCCGTTCCCTATTTCCTCTCTCATCTCCCCGCCATCCAACTCCTCTCTCTTTCCTCTCTTAATTATTGGCTATTGGCTATTGGCTACATCCTCGTCTTCCTCACTCTTCTATTAATCTCTCTGATCGACATCCGCCTCAAGATCATTCCCGACGAAGCCAATATTTTTTTAATTATCATCGGTGTCGCCCTCGCATTTTTAATTCCTTCTGGTATCACCATTGCTAACCACTCTTTTACTGGCGCTTACGCCCTCCTTTTTGGCTTTCAAAATAATGTCTTAGTCAATCACCTCATCGGATTTCTTTTTGGAATAATTTTTTATGGAATTCTTATCTTCGTCACCCGCGGGCGGGGGATGGGTATGGGCGATCTAAAACTCTCCGCCGCCTTAGGCGCCGTTTTTGGCTGGCCGGACATTATTTTCATCACCTTCTTTTCTTTTCTGGTTGGTTCTCTTGCCAGCTTGCCATCGCTTGCTCTTGGAAAACGCGGATTGAAAAGCCTCCTCCCTTTCGGCCCCTTTATCGCTCTCTCCGCCCTCACTGTTTTCTTCTTTGGCGAAAAAATCCTTAAAATTTACTTCGATCTTTTCCGAGGCTAATCTCTTGTATCTTGAAGCGTGAATCTTGAATCTCAAACTGCTATACTAAGCTTAATGGATTCAACTTTTCACATTGATTTGAGAAGTAAAATTAACGAATATATCCACTTGGTTTACAAAGCAACAAGATATTTTCCCAAAGAAGAACTATATGGAATTACTTCTCAGCTGCGAAGATCTTCGATGTCAGTGATGCTAAACTATATAGAAGGCTATGCGAGAATAAAAAGTAAAGTTCACAAAAATTTTATAGAAATTTCCTACGGCTCTTTACAAGAATCTAAATACCTTATCGAATTTTCTTTTGACGAAAAATATATCCCAAAAGAAGAATACCAAGCATTAAAGGAGCTATCTGAAAAGATCGGAGCCATGCTTTGGGGTATAATAAGAAATATAAAATAAATGTCTTCTTTTCCGCGTTTCAAGTTTCAAGATTCAAGGTTCACGATCAAGGGCATGACCCTCATCGAACTTCTCGTCGTCGTGGGTATTATGGCTGTTTTAACTGGCGTCGCGGTCGGCTACAGCAAGCAAAGCCGCAATCAAATTTTGTTAAATGTAGAAAAAGCCAAAATCGCCCAAACGATTTCTCGGGCCAAATCTCTAACTCTCGCCGGCTACACCAAGCCCGTCTCCCTCCCTCCTCCTTGCGCCTACGGCTTCGGTATCGATTACACCAAAGGGGAATACTTTATATTTCAATACAATCTAGTTGGTTGTTCTGGTATTGCGAGCTTGGCGAGTCTTGATACCGACCAAAATCAGCCCGATCCTCCATTTAAACTTTTTGAAAACTTTACCCTGCCCTCAGGTGTTAACTTCGGACAAAGTGTTAATAAACTAGGATACTTATTATTCATCCCCCCAAACCTCACCACTCTTCTTTTTGAAGACGAGAATACGCCGGCCCTTTTTCAAGATCTTACAATCTATCTTGAAACCCCTGATCAATCCCTCCAAAGAGAAATTATTGTCAAAACTAACGGCCAACTTACTTTATAAAATGTTTCAAGTTTCAAGCTTCAAATTTCAAGAAAAAAGAGGGCAAGTAATGGTTGAAGCTATGGTCGCTCTTGGCGCCCTCACCCTCGGTTACTTGGCCGTGATTACCCTCCTCAATCAATCCCTCGGCACCTCTGCCACGGTTTCTGACAGAAATATCGCCACCTACCTTGCCGCTGAAGGTATTGAAATAGTTCGTAATCTAAGCGACGCCAACGTCAGAAAAGGAGCTCTTTTTGATGATTTTTCCAACGGAAATAACCTAGACTTTGAGGTGAGCTGGGACGATTTACTTGAATCCGACTCTCCTAGTTTGGATGTAGACAACTACAATCCCGGCCGGCGCGTTCTTAATTTTAATGAGCGTCGTCCTCTAAAGTATGATCCTTCGCCAAATGGAAAGGGTTACAATTATACTATTGGCCAAGACACTCGTTTCTACAGAATAATATACACCACCGTTCAACCTTCATACATAAGAGTTAATTCGGTTGTTTATTGGGCTGGTAAAAATAATTTCAAAGATAACGTTCTTCTTTCTGATTTCTTCTTTAATTGGAGATAAAATGAAAAAAGCAAAATTCATAATTCATAATTCCTTATTCAAATCCTCAGGCTACACCCTAATCGAACTTCTCGTCGCGATGAGTGTTTTCGTGATTATAACCAGCATCGCCATCGGTGGATATGTTCGGGGCATTAAAACTAGTCGTCAGGCTGCCGCTCTCGCCGCCGCCAACTCCAACGTTGCCTCCGCTCTCGAGCAAATGATGCGAGAACTTCGTGTTGGCTTCGGGATTACCTCATGCCCAAATGGCTGCATTGAATTTTATAATCTTCCAGCCACCAGCCTTTCTCCCCTAAAGAAAAAAATAACCTATAGAATTAATGGCGAAAGGATTGAAAGAGGAGAAGATAATAATTTTAATTTCATTATCGACAGCAACGTTAAAATTTCTAAGCTCGTTTTTGAATTTCCTTCTTTGCCTGTCGAATATCCAACCCGAGTGACTATCCAAATCGGTATTCAAACTGACGAGCCCGGTGTCGAAGGAGGAGTGATCAACCTCCAAACCACGGTGAGCGCCAGAAATTAACTCATGAATATTTTTCTTAAAATGTTTCAAGCTTCACGTTTCAAGTTTCACTCGATTGTCCTCGTCAGACGAGGACAATCGATGCTCCTAATGGTTTTGGTTTTAACTGGCACGCTTTTGAGTATAGCGCTGATTACCGGCCTAGTGATGCTTTTCCAGATCCGCCAGTCGGGTGATTTCACCAACTCCGCCGAAGCCATCTTCGCCGCTGAGACCGGCGCCGAGTGGTGGCGGACCAGCAAGTTAAAACCCACTCCCTCGTTGGTCGCTTCGTCTTCAATCAACACACAGCTCCGGGCTGTAAATGGCTCCAGCTTCGAAATCTTTCCCGTCACTGGTAATCCCAACCAAGTCAAAATCGTTGGCACGTCTGGCAACTCCAAACGCGCCGTCCTAGTCACCGTTCAATCTTCTCGAGCGGTCGTAAATTGTCCCGCTTCTGACATCATGCTAGTACTTGATAGATCGGGCAGTGTTTTCGGTAATTTTAGTGACATAGAATCTGCGGCCTATGCTTTTATAGATAAACTTTTCTCTTCGCCAACTTATGATTTTAAACTCGGCATAGTCAGCTTTGGATCAACGGCGTATAAAAATGCTAATTTACAGGTACAAGTTTCTGATCTGAAAACTGCTGTCCAATACATTACCACCCCCTCTGGTCAAACCAATCTCGGCGAAGGTATTTTGTTCGCGCATAACGAATTAGATTCACTTAGAGATCGAAAATCCGCCAAAGATTTTATGGTTATTGTTACTGATGGCAAGCCTACGACTGGCAGTGCCCCCGGTTATCCCGATCCTTATAGCTATGGCATTTCCGAGGCTCAAAAAGCCAAAGCTGATACCCCTGATCAAAACAGCGCTATTGTGCCAGTTGGTCCAGATGCCATCGATATCATCACGATTCATGTTGGGCAAAACGATCAAGCCGCTGAAGATTATCTCAAAAACGAAATCGCTAGTACGCCTAATCACTACTACAATGTTGCGGACTCCTCCGGCGTTGAAGCTGCTCTTCAGAACTTAGTTTCTTGTCCCTAGCTCTGTTTTAGAAAAAAAGTTAAAGTGTTTCCAAATGAATAAAAGCGAAGCCAAAACTCGAATCGAAAAACTCCGAGAGGGAATCAACAGACATCGCTACAACTATCACGTTTTAGACCAGTCCACCCTCCCGGAATCCGCCCTCGATTCCTTAAAAAAGGAGTTATTTGACTTAGAACAAAAGTTTCCCGACCTCGTCACCCTCGATTCTCCTACTCAACGCGTTGGGGGGCTACCCCTTAAAGAGTTTAAAAAAGTCACCCATCGAGAACCGCGGATGATTTCGCTCAACGACGCCTTTAGCGAAGAAGATATGCGCGACTGGCTCTCTCGCCTCGAAAACTACCTCAAAAAAAGTTTTAAAAATGAATTCTACTGCGATCTCAAGATGGACGGCCTCGCCATCGAATTGGTTTATGAAAATGGTCTTCTCGTCCAAGCCTCAACAAGAGGGGATGGTGTTATCGGCGAAGACGTCACTCAAAACATCAAAACCATCGACGCTATTCCATTGCGTTTGGAAATTGAAAATTGGAAATTGGAAATTCCCGAACCACTAGTGGTTCGGGGTGAGGTTTTTCTAACCAAAAAAGAATTTGCGCGGATTAATCGCGAACAAGAAAAAGAAGGCGAGAAAATTTACGCCAATCCCCGCAACGTTGCCGCCGGCGCCATCCGTCAGCTTGATCCCAAAATTACGGCTTCTAGAAAACTCGACTTTTTTGCTTATGACATAGTTGGCGAATCGAGAGAAGAGCTAAAAAATTACCCCACCAAAAAATCCGAGTACGACGCGTTAAAAACTTTCGGCTTCAAAACCAATCCTCATGGTGTCGTCGCCAAATCCCTCGAAGAAATTTTTGAGTTTCAAAAAAAATGGGAAAAAGATCGTGAAAAACTGCCTTATGAAATTGATGGCGTGGTCGTCTCAATTAACGACAATCAAACCTACCAATCCGCCGGCATCATTGGAAAAGCTCCTCGGGGTGCTATGGCTTACAAATTCTCGCCTCGGGAAGCTACCACTCAGGTTTTAGAAATCAAAGTTCAAGTCGGCCGGACGGGCGTCTTAACTCCGGTCGCCGTGATGAAACCCGTTTCGGTTGGCGGGACCACCATCACTCACGCTACTCTCCATAACGCCGACGAAATTGACCGGTTAGGCTTGAAAGTAGGGGACACCGTTATCATCTCCCGCGCCGGCGATGTTATCCCGAAAATCACCAGCGTCTTGAAAGATCTCCGCACTGGCAAAGAAAAAGCCTTCCAAATGCCAAAGTTCTGTCCCATCGACGGCTCGCCAGTGGTTCGTGATAGCCTGTCCGCCGGCCGGCGGAGCGTGGCTTATAAATGCTCCAACCCTAATTGCGCCGCCAAACTCCGCGAATCCATCTACCATTTCGTCTCCCGAGGCGCTTTTAATCTTGAGGGCTTAGGTCCTAAAATCATTGATCGCTTTTTAGACGAAGGACTCATAACCGATGCCGCCGACATCTTCACCCTAAAGAAAGGGGATATTGAGGTTTTAGAAAGATTTGGCGAAAAGTCCGCCGAAAATATTATCAAAGAAATAGAAAGCCGAAAAACCATCACTCTATCAAGATTTATTTATTCTCTTGGCATTCTTCATATCGGCGAAGAAACTTCTCTTATCCTCGCCAAAGAACTCATATCGCTTTTGGAAATTAAAAATTGGAAATTGGAAATTCCGAATCTTTTGAAGATAGCTCAAGAATTTTCTCTAGACGAGCTTCAAAAGATTCGAGATATCGGTCCCAAAGTCGCCGAAAGTATTTACAAATGGTTTCAAGAAAAGAAAAATATTGAATTTCTAGAGAAACTCGACTCCGCCGGCGTCTCTCTCCTCTCTCAATACTCAATACTCAATACTCAATACTCCTCCAAGCTTTCCGGGAAGGTGTTTGTATTAACTGGTAGCTTGGCGTCTCTTTCTCGTGACGAAGCCAAAGAAAAAATCCGATCTCTTGGCGGTGAGATTTCGGAATCCGTGAGCAAAAAAACTGATTACATAGTGGCGGGCTCTGATCCCGGCTCGAAATTGGATAAGGCAAGTAAGCTCGGAGTAAAAATATTAAACGAGGAACAGTTTGTAAATTTAATAAACTGAAGCGAGGCTTAAAAAAGTGACCTTAGCCGAGCGGAATCCCGCACTAAACGCCAGTTTCAGTGCGGGGCTCAAATAAAAAATCCCCGCTAGCCGGCGAGGATTTTTTATTTCTTATTCTCGCTTCATTCCTAATTCATAATTCCGTATTCCTTATTCCATTTTAGGGTCCCACCGGCACCTCGATAATATCCGAGTCACATGCTGGTAAGTTGCAGTTCTCTGTTCCTATTTCATCTGGGAAACAGTTAGTATCTGGTGCTATTCTTATCTGTCTTCTGGTTGCTGGCCCACAGCTTGCCGAACATCCTGTCCAGAAAGTTGTTTCTTCAGTACAAGCCGGCGGAGGAACAGATACTTGAATGGTATAATTTTTCCATTCTGAAAACCTTCCCTCGTTGTCTTGTGTTCTTATCCCGATTACTTTTGAACCGCTTGATGTCCATGTAAATGGGTTAGTCGCCGGACTCCCAGCTGGCACCCACTCACTCGCAGTATATACTCCATTACCCCAGATAAAACTAAACCAGTATCTATACTGATCCCCGCCGCCCGTAACAGCTGCTGACTGCGCCTGAAATATTTGTTCAACATCAACCGTGGCGGTTAATGGCGATGCGGTCGGCACTGGAATCACCACCCCCTCTTCAATTGTGATACTCACCGTTGCGACGTTCGAATCTCCTCCGGTATTAGTCGCTTTAAAAGTGAAAGAATCCGGTCCCGTGTAGGTGGTGCCGGCAGTTGCTGTATATCTTACCGTTCCATTGGTTTGATCAATTACGCTCAAAGTTCCATGTTGGGGTTGCGTCACAATCGCTCGATTATCAACTATGCCACTACAAGAAAGCGACGTCGACTCTCCCAATGAGTCCGAATTAACATTGTTCTGTACGGTAAGCGAAGCATTATTACAAACTGGCGGTTCTACTTGGGGAGCCCCTGCCTCCACCGTCACGCTCATCGTTGCGATATTCGAATCTCCGCCAGTATTGGTTGCTTTAAAAGTGAAAGAATCCGGTCCCACATAACCCGCCGTTGGTGTGTATGTCACCGTTCCATTGGTTTGGTTAATCACACTCAAAGTTCCATGTTGAGGCGGAGCCACAATCGCTCGGCTATCAATTATTCCGCTACAAGGCAAGGTTGTTGATTGCCCTACCGAATCTTTTCTCACGGTAAGTGAGGCATTGTTACAAACTGGAATTGCTGGTGGCGGCGTTTGTGCGATCAAATTAATCAAAATAGTTTTTGTTGGCGGCAAAATTTCATCTATCTCGGGACTAGACACTGCTTTCGGATAGTACCAGTTCAATTTGCATTGCGAGCCGTCATGGTTTGTTCCCGCCAAGCTAACTCTCAGTGGTTTATAGACAATCCCGACATCAATGCTTCCCGCTTTAGCCACCGTACAAGTCTTAGTTCCGCTTGCCGTTGAACAATTTGTTAAAATCCCACTTGCTTGAGCCGCCGACGTATCCACTTGAGGCGCTTGGTCTCCTATGTATCGGCCATTACTGTAATAAGCCATATACGGGTAAACATACTGATCAATTAAAGCGGGACAATCTCCCGCTACACATGGGTAAACTAGATCAATTAAATTGCAACCAGTGTAACTCGCGCTCGCTCCATAATATCCGTTTCTCCAAGCCACATTTCTACTTCCAGAATCATCTCCCGCTCCGCCGCTATAGCGGTAGGTTATTCTTCCCATCCAAGTTAAATCAGGCGTATTGCCAGTTTGAAAATTCAACGCCGAGAAGGCTATTTGCGATCCGATTTGAACATTATCCCCTGGATTTAAAATTTGTCCTGTTCCAACCACTACGGCTCTAGCTGTGTAATCCAGTTTCATATAAATCCCTAAGGCTCGAAAAATAACCTCTGTTGATCCAGGGTAATCCAACTCATTTGTACCCCACCCCTTCGGACCGCTAGTATAACTTTCCGTAAAATCCGCCTTCGCCACACCCGCTAAAACTCCCGCCGAAATCACCACGCCCGCCAGTAAAACCAATAAAGATATTTTTTTCATGATTTTAATTTCAAATAATGTATTTCCTTTAGCTCTTGGATTATGGTTAAAATCATCCCGAGCGAGTCCCGTTTAGCGGGACGACGAGGGGTTACATTATTGGGTTTGCCCAACTTCGACGTGAGTTGAGTCGCCTTGATTTCCATAATTAATTGGTTCCATTGGGGCGGGGGATGATGGCCCGCTCATCGGCGGCGGTCCTTGTTTCCTCCTTCTAATCACTATCCAAACCACTGCCCCGATAATAATTATGGCTCCTGCGATCCCTCCATAAAGCAACAAAGTTTTTGTATTCATCGGCTTTACCGGATCAGAGATAGCTATATCTCCTTTAGTGCAAAGCGTTGGATCAATTTCGTTGCAACTATATTTCAACTCCGCTTCGTCTACCTGTTTTCCGTCCGCGTCATACAAAACCGCCTTCACTCGGAAATTTTCAAATCCTTTCGGCACTGCGAATCCAGTCTTGAGCCCCATCGGGAAGTTTTCAAAATCCCCCGAGTAGCTATATTTCTTGATTGATTTATCCGACCCATCCCAAATCGATAACTCCAACTTTCCCGCCACCGCTGATTTTTTGCCAATATTCTGGGCGCAAGCAAACACGCTATTTCCCTCCACATCCTTGATCGGAAATCCTCCCACGCCTAGCAAGTTCAATTTCAAAGATTCTACTCCCGCCCGCATAAACCTAACATCCACAATCGTCGCCAAACTCTTCCACTGCGCCTTGACCACTAAATAATAAACCGGATAGGTTGAATCCTTCGCTTCGAAAGTTAGTGTCTTTGTCTCCTTCGCCTTTAAAACCATCGTCTCTTCTTTGGAATCTATTTTCTGTGAGGGCAAGAGCTGGTTCCATTTGTAGAGTTCATAAATCACTTTCACTTCCTGAGCTTCGGCCGTTCCGTTTACTAAAGGCGCCGAAAAAACCACCGCCTCGTCTTTTTTAAAAGTTTTCTCGCCGATTGGGCTGGATTTAACGTTGTTCAACTTCACATTATTCCTATCAATCATCACCTGCGTCTTCGAATCACTCTGGATTTTCAAAGTCGTTCGTCCGCTTGAAACGGTATCCGTGTAAACCAAACCGTCGATATCAAATTTCTTTCCGCCGGCAACAAAATACGTTTGAACGATATAATCACCCTCTGGCGCTCTTGCTGGCACTGTCCAAAGAAAATCCATCTTTCGCGACTCCATCGCCTTTAGGTTCAATCCTTCTTTTGCAAAAAATTGATCTAATAAGATATCACCATTAGCTTGAGAATTTGCCGCTATCGCCTGCTTTTTGAAAACTTTCACATAAATCGCACCGTCAATAATCGGAAAAGTATTCTGGTTTTTAGCCGTCACAAAAAATCGCATCTGCGCTCCGGCCAGGCCCGTCGCCAACTCCGGACTGATTTCCGTCCCGACGGTAAATGGTTTTAATAAATCAAAACACTCCGCCTTTTCCAAAATCTCTCCTTGTTGAGCAAAAGCGCTCCCATAAGGGGCGATAATCACTCCCAACACAAATCCGACTACAATTAATTTTCCCAAAAATTGTTTCCCCATCTTTAATTATTTAAATTTTGCCCAACGACTTTTTATAATTTTTATTGCGCCTGCCCCGTAGTGAATTTCAAACTTTTTTAAACCTTTAGGTTTTTGAAATTCTACTATCAGGGACTCCTTCTATTATATAATTTTAATTGACAAAAAACCGCTATTTTTATACACAGCAAATAAATCAGTAAAAGTTTGATTTATTGATCAATAAAGTGTAAATTTGACTCTATTGCGGGCGTAGCTTAGTGGCTTAAAGCGCTACCCTGTCACGGTAGAGACCGCCGGTTCGAATCCGGTCGCCCGCGCACTAGAACTCGCTTAGCGAGTTTACGAGCCTTAGCGATTCTGTGTCCCGCCATCGGCGGGGCTTTAGATTTTCTCCGTCCTGAGCGATCCGCCCCCGCCAGTTGGCGGATGGCAGAGATGAGGGGCTACAATATTGTCCGTGACCGGATTCGAAAAGGGAAAACGTTCGGGGAAAAATCATAAACCCCTTGACTAAAAGTAGGTGTTGATATATAAAATGGCCAGTAGAACGGCTTACCCAAGCTTGATTCAAGTAGTAAAAAATAACGATCGTAACTGAAAAGAGGGAACAATGGCTGAGCGTCATGACTGGGAAGAGGTAGTTGATCGCAACCCTCAGGGCCTACTGTGAATTCCAAAGTCCCGAAGGAGAATTACTCCACGGTCCTGTGGAAAGCGTCACAATTGATGGAGCGGATTTCGTTCACATCCAACTCAAATGGGCGGCCACATCCCAAGCGCCACCCCACCCAGGCTTCGGGAGGTGGATAAACGCCCCCGACAAAAAAGAAGTTGTTTTTCCGAACCTGCTGATGCCCTTTGTTTTTGAAGAGATACCGGAGAAGGGGCCGAGAGTGAGATTTGGTCTGAACATTCTCTACATCAACCCCATCGAGGGACTTCCGGCTTCTCGGGTTGAAGGCTTGGATCTTGTCTCATTGGAAAAGGCGAAACCCAAGGCGCTGGTGATCACGATAGTTAGGTTTGACATCAACCTCGATCCGATAACCTTCGTGTTTAATGTGGTCGTGGAAAATGGAAGCACTATCTGGAAAGAATCATTCAGCACCCCAGAGCTACTCAACGAGTTCCTACGAGGCATCAAGGTGGCTTGCCAGATGGCGGACATTCCATACACCGATCCTGAAATCCCGACGAGCGCGGACGGGGTTTTCGTCGAGGCTAAAGTGGCGGTGTAGCCAATCAAGCATAGATCAATCTATGGCCAGGTAGTACAAGCTACCTGGCCATTTCGTTTTCAAAATAAAAATACTATCTCTACGTCCCGTGTTGCCAAGATGATAAATACTTCGCCTGTTCTTCCGTGAGTTTATCAATCTCAATTCCCATCGATTTCAACTTCAAAATCGCCACGTAATTTTCAATTTCTCCGCTTACTTCGTAAACCCGAGGCGAGAGCGTGGTGTGATTTTTTGAAATCCACTCTGCCGCCAACGCCTGAGTTGAAAAACTCATATCCATCACGGAGGCCGGATGACCCTCCGCCGCCGCGAGATTTACCAAGCGGCCCTCCGCAATCAAGTTAATTCTCGCCTTCCCTTTCGCGCCGTTAATCGTGTACTCATCCACTGATGACCGCACATTTTTCCGGACCGATTCCGCCATCTCCACTAAATCTTTTACATTCACCTCTACGTCAAAATGTCCCGAGTTGCAAACTACCGCCCCATCTTTCATTCGTTTGAAATGTTCTTTAGTTAAAACATTAATGTCTCCCGTCACCGTGCAAAATATCTCGCCAACCGCCGCCGCCTCAATCATTGGCATCACGCGAAATCCATCCATCGCCGCCTCGAGCGCTTTGATCGGATCCACCTCCGTCACTATCACCTGCGCGCTCATGCCTCTCGCTCTAAGTGCCAAACCTCGCCCACACCAGCCATATCCTGCCACCACAAAATTCTTGCCCGCTATCAAAGCGTCGGTCGCTCGAATGATGCCATCGAGCGTGGACTGGCCCGTCCCGTACCGATTATCAAAAAGGTTTTTCGTCTTCGCGTCATTGACCGCTACCACTGGAATCTTCAAAGCCCCGTCTTTGGCCATTGATCGTAAGCGAATTACCCCAGTCGTGGTTTCCTCCAAACTCCCCCAAAGTTCTTTAAGTTGATCTGGAAATTCGTTATGAATCGTCGAAACCAAATCCGCCCCATCGTCCATCGTGATCTGCGGGTGATGAGCGATCGCAGTTCGGAGATGCGAAAAAAAAGTATCTCGATCCTCTCCTCGTTTGGCGTAAACTTGAATGCCGTAATCTTGAACCAAAATCGCCGCCACATCGTCTTGAGTCGAAAGGGGATTGGAGGCGCAAAGCAAAACATCCGCTCCGCCCGCCTTCAAAACCCGCGCCAAATTCGCCGTCTCAGCCGTCACGTGCATACAAAGTGACATCCTCACATCCTTAAACGGCTGCTCTTTTTCAAACTTTTCTCGCGTTGTCGCCAAAACTGGCATATCGTTTTCTGCCCACTCAATCCTCGACTTACCCTTAGGCGCTAACCCAATATCCTTGATGTCGTTATTCATAAGAAGAATTCTAAAGTTTTTAGCCAAAAAATCCAAGCCCACCCAGTGCCCCAACTTCGATCTTTCTTTTTTGACTCGTCCGTTTATCGAAGTTGCGGTGCTGGGCCAAAATTCTCTTCATACCTCAATCCCGCTTTTTCAAAACTAGTTTGGTATTCTTGGGTCCCGTGGGTTTCCACTGCATACGCCGCCATCACTCCGGCGAATCGCCCCGTGATTTCTATTGGCCAGTTTTTTATCAAACCCATAATTAACCCCGCCCGATACGCGTCTCCCGCTCCCGTTGGATCTACCACTGCCTCAACTTTTGCGGCTGGAATCTCAAAAACTTTTTCCCGAGCTTGGATCCGTGATCCTTTTTCTCCTAAAGTCGTAATTATCATCTCCGCCCGAGACAAAATGTCTTTCTCCGTCCACCCCGTTTTCTCCATCAGCAAAGCCAACTCGTAATCATTAGAAATCAGAATTTTGGCGCCTAGAATGCCGTTTCGCAAATCCTCCGCGCTTAAAGCTCCGATCTGTTGGCCCGGATCGAATATAAAAGGAATATTTTTCCTCCGATAAATCTCTGGCAATCTTCGCATATCCTCCGCATTTCCCGGTGAAATTATGGCCATTGCTTCGCTCGGAACAGTATCCTCTTTCAAATCGCACGGATACGCCATCGCCCCGATGCAGAGCGCGGCGATTTGATTATCCGCATGGTCGGTCATAATACTCGCCATCGTTGTTTGTTGGTCGGGTGCTATTTTAGAAAAATTAAATCCCACTCCCAATTTTTCCAACCTTTCTCGGTATGGCTGAAAGTCTTTTCCTATTGCCGCTAACACTTCCGACTGTTCTCCTAAAAGCGCGAGACCATAAGCAATATCTCCGGCTGTCCCTCCAAAATGTTCCTTAAAGCTATCCGCCACAAAACTTAAGTTAATTACATGGATTTTTTCGCGTCTGATGTGATCGCTAAACTTTCCCGAATACTCCATAATCCGGTCATAGGCGATCGACCCCGAAACCAATATTTTCATAAAGCTAACTATATATGAAAGCGCCCAAACTTCAAAAACCCACCTATAATTATCAAGTAAAAAGGATTATAATATCCACAAATATAACCCAGAACCAATGAAAAAACCTCTCAAACTCAATCGCAACGAAAACCCTTATGGCCCCGCTCCGGCTGTTATGAAGGCAATCCGAAACTTCCCCAAAGAGCACGCCTTTATGTATCTTGAGGGTTACTACCAATCTCGACTCGGCGAAGAAATTTCTCGGCAGTTTAAAATCGCCGAAGATCGAATTATCCTCTATTACGGCATCGAAGATTTTATCCGGAATCTCTTTAGCGGTCTCAGCCCCCAAAAAGATTCAATTTTAACCAACGAAAATTGCTTCGCTTACTTTGATGTTTTTGCCTCTTTCAAAAAAATCAAAATCCATCACTTCAAACTCAACAAAAAAGGTGATACCTTTGAATCCGACGTTAATGATTGTTTAAGTAAAATAAAAAAATACCGACCCAAGATTGTTATCATCACCACCCCCAATAATCCCACCGGCCACCAAACTTCTTTTGAAGACATTGAAAAAATTGTTAAAGCTACCCCCCGCAATTCCTACTTTCTTATCGACGAAACTTACTTTGGTCTCTATCCAAACAAAAACGAGAAAATTTTTCGGAAAATTTTAAACCAATATCCTAATGTCGCCTTCCTTCGGACTTTTTCAAAATTCTACGGCCTCGCCGGCCTCCGCGTCGGTTTTGGTTTTTGCGGCCAGAATTTCAAAAAGATGATTGGCTACAACCACCGCTTTTTAAATTTCAGCCGCGTCCTGGAAGAGGCCGGCATCGCCGCCTTAAAATCTAAAATTTTCTATAAAAAAATATCTCAGAAAATTTGTCGCGATCGAGATTGGTTTATTAAAGAAATTAATAAGCTAGAAAATTTCCATGCCTTTAAGTCCGACGGCAACTTTGTTTTAGTTGAGGCCTCTCCCCAAATAATCCACCAACTCATCAAAACCGAAAAAAACCAAAAAGTTATTATCTGGAAATTGCTTGATAAAAAATCCTTTCGTGTTTCTGTTGGTCTGACCGAGCATCTCAAAAAATTTCTCGGTTCACTCAAAACCCTCGATTAACTCGCGCCCCAAATAAAAAAACAGGCTCATTCGAAAGAATGAGCCCTAATATTGGTACCAGCCGGTATAGTGGCCGGTTGATGCTAGATGCTAAATTGTCAAAAAATCTTGTGGTGCAATCAAAGATTTAGGCTAACTTAATTATAGCCGGTCTTAACTTCTCGCCAACCCCTCCCTGTGGATAACCAAAAACATTAGCGAATCTTGAGCTTAGGTTTTTGCTATCCCGGAGCAAGGCGAGGGGTAACTAGAAACGCTTAGCGAGTCTTCGAGGCTAGCGTTTCAGTATCCCGCTTGCCCGTCGTAGCTTTAGCGAAGGAGGGAGTGAGTCCGCCAGCTGGCGGATCAACGAGGGGCAAGGGAACACTTATCCCGAGTTTAAACGAGACGCAACTCTACCCCCCCCTCAGCCTATGCTTATTAGTATTTTAGTAAATAATTCGTAATTAGTAACCGAATTGCTCATAAAGCCTACCGATTCCCAATATATCCGCTTCGTGAAAATGCTTGCCAATTAACTGAAATCCAACTGGCAACGAACCCTCTCCTTTGTTCCAACCATTCACCGGAATTGAAATCGCCGGTAATCCTGCCAAGTTGGCTGGGATGGTAAAAATGTCGGAAAGATACATCTGATACGGATCGGAAATTTTCTCCCCAATTTTAAATGGATACGTCGGCGTCACTGGTGTCAAAATCACATCTACCTCATTAAAAGCTTTATCAAAATCCTGTTTAATCAAAGTTCTGACCTGTTGGGCTTTTTGGTAATATGCGTCGTAGTAACCCGAAGACAAAACAAACGTGCCCAAAATCACTCGGCGTTTTGTTTCCGTTCCAAACCCTTCACCTTTTTGATGCGTGTAAATTTCTTTCAGGTTTTTCGCCTTCAATCTTTTTTCATCAATCCGAGAATATCGAATCCCATCAAACCGCGCCAAGTTTGAACTCACCTCCGCCGGCATAATAATGTAGTAGCAGGGGAGCGCGTATTTACTGTGAGGCAAAGAAATTTTCTTGAACGTCATCTTCGCGCCCTTCAAGTCGCCAATCACTCTCTCCACCGCCTTGCCAATTTCGCTATCCAATTCTTTTGGAAAATATTCTTCCGGAATTCCCACGCGTAAAGTCTTCACTTTCTCGAAATTCGAATTCAAAATTTCTTCGCCATAATCCGTGTCCGCGCTCGTTGAGTCGTACTCGTCTTTTCCGGTGATCGCTTTAAAAAGAATTGCCGCGTCTTCCACGGTCTTTGTGATCGGTCCGATTTGATCCAGGGATGAAGCCATCGCGATTAATCCGTTTCGCGAAACCGATCCGTAGGTTGTTTTAAGTCCTACCACTCCGCAAAAAGCCGCTGGCTGTCGCACTGACCCGCCGGTGTCCGATCCTAAGGCCGCGATCGCCTGATCGGATGCCACTGCCGCCGCTGATCCGCCGGATGATCCGCCTGGCGCTCTTTCTAAGTCCCGCGGATTGCGCGTTAAATGAAATCCCGAATTTTCGGTTGAAGAGCCCATTGCAAATTCATCCAAATTTGTTTTTCCCAAAAAAACCGCCATTTCTTTTTTCAATTTTTGGATCACTCCCGCGCTATAACTCGCCACATAACTTTCCAAACTTCGCGATCCAGCGGTGGCGGGGAGCGCCTTAATCATAATGTTGTCTTTCACTGCCAGCGCCACTCCCGCGAGCAGTGGAATTTTTTCTCCCTGCGCCACCGCTTCATCCACCCTATCTGCGGTTTTAATAGATCCTTCTTCGTTTAAACTCAAATACGCTCCGATATTTTTATCCGTCTCTTTAATGTGACTAAAAAATTCCCGCGTCACCTCAACGGCCGAAAACTTTTTCGCGATTAATCCTTCGTGGAAAGATTTTATCGTAAGGTTTTTAAGTAGATCCATTTCTTATATTTTCTCCCAACTATTCAAATACTGGAGGTATTTTAAGAAACCCCTTTTCGTTTTCTGGGAATCCTTCTACTCCCGCCCCCGCGTACTTGTTATTCCTGTCCTCGTCCTTTCGAAAGGTGTTCTTAAGTTGGGTCCCCCCCGTCATTGGCTGAACCTCGGTTGTGTCGAGCTTCTGGAGCTCTTCAAAGTGCGCCAAAATACCCTGCAAATCCTTAAGTAATCGGTCCTCCTCTTTTGGAGTGAGCTCAATCCGCGCCAACTCCGATAAGCGCTTGATTTCCTTCTTATTAATAGGTGATGCCATATCCCGTAGGAAATAAAATATTTTTTGTCGACATTTACACTAACATTACCAAGTGGTTTATTACTTAATTCCCCCAACCCAGAGATAGCTTGAAAATATTTTGTACTTTAAGCAATTTCCTGTGGGGCATTCATCAATCCTAGAATATATACCAGCTTATTTCAATCCAAAGTAAAAAAACACCCCCGGTCGCTTTCGCAACCGGGGGCGGTACTTCTTGACCTCGCATTTCAGCGAGGAAAAATCTCATCAAACAGCAGGATGATGTTGGGGTGTAAATCAGGAGTGCTAAGTATCCTCCTTCGGTCAAACCTTTGGAGTCCCAGCGCGGCATCATATTCCTTCGGGTCAACTCCTTTTTCAGCCATCTGACGGAGTTCTTCGTCAGTTAGTTCAACAGAATGAGTCCACCCTACCATAT
>CAYIIM010000009.1:0-28799 GCA_964363455.1 uncultured Candidatus Saccharibacteria bacterium
ATCATCAAAGATTTAGAAACGGTGGAAAAAAGGATTGGCAGTTTAGAAAAAGAAGCTCGAGTAGGAGACAAAAAAGCCGTAAAAAATCTTGAAGTCTTAAAGGCTCTTAAGGCCGAACTACTCCAAGACAAACTTGCGACAAAATTCGCGAGCGAAGAAATCGTCATTGAACTCCAACTCCTCACCGCTAAAAAACAGCTTTATCTCTTAAACGGCGACGAAAGAGACGTAAAAGATTCGCTGAAAGAAAAAATAAAAAGTCTCGGAGCGGATTTTTTTATTATGAACTTGGTAGCTGAAAATGAAGAAGAAGCGCGTCAGCCCCGTACCGAAATCGGAGCTCAGTCTACAACGGCCGACGGCCAATCTACGACTTCTGGTATCGGGGGACTCATAAAAAAATCCTACGAAATTTTAGATTTAATTAGTTTTTTAACCACCGGTGAAGATGAAACTCGCGCCTGGACCATTAAAAGGGGAATGAAAGCTCCTGAAGCCGCCGGCACGATTCATACCGACTTTGAACACAAATTTATCCGAGCGGAAGTCGTAAATTGGCAGAAACTTTTGGAAGCCGGTTCCTGGGCTAAAGCTCGTGAAAAGGCTCAATTAAAGCTAGAAGGAAAAGAGTATATCGTTCAGGATGGAGATGTCTTAGTTATAAGACATGGATAAATGGATAAAAAAAATGGGGAACGCTGAGCGTTCCCCAAATCCTACTTCCTTGTCACAATGGCTAAAGGGTTAAACATTACTTCTCTTTCTGGGCTCGTTTAAGTCAACACCACAAGCGAACATGGCTATCAAAGCGAGCCAACCGACGCCTAGTATCATGGTAATAAAACCAACATCCATAGTTCCTCCTGGGATTATTTGTCCCGTTTTAAACTTTCATAAACCGCCGGACCGCACATAAACCAAATAATACCCAGCGCAGCGCCGAATATCACCAGGCCTGTCAGATTCCAGCAGGACTCCCGGAAGCTGTCTTCGAGGAAGTACAGTGACACTAAAATCAGTCCAACGGCCACTGTTGCAATGAAACTCCAAGTTGATGCGTCCATCCGCCACCCCCTTTAATTCAAGTTTTTTCACTCGGATTCGTGTTTTATTGAGTACCATAGCATACATAGCCAAAAACCGATCACAGGAATTACTCCGATGATACCGATTGCAGTGTTGCTTTCCGCCATATCTGTTCTCCTTTACTACCTTCTCCGTTTTCCTAAAAGTCTCATCTTGTCAGGTGCTACGGCGCACATCACCACAAACACAAGGCCTAAGACCATTATTAACAAATTTCCATACACAAAGCAAAAACCCAAAAGCCGGCTCCATTCCATACCCCCTCCGAAGGTGAAAAATCGTGACAAGCTACTAAATTCACTCTATCACGATTAAGAGCGTCGCTCAATTGCGCTCCCAAGTGTTTCGTCGTCCGCAAACTCGATCTCCCCACCCGTCGGCAAGCCTCGGCCCAATCGGGAAACACGTGAAGCTAAGAGCGTCAATTCCTTTATCAAAAGTGAAACGTTAAAATCTCCATTAGAAGTCGGGCTAAACGCCAAAATAATTTCCTCGGCTTTTCCACCCAGCTCTTTTTGGATAAAACTTTTTAAATTTTGTAATCGCAGCTTCTGCCAATCTTCCAAAATTCCCGTTTTCGCAATCGCGCCTAAAACTAAATATCGGCCGCCAAATTTCTTCGTATTTTCAATTGAAATATAGTCCGTTTCTTTTTCGACAATTGCGATCAAAGATTTTTTTCGCTTAACGTCCGAGCAAACATCACAAAGTCCTGATGCATTTTGATGGATAAAAAAACAATTCGCGCAAACTTTGATTCGAGAAAGAGCCTCAATCTCTTGCGCTAAAGAATGAATTTCATTTTGTCCTCGCCCAATCAAATAAAAGGCCAGCCGCGTCGCCTGCCTCGGTCCAATCGACGGCAACTCCGAAAGCCGATCCACTAACTTCTTGATTGAAGGGGGGATTATCATATACTCGCTTCGGCCGGAACATTTTCAAATCGTTTATCCACGTTTTTAAAACTCACTCGGTCTGGATCAAATCGCAAATCAACTGATCCGAGTGGTCCGTTCCTGTGTTTAGCCACAATCACCTGCGCCATATTCTGTTCTTCTAAAGGTACGCTAATATCCGTCCGATCGCGATCTTTCCGGTAAATAAAGAGCACCACGTCGCTATCCTGTTCGATACTGCCCGAATCCCGCAAATCTGAAAGCCGAGGTTGTTTATGGTCCCTTTGTTCCACACCACGAGAAAGCTGAGAAAGCGCTAAAACTGGTACTTTTAGCTCTCGAGCCAACTGTTTCAAGCCTCGAGAAATTTCCGTCACTTGATTAACCATATTATCCGAATGCGTTCGAGGCATAATCAATTGGAGATAATCCACCACAACCAAGCCCAAACCGTGCTCGATCTGAAGTCGCCGCGACATCGCTTTGATCTGCATGATATTCGGTGAGGATGAATCATCCACATAAATCGGCGCGCCCGAAAGTTTGTCTAGGGAATGCTGAATCATTTCAAATTCAGAATCATCATTAATCCGCCCCGTGCGAAGTCGCCACAAGGGAACTTGGGATTCGGCGGAAATTAAGCGGTCAATCACCTGTTCCCGTGACATCTCGAGTGAAAAAAGTCCCACCGGCACATTAGCTTTCAAAGCCGCATGTCGAGCAATGTCGAGTGCCAAAGAAGTTTTCCCGAGCGACGGCCGGGCGCCAAGCACAATCAAGTCAGATTTTTGCAATCCCGAAAGTAAATTATCTAGTCCATCAAAACCGGTCGGCACACCGCGGACTCCGCTGTCGCCCCGATGCAGTTTTTCAATTCTTTCGTAAGCGGTTTTAAGTTCATCTTTGATCGGAACCAAATTCTGCGGCATTGATTTCTGCGAAATCGCCAAAATCTTTTGCTCAACAGAATCCAATAGATCTTCGATCTCGCCGGTCTGATCAAAAACTTCGGCGGTAATATCCGACGACGCTCGAATCAAATCCCGCATAATTTTTTTCTCCTTAACAATTTTCGCGTAGTTTTCAACATGCGAAGACGTCGGTACTTGGGTCGTTAACTCAGCCAAATAACTTGCCCCACCCACTTCCTTTATAATTCCACGTTCTTTTAAATTACTCGAAACACTCAAAACGTCGATCGGCTGATGTCTTTCGTAAAGTTCTAATATCACCTCAAAAATCTTTTCATGCGCCGGCAAATAAAAATCTTTTGGTTTCAGTGTATCAACGATCTTAATGAGCGAGTCCTTGTCTATCAAGACCGCGCCCAAAACCGATTGTTCGGCTTCTACATTATTCGGCGGAACGTTTAAGTGATCTTTTTTTGCCATAATTAAATTTCCAATTCTTTCGAATTTTTTTATCTACTCTCTACTTACTACTATCTACTTTCTAACTTAGCTTTTCGGCCAAATAAAAGAACCAAGCGGCGTATCCTCTACCACAAATCCTAAGTCATTGGCCTTTTTTCTCAAGCTGTCTGACTGGATAAACTGTTGACTCGCTCTTAACTTCTCTCTTTCCTTAGCTAAAACCTTCACTTTTGGCGGAACCTTGGGAAATTCAGCCGATAAACCAAAACTTTTCAAGAATTTTGTCACTACCCTCAACGATTCCTTAGCTTCTGACTTTGAAAGGTTCCAAATTCTTGGCTGAATCGAATTAGAAAAAACAAAAAACGCTCCGAAAGCCTCAGGCGTATTAAAATCATTTTCCAAGGCTGCATCAACCGCCTTCAAAAATACATCCGTTTTTACAACTCCCGATTTTTTCTCTCGAGAACTCTTTTGCGCTAAACCCAACTTCGCCAAAAATTCCATTATCGAAAGCCACTTACGACTCATTTCCTGATTTAACTTTACCGAATAATTAAGAGGGGAGCGATAATGATGGCTCAAAACCATCAACCGAAAAATATTTGCCGGTGTGTTTTTCAAAAGTTGATCAATCGTCATAAAATTACCAAGACTCTTTGACATCTTCTGGCCTTCCAAAGTCAAAAGACCCGCGTGCATCCAAATTTTTACAAAAGGTTTTTTCCCCGATGCCGCTTCTTGTTGTGCCAGCTCCGCTTCGTGATGTGGAAATTTTAAATCCAAACCTCCGCCGTGAATATCATATTGCGACCCAAAAAAATATTCCGTAATCGCCGTGTCTTCGATGTGCCACCCTGGCCGCCCTCGCCCCCACTCGCTCTTCCAGCCCGGTTCGTCATCGAACGAAAATTTCCAAAGTGCAAAGTCGGCTTTATTTCTTTTTTTAATACTTTGATCAATCCTACTCACGCCATCTTCCGCCTGTTCGGCGGTCCGTCGGGAAAGTTTTCCATAATCCGAAAATTTAGAAACATCAAAATAGATTCCATCCTTTTCAATTTCATAGGCAAAACCCTTTTTTAATAAAGTTTGAACTTGTTTCTGGATCTGCGGGATATATTTAGTTGCCATCGCAAATTTAGTCGTCGAGGTGACAACCAATCCTTCCATGTTTTTCTTGTAAACATTCCAATACTCATCGGCAATTTTTGAAAATGTCGTTTTCTCTGCCTTGGCCTTGGCGATAATCTTGTCATCGATATCAGTCACATTCACTAAGTGAAAAACCTTAATCCCCGTGCTTCGCAGATACTTCACAAAAGCGTCAAAAAACACCGCCGTTCGGGCGTTTCCAATATGTGGGTTGTCATACACTGTTGGCCCGCAAACAAACATTCTTAAGGGCTTCCCCTTGGGTTTTGGTATTGACTCCACTTTGCCCGATAGAGTGTTATAGAGGCGAATTCCCATCTCTTAAAAATAACATCCCTTAGGGTTAATCTCAACTCAGACAGAAAGTCAGAGTTGACAAAAACCGCACAAAATTTAAGCTTTCAAATAGCAACACCACAAAATCGAACTATAACAGATAAAGAAAAGAAAAAGGGGGGGATATGTCATGACGGATAAACCCGAAAAGAAAAAAGAAAAGAAAGAGTATTGTCCGGTTCACAGAGAAGCTTTAGTAGGCGGAAAATGTTTGACTTGCGAATCACTCAAGAGAAAGACTGAGTTTGGAAACCGCATCATCGAATCAGAGGAGGATTGATATGGCGGAGGAATGTGGTAGTGATAGCACGGTCTATGAATGGAAATGCGATTGTTGCTTACATCCCCGGGAAACCCATCGATCCAAGGAAACCTGCGACGATTGTGGCGCTTGGAGTCCATCGGCTCGCAAAGAAGCGACTGAAAAACGCAAAACAAATCGAAAGGTTAGTGCATTGATCCGGGGACCCATACTACGAGGCAATCGAGCTCCCAAAGACAAGCCAAAAAAGAAGGAAAAGTTGCGAGTAATTCGGAAGATTATTCGCAGTGAACTTCTCCGGGAATAACATCTACACAAGTTCAAAAGGGACGACCACTATACCGTCCCTTTTTCGCATTTCTTTCTCATACTTCCTAATTCATTATTCATAATTCCATTCCGCCGTTGGCGGAATTGGCAGTCTCTTGACAACACTGCTAATGCCGCTAAAATAATCCTAATGCTTCAAAAAAGATCCGAAAATATCTTAAACGCTGTCATCGAATCCTTTATCAAAACCGGCTCGCCGGTTTCTTCTGGTTGGCTTTATGAAAAATACAACTTCGGCATCAAGCCCGCTATGATCCGCCATGAACTCGAAAATCTAACTGACACAGGATTTCTTGAGCAACCCTACCACTCCGCTGGCCGGGTTCCGAGTGACAAGGCCTACGAGATTTTTGTCAGTCAAATCCTAGAAGATGATAGCGAATCCAATCTCGACACCGCTTTCACTAAAACATTTCGAAACTCCGATTGGCCGGAATTTATTTCCTCATTTTCAAATCATTTAGGGCTTTTGGGCGTGATTGAAGAAGAAAACGGGGAAAGAGTGTATAAATCCGGTCTAGAAACCCTTCTTGATCGCCTCAACTGGGAAAATCAAAATAATATTAAAAGTATCATTCGCGATTTCGAAGATATCGACGAAAAAATCCAAAATTTAAAACAAAAAATAAAAGATAGTTCCCCCCCGCAAATTTTTATCGGCCGCAAAAGCCCAATCACCGAAAGCCAAGATTTAGCCGTTATCGCCCAGCGCTGTACCGTAGACGGAGAAAATATTCTGCTTCTAGCCATCGGACCTAAAAGAATGAACTACAAAAAAGTCGTCGAAACATTTAAAGGAATAAAAAACATCAATGACTGAAGAGAATAATCCACAAGTAGATCCAAACAGCGATCTCGAAGAAAAATTAGCTAAAGCCGAGAAAGATCGCGATGAATATCTCGCTGGTTGGCAACGAGCCAAAGCTGATTTCATCAATTATAAAAAAGAAGAACTAGCTCGACTCGAAGAAATGGCTAAATACGGAAACGAAGATTTTATTCGAGAATTAATTACGGTAATGGATAACTTTGACCTTGGACTCGCCGCTCTCGAAAAATCCGGTCCGGTTGAAAAAGGAATCTATATGATCCGTTCTCAAATTGAAGACATCTTAAAACGCCGCGGGCTAGAAAAAATTCCGGTCAGCATAGGCGATCAATTCAATCCCAGTCACTCGGAAGCCATCGTCGAAGTTGAATCCGAAAAACCGCCCGAAACTATCGTCGAAATCATCGAACCCGGATACAAATTAAACGAAAAAATCATTCGACCCACCCGCGTCAAGATAGCTAAAAATAAGTCGTCGTAAGTAATCTATAATAAATATTAAATAATAACTCATATGCCAAAAATCATTGGAATTGACTTAGGAACAACCAACTCCGCCGTCGCCGTCGTCAAAGGCGGTGAAGCTCAAATTTTGGAAAACTCTGAAGGCAACCGCACCACGCCCTCTATTGTTGCTATGAGCAAAAGCGGTGAGCGGATCGCCGGTACTCTAGCCAAGCGTCAAGCCGTCACTAATCCGCAAAACACCATCTTTTCCGTCAAAAGGTTGATCGGAAGGAAGTGGACCGATTCCGAAGTCCAGCGTGACAAAGCCTGGTTGCCTTATGAAATCAAAGAGTCCGAGCACGGCGGCATCGACGTAAAAATGGGCGACAAATGGTACAAGCCCGAAGAAATTTCCGCGATGGTTTTAGGCAAGCTCAAATCCGACGCCGAAGCCAAACTGGGCGAAAAGGTAGTGGGAGCGGTAATTACTGTTCCGGCCTATTTTGACGACTCACAAAGACAGGCCACCAAAAACGCTGGTGAAATTGCAGGTTTAAAAGTTGAAAGAATCGTCAACGAACCCACCGCCGCTGCTTTAGCCTACGGACTCGATAAAAAAACCAACGAGAAAATTGTCGTTTACGATTTTGGTGGCGGCACCTTCGATATCTCGGTTCTCGAAATTGCGGATAATACTGTGGAGGTAAAAGCCACTGGTGGCGACACTCACTTAGGCGGTGATGACTTTGATAAAAAGATCAACGAATTTTTGGTTCAAGAGTATAAGAAACAAGAGGGGATTGATTTGTCGAAAGACGCCCTCGCCCTTCAACGATTAAAAGAAGGCGCCGAACGCGCCAAACACGAACTTTCAACAAGCGCTGAAACGGAAATCAATTTACCGTACATCACCTCCGATGCCACTGGTCCGAAACACTTTTCAATGAAAATGACTCGCGCTAAACTTGAAGAGTTGGTTGGCGAATATATTGAACACTCAATCGCACTTACAAAAGAAACCGTCACTGCTCCCGCTCCCAAAGGCGCTGGATTCCAACTCAGCGAAATCAACGAAGTTATTTTAGTTGGTGGCCAAACCCGCATGCCGGCCATCAATGAAGCAGTGAAAAAACTTTTTGGGAAAGAACCACACAAAGGTATTAACCCCGATGAAGTCGTGGCGCTCGGCGCCGCTACTCAAGGTGGAATCTTGCAAGGTGACGTCAAAGATATTCTTCTTCTCGACGTCACGCCGCTAACCTTAAGCATTGAAACTTTAGGAAGCGTGGCCACTCCGATGATTCAGAAAAACACCACCGTCCCCACCGCCAAGACCCAAGTGTTTTCCACCGCCGCGGATAACCAACCCGCCGTGGAAATCCACGTCCTTCAAGGCGAGCGCCCAATGGCCTCAGATAACAAAACTTTAGCCCGATTTGTTTTAGATGGCCTTCCGCCGTCACCTCGAGGAGTTCCCCAAGTCGAGGTCACCTTCGACATTGACGCCAACGGCATTTTAAACGTCTCAGCCAAAGACAAAGCCAGTGGTAAAACCCAGTCAGTCAAAATCGAAGCCTCCACCAATCTTTCCAAAGATGAAATTGAAAAACTAAAGCGCGAAGCTGCTGAGCATGCCGCCGAAGACGCGAAAAAGAAAGAATTAATTGAAACTAAAAACCAAGCCGAAAGTATGGTTTATATGTCCGAAAAATCATTGAAAGACGCCGGCGACAAGGTTCCCGAAGACGTTAAAAAGGTTATCAACGAAAAAATTGAAGAGTTAAAGAAGATCAAAGACGGCGAAGATCTTGAGGCTATTAAGTCCGCCTCTGCCAACCTCTCGGCTGAAATTCAAAAAATCGGCCAAAGTATGTATAATGATAAGGCTGGAGATGTAGAGCCAGAAAAATCTGACGAACCCAAAAAAGCTGAAGAAGTAAATCCTGATTCAGAAAACCCCACTCCGTCTGGCAGCTAAATTTTTTCTTATCCTATCTCTAGTTGAAAGCTAGAAATTGGTAATTAGAAATTTTTCTCTTGCACCCTAAACCCTAGTGGCTAGTCGCTAACATCTAGTTTCATATGCCCACATTCAAGCCGGAAGAAAATTTTGTTCGAGAATATAAATTCGAGAGTACAAAACGGCCGTCTTCTTTTTACAAGACGATCGCCCTTCATGTCTTAACTGTTGCCGCCGCATTTATTTTCGGACTTTTATATTGGAAGTATCTAAATGGAAATGCTGGAATTTTTGTGGCCTTAGCCTCGCTTGTTATCTACCTGGTTTTCACATCCCTTGAAGTCATCTTGATCAAAAATCTCCGAGTTCGTTCAATCATCATTGGCCTCGAAGTCATCGCTCCCGTTCTTTTATTTCTTAAAACTCCGATTGGAATTTTGGGTACCGCCATTCTCACTCTGGCAATCATGGCAATCCTTGGCGAAATCACGGCTCGGAAAAAAATGTCCAACAGCATTAAACCGAGCTACATTAAAATCACTCGCTCCAAAACTACCCGGATGGTCACCGCTATAAGTTTGCTCGTGATTTTACTCTACGCCCCTCGCCTTGATGAAAACGGCAATATCATCTCCGAAGGCGTTTTCGATCGAATCTTCCAGCAAGTTGTCGGCGTCACCAACAAAATCTACCCCACGCTTAACTTCGAGCAAAGTGTTTCCGAATTTGCGGAAAGTTTAGCCAATCAAAGTTTGAGAAAAAACGAACAGTTTCTAGAGCTCGATCAAACTAATCAATCCACCTCCATCGCTCAAAGCGGCACCAAAATCATCGAGGATTTAGAGAAAAGTCTTAAAGTTGACATTAATCCTTCTGAAAAGTTAAGTGACGTCGCCTATTTTGTGGTTCAAAACAAACTGAGCAGCCTCCAGGAATCACTTAAAGATCAATTCCGTTTTGGCTGGCTCATTATTCTTTTCTTTATCATTCGCAGTTTCGGTTTTCTTATTACGCTCATTGTTTCGGCCATCACCGAAGGTCTTATCCAACTAATGGTATCAGTGAATTTCGTCCATGTTCTTGGAGAAAACCGCACCAAAGAAAGCGTAAAATTTTAACCCCTTCTGGACTCTTTTCGAATTTATTCGTATATTAGTATTCAATTCCGCCATTCGCGTTATTAATCTAAAATTAGTTCCGGCTTTGCCGAGAATCCTCGGTAAAATCGGGACGTTACCCGCCTGCGCAGGCAGGTGCGCATTTACTAAAAATGAAAGATTATTACAAAATTCTCGGTGTCCAAAAAGGCGCTACTGAGGAGGAAATTAAAAAAGCCTACCGAAAATTGGCGCACGAACACCATCCCGACAAAAAACACGGCAACGAGGCGAAATTTAAGGAAATCAACGAAGCCTACCAAACCCTGTCGGATAAAACCAAGCGGGCGAATTACGATCGCTACGGCACCGCCGAACCTTTTGGTCCTGGCGGGGCGCAAGCTCACCACAGCTGGCAAGGTTTTGAGGGCGGCAACTTTGATGGTTTCGCCGGGGGTGATTTCGGAGATTTAAACGATGTCTTTGAAAGTTTTTTTGAAAATATGGGCGTTCGGCCTCGCCGCAAAACTTATCAAAAAGGTTCGGACTTAGAGCTCCTTACCGAAATCACACTCGAAGAATCTTTCCGCGGCACCACTAAAAAAACCAAGATCAAAACCTACACTCCCTGTGTCACTTGTAGTGGTAAAGGCGCGGACGAAAAAGCTGGCTTTACCAAATGCTCCACTTGCGACGGCCAAGGCGAAATCAAAGAGCAAAGCCGCACTTTCTTCGGCAGTTTTATGCAAGTCAAAACTTGTAAAAAATGTAACGGCATGGGACAAACTCCAAACAAAGCCTGCCTGGCCTGTTCTGGTTCTGGCCGCAAACAAAGCGATCGTGAGATTAATTTTGAAATCGTTCCCGGGATTCAAACTGACCAAATTATCAAAATCACTGGCGCTGGTGAAGCCGGCGAACGTGGCGCGGGCACCGGAGATTTATACATCCGCATTCGCATCACTCCGCATTCAGCTTTTGCTCGCCGAGGAGACGATCTGATCGTTCGCAAAGAACTCCACATCGCCGATCTACTCTTGGGCAAAAAACTAGAAATTCCGACAATTTCTGGCGGCAAAATCTACGCCGAAATTCCCACCCACTTCGACCTCAAAGAAGATTTGAAAATCAAAAACGAAGGTATGCCCCGATTCGGCGCGTTTGGCCGCGGTGACCTGCTCGTGAATTTCATCATCAAGGCGCCTAAAAAAGCCAGTGGTAAAACCAAAAAAATCCTTGAAGAAATCGAGAAAGAGTTGTAGTAAAATGAGTAGGAGTAGTCACCCTGTAAAATCAGATCAAAAATATCCATGGGTTGCAACTTCTGCCACCATTATCTCACTTCTGTCTGTTGGATTTAATATTTTTTGGTCAATTCACTCCTATAACGAACAACTTCCTCTTCAGTCGGCCAATATAGTTTTAAATGAATCGGGAATAGAACTATATAACAATGTCACACCTTCAGATAATCCGAAAAATGGTCCTGGAGATGCAATTCAGTTAAGTTTAGTTAATATAGGACATTCATCTGGAAGAAACGTTAGGTTTCGTGTTTATACTACTTTTTTCACAAGTTCTACGATCGCAAAGATGTTTGATGATCGCATTATTCATGATCTACAGCCAAACGACAAAACAAAATTTGGCTATTTTACAATACCCTATACAGCACCAGGAAGCATTGATCTCAGGCCATTTATTGGCAAGGAACAAGTAGTAGTATTAATCCATCTAGAGTATGAAAATACGCTTAATCAAACTATTGATAATAAATTTTTCTTATACCACTACACCCTTGGTAATACAGGAATTAGTTCTGTAGTTTATGCAGACTATCTAAAAATCAAAGAACGTCTATTAAACAACGACTTAATAAAAGAGGATCCTCCACTTCTTAACTTCCTCAAGGATCATAATTAAAACTGTGCCCTCACTAGGATTTGAACCTAGGACCATCTCCTTAAAAGGGAGCTGCTCTACCAGACTGAGCTATGAGGGCATTTATATTTTCTGAACGTCCGACCGACACAAAGTGTAAAGGAAGCTGCTCAACCATCCGCCAGCTGGCGGATGAGCTATGGGCGCAATTAGACGAAAAGATTGCTAATAATTCTAATATTTAAACAAATTTTTATCAAGGTAGAACTCCGATCATTAACCTCATATGCATCAAATCTCTCATTCTGTTAATGTTGACAAATATTTAGGTAAGTGCTAGAATCCCGATAGAAGATAAGGTGTTAGCAACTTTATAGGGGAGGTTTTAAATGAACAGGAGTGAACACGTTGCTTGGTGTAAAAGTCGGGCATTGGATTATGTTTATGCCGGCGACTTATCAAGCGCTTTCAAATCATTGGTTTCGGACCTGGGCAAGCATTCAGGCACCGCAGATCATGCAGCCATTGGACTGGGCACAGCTCTTCTCGCGGGCGGCCATCTCGCCACAAGAGAACGAATGCAGAAGTTCATCGAGGACGTCAACTAACAACCCCAAGTATCAATCTCAGAAGCCCCCGCGCTCACGCTCGGGGGCTTTTTCGTTCCAACCAAATCTCAATATGCTACAATTTATCTATCGACAATCGCCTTACGTCTCTGAATAAATTTAAATAAGTCCCGTTAGAAACCGCAATCACTTCATAAAAAATGAATTCCCGAAAAGTGAATAGGCAACGCAAAGAAATAATAAAAATAGTCGCTATGATTGCGATTAGTTTCTAATTGGGATGAACGATCACGTTAAAGTTGAAAAGCTCGGCGTAATCCTCGCTCCGACAAAAAATAAATTCGAAAATCTTGCGGTTTTAAATCCCGGCGTCTATCAAGACGGTGAATTTGTGCACATTTTTTATCGCGCGATTGATAAGAGACACATTTCTTCAATCGGTTATGCCAAGTTAAAAGGCCCAACTAAAGTTATTGAGCGTTGGGATCGACCCATTATCGAAAAGGAGTACGGATACGAAAAAAAAGGTTGTGAAGACCCCCGAATTGTCAAAATCGGCGACACTTTCTACCTGACTTATGTTGCCCACGATGGTAAAAACGCTGTCACCGCCTACATGACCGGGAAAGATCTGCTTAAACTCGAAAAAAAGGGAATTATCACTCCCAAAATAAAATATGACGCCGCCGGCCGAATTTTTCGCAAAGAAAAACTTAAAGATCGCTACTTTATGTTTGAATCTTTTTACGAAGAGTATGGCGGCAAAGATGTTTTTCTTTGGGAAAAAGATGTCTTTCTTTTCCCCGAAAAAATCAGAGGCCAGTTCGCAATGCTTCATCGTATTTTGCCCGACGTCCAACTGATGTATTTCAAAAATTTCAAACAACTGGAAAGCAATAAATTTTGGAAAAAATATTTAGAAAATCTTTATAAATACGTCGTTTTAGAAAATAAGTATTGGTTTGAATCCCGCAACATCGGCGGGGGAGCGCCACCTATCAAAACCAAATATGGCTGGTTGATGATCTATCACGCCGTCGAAGAGTTAAATCAAAACCGCATTTACCACGCCGCCGCCGCTCTTTTAGATCGAAACAATCCCTTAAAGTACAAGGGCCGCCTCCACCAACCACTCTTTTCGCCCGAAGAAAAGTGGGAGAAAAAAGGTTTTGTTTCGAACGTTGTCTTCCCAACCGGCACGGCCATCTTTGGAAAAGATTTATACATTTACTACGGCGCCGCCGACCAGCACATCGCCGTGGCTAAAGTTAACATCGATAAACTCTGCAAAGAGATTATAATAAAGGCCAAGTATCACAACGTCCGCTAATCCCGTTAGAAAATTAAAAATTATCTCGAAGGGATACCAAAATTTTTCACTTTAATCTTTACACTTTAAATTTCTTAACATGAACCTTAAAGAGGGAGGGAACAAGAACTCCAACTTCGTTATTCATATCAGCTCGTACCCGCCCCGTGCCTGCGGTATCGCCACCTTTACCAAAGACATCACGAGCGCCCTCGATGCCAAATTTAATCCCGCGGTTAAATCCCGCATCGTGGCGTTAAACGACAACCCAACCGCCATCTACAACTACACAAATAAGGTGGCCGGCGAAGTTAACTCAAACGAGATCAGCAAATATGTCGAGCTTGCTCGCGAGATAAATGAAAATAAGGATATTAAAGTCGTAAATCTCCAGCACGAGTTTGGCCTTTACGGTGGTAACTGGGGCGACTACATCATTCCTTTTCTTCAAGTCATTGAAAAACCCGTTGTCACAACATTTCACACCGCCATCCCCGACCCAGAAGATGATTTAAAAACCATCGTCAACACCATTGTCGACAAGTCCAAGGCTGTGATTGTGATGAACGCGCTCTCCAAAGATATTTTGAAAAATGATTACGGTATCGATGAAACTAAAATCCGTCTCGTCCCTCACGGCATTCCCCAGAGCGCTTTCGAATCCAGCGACAAGTACAAAGCCGAACTCGGTCTCGAAGGTCGCACCGTTCTAACCACCTTCGGACTTCTCAGTCCCAATAAAGGTATCCAATACGCTATCCGCGCCCTCCCTGAAGTTATCAAAAAATTTCCCGACGTACTCTATGTCGTCGTCGGGGCCACGCACCCCAACATCGTCCGAGAAAAAGGCGAAGTATACCGCAACGCCCTCATCGCCGAAGTCCAAAAACTTGGGTTAGAAAACCACGTTAAGTTTTACAACAAATACCTCGACCTTGACGAACTCACCAAATACCTCAAAGCCACCGACGTCTACATCTCTCCCGCCACCGACGAAGGCCAGTCCGTGAGCGGCACTCTTTCCTACGCTATGGGCTTCGGTCGGCCCGTCATCGCCACCGCTTCTTCGTACGCCCAATTTCTAGTGACACCTCAAACCGGTGTTTTAGTCCCGGTTAAAAGTCCGTCCGCCTTCACCAAAGCTCTTACTGAACTTCTCTCCGACGACAAAAAAATCAAATGGATGAGCAAAGAGGCCTATGAACACACCCGACCAATGACCTGGCCCAACGTCGCCACTTCGTACTTTAATCTCTATAAAGAATTCGCCGATCTCGAAGCCGAGGATGACAAACTTCCCGAAGTTAAACTTGATCACCTTCGCCGTATGACCGACAACTTTGGCATTTTTCACTTCGCCAAATATTCCAAACCCGAAAAAAGATACGGCTACAGCTTAGACGATAACGCCCGCGCGCTTGTCGTAGCTGCTAAAGCTCATCAAGCCAAACCCGATCCCGAACTCGAAAAGTTGATGAATGTGTACCTAAACTTCATCAAATTTACCCAAAGAGCCAATGGCAAATTCGCCAACATCGTCACCTATCAAAAAATCAAAGACGCCACCGCCGATGAAGACGTTCAAGGCCGTGCGGTTTGGGCGCTTGGTTTTGTTGCCAAAGCCGAAAGTATTCCGGATGAAATTAAGCAAAAAGCCGAAAAGATTTTGCTTAAAACCATCAACTTTTTACCCAAACTTACTTCGCCCCGCGCCATCGCTTTCGCTATGACCGGACTTTATTTTTACCTCAAAGAAAATCCCAAAGCTTCTTTACTGAAATCCTTCCGCAAGATGGCCGACGCCCAAGTCGCCCAGTACAAAGAATTTGCCTCCGACGACTGGCACTGGTTCGAAGATCAGCTCACCTATTCCAATAGTAAACTCGCCGAATCTCTTTTCTACGCCTATGACCTCACTAAAAATTCGGAGTATCTCGACGTTGCCAAAAAAACTCTGAAATTCTTAAAAACCATCACCTTCGAAAAAGATCATTATTCGCCAATCGGCCAAAACGGTTGGTACTTTAGGAATAAAAAACGTGCCTACTTCGACCAGCAACCCGAAGAAACCTCGACGATGGTTGAAACCAAGGCCGTCGCCTACAAAGTGACGGGAGATAAACAATATCTGAAAGACGCCTATCGTGTTTTCAACTGGTTCCTCGGCAAAAACCATCTTGGCCAAACGGTTTACGACGAAGCCACCGGCGGCTGCTACGACGGCGTCGGCCAGTACGCGATCAACTTAAACCAAGGCGCCGAATCCACCATTTCATATCTCTTAGCTCGATTGGCTTTAGAGGAAGTAAAAAATTCTTAGCCATTCAAGCACTCCAACATTCTCGCATTCCCGCAGTTCCAATGCCCTTGAAGAAGTAAAGACGATGTAGTAAATTGTATGTAGACCATAAAACAGAGAGGAGATTGACATGCTAAAAAGTTTCTGGAAAAAACTGCGATTAGGAGGCCCAATCGCATGGATCATGTTTCTGGGAGTCGCGTCTGGAGTAGTCACCTCATATATTGGGATCTTCACCATGAACGAAGGTCTCATGGAAAACGGAGTGCTACTGATGCTTTCCGTAGCTCCAGTTGCATTTGCCTTCGCAAATCTAGGCCAAACCTCTGGATCTAAGTGAACAAAACTGGAAATTTCCAAAAGGAGGGAGTCATGAGACATCCACTCACAGAAACTAATGTAGTTTTTGCAGTGGCTTTAGGAATTGTTGCTACGCTAATGATTCTGTCCCTAGCAGCGCTCGAAACCTGGAAATACAGTTCAAAAACCGACAAGATCAGAGACGTGGGGGTTTCCATTTACTTCGGTTCGTTGGTGTTTTCCGGTTGTTGCGTATTGGTCACCTCCGATCCTCTGATTACATTTCAAGTCCACTGTTGTCCACTCTGTCCATAGCTAAATGGATTCTTACTGGACAACCATCAACCGCCCGGCGCATCATCGCTCCGGGCGGTTTTCATTGAACAACCCTAAGGCGTCAAAATATCTTTCAATTCTTCCTGTGTATACTCCAAAGATTTTTCTCCGCTAGTTTCATTCCCACTATATTTTCCAGACGGGTCTCGAAGTCTAACAATCGACAAAAAGGGTATGGTCTGACGCAATTTCGAAAGTTGTTCAATCTCTTCTGGTTTATCATCAATCACAAGAAAACTCCGAACTAAATCCCTATCGTTAATATAAGGATATTCTTTGGGAAGATAGTTTTTCAAAAATTCTGCCTTTGACTTCTCCGTTATCAAAACATCAATTGGCGCGCCTAACGCCATAAAAACGGATTTTATTTTTTCCAGCTGATAATCACAATCTCCACGAGTAAGGATATGAACCCTCGCCGAATCCTTGACCGAAAGCTCTTTAATTAAAAGTGACATATCTGGCTTCACAAAGTCATATGGGTTTGAGACTTTTAGGGCTGACTCAATCAAATCTTTTGTGTCTGGATAGGCATCCTTCAAACTTTGGACAAAATCTTCTGGTCTATAAATTTTTAATTTATTATAAATAGCTTTAGCTTCTTCAATTGGTATACCTAGTTTTTCAAGTTCCAAGAAAATAGAATCCACATAAGCTTTTGTGTCAAAAAGAGTATCATCAAAATCAAAAAAATATTCCGTAAATCGAGAGCGATCTTTTACTTCAGAACCAACACTATCGAGCGTCGCCTCCACACCGCTTTCCCTGACTCGCCATCGGTATCCGTAATCTCCGAGCATCTCCAGCCTTCTTTCTTCTTCAGGGATTACTTTGATATTTTTTAATTTGACCTGCAAGTCGTCATTCATAAGCTTAGTATGAAATATCCACGGTCATTTTTCAATTGATGCTATAATTATTCCAATGAAATTGACTGATCAAGCTTATCAAGAAGCCATCAAAGTTCTAGGGTCATGCGCAAAAAAAACTGGATTTTATGCGTCTGGCCTACCCGGCGGCTACGAAGCCACCTGGGCCCGCGACAGTATGATTACCGGCCTTGGAGTGGCCTCCGCGAAATCAAATCTGAAATTAAAAACCGCTTTTCACAAAAGCATAGGGTTGCTCGCCAAAAACCAGTCCAAGCACGGCCAAATCCCCAACGCCGTGGGTTCTTATAACACCGAGCGTCGCAGCGACGTCACTTTTAACTCCATCGACTCCACACTCTGGTGGATTATTGGTCTGCACGCCTACTCCAAAACCTATAAAGATAAATCCATTTTAAAAACTCACGCCAAGAATTTGAAAGCCGCGCTTACTTGGTTGGAATACCAAGATCCCAATGAAGACAGTCTCCTTGTTCAGCAGCCCACGATGGACTGGGAAGATGCCTTCCCGCACAAATACGGCCGAGTAATAAACACCGAAGCGCTCTACTACGCCGTTTTAAATTTAACCAACCAAAAAAAGAAAGCGGAAAAATTAAAAAAGATTGTTAATGGTGAAACCGAAAAATATCTCGCGCTTTATGACAAAAAACTTGGCTACTACCGCCCTTGGGTTTGGAAATCTCATGGCCCCGACCCAAAAATGAAAGAGCAGGAAAGTTGGTTTGATACGCCCGGGAATTTACTCGCCATCGTGGCTGGCTTGGCCACTCCCAAAATCGCCAACTCGATTCTAAACTACATCGAAAAAAATCAGATCAATCGGCCCTATCCCTGCAAAGCCATCTGGCCGCCAATTAGAAAAGGGGATAAGGAATGGCATTCCTATTTTGCTGAATGTGAAGCTCGCGAAGCTTTCCACTACCTAAACGCCGGCATTTGGCCCTTCATCGGCGGATTTTATGTCGCTGCTCTCGTCAAAATGAAAAAATTTACCAAAGCCAAAAAAGCGCTCGAACTTCTAGCCAAAGTTAATCGCCTTGGTCGCTCATTCAAGCAACTTGAACATTCAAGCATTCTCCAGCGCCTAGGAGTAACGGAAGAGTGGCAATTTTTAGAATGGGTTGAAGGAAAAAAAGGAAGCATCGCCGGATCCTCCAGCCCCTACCAAGCCTGGTCCGCCGGAATGTATCTCTACGCCCATAACTCTCTCAAAGCCAAAAAGCTTTCAAATTTTTGAATTTTCTAATAAACTAAAAACTAGAAGGAGGTGGTAGAAAGTGATCAAGCGTTGGAGGTTTATCGGATTCAAGAGAACGAAAAGGGATAAGATCCTTGCGGTCTTCAATCGACCAAAAGATCCCTACTCTTCTGAACAGGGGTATGACCGTGGCAAATGCCTCGCTACGGCAAAACTGCAAAAATCAAACCCATCACGACAGCAAGCGCAAAAAGCGCTCGAAAGGTGGCCACGAACCGCTCACAAGCTTAAGATTTTCTAAGCCAACCAACAAAACCGTATAGCCCCGATCATACAAGGTCGGGGCTATCAATTTAGACTTGACAGAAAGACAATTTATGTGTTATTATTTCGACGCATAAGAAACTTGAAAACTGAATAGCTTTTCGTTGTCTTTCCCGAGGAAATCATTGTCTTCAGGTAAGACAGCGAAAACAAAAGAGGAGGAGAAAAGATGAACCCGTTCACGCCAAAACAAAGGACAAGCGGTGCATTGTTCATAGCCGCCCTTTCAGCAGCTAGCGCCCTCATAATGATGGTGCTGGCGGAAATCACTCAAAGCAATCCGATTTACCAGCCTCAGACGACTGGAGAATGGGTTTTCGAAAAGATTGTCTGGGCTATGCCCTACGCCTTCATTGCGATATGTTTTGTGTCAGTGGTGATCGGCATTCGCCGACTGAAAAAATGTTAGCCGATTTCTTATCGGCATCTACACTCGCAAGGATCTCTAAGGAGGAGGAACTATGCTCAGTCAAAGCTTTTGGGATTTGTGTTTTGCAGGAACAATGTTCTTGCTCTTCATTCGATACGCCGTTATGGGGTATAACATCACCCTTGGACAAAGGGAAACAGTGGCATCATTCATGGTCACAGTTCTCATAAGTTCTTTGTATGTCGTTCTGGGAATCAAGTTTCTTCGAATCCCTGTTGTACCAGGCGGCCTAATACTCCTAACGGTGGAGTATATTTGTATGGTGATCATAGGCATGCCTTTTGGTGCATTGGCTACCGTGGACAAAAAACCAATCACCAACAATCAAACGCGGCTAGGCAGACGCCTTCTCTGGATGACCAATTTATTCAGAGATGAAATGAATGTTACGCAATAAAAACGCAAGAAAAAGGGGGCAACGTGAACACGTTTCAACCAACCCTAATGGACAAGCTCAGTGAGATACTCACTGCCACTTGGCCACGAAAAATTGCACTTTTCTCGGCGATCGTTGCCGTAGGCACGACAGTACTTCTGTGTAATCTTTGATCAGGAGTAAATCACCAACACACATCATACCCCCGGGTCTACCAAGATCCCGGGGGTGTTTTATTTTTTTGACAGATCAATCTAATACCAGTAACATTATCTTAGCAAAAAACGCTATCAAAGAGAGGAAATAATGCTTAAAGTGAAAGCTCCTGGAATTCTTCTACCATCCGCTGACCTAAAAACGGAAAAAAGAATCGGCGAAGCGATTGATGCCCATACGGAAAAAGCTAGTCGCCGACTAACGACGGCAGAAATCATCGCCATCACCCAAATCGCCGATTTCAATGCTCCCGATTCACAAGTACTCGACTTCTAAAACCGCGAAACTCACGAACGACAAAAAGGAGGACGAACCGTGCTTGCCATCTTGTTATGGGCCGGACTCATAGCCTACGGACTCTTGAGCCTTGCGTATCTCTATCTGGCAATTAGCGATAGAGAGTTTACCCTGTACTCAATTCTCTTCAACTCATTATTTTTTGTTGGCGCCATTGAAAGTGCCGCAATGATCTGGTGGAGGGAGTCAATGTGGACGCTTATCTCAATTTTACTCGGTCTAATTGTGTCAGTGGCGTACATTGCCATTACATTCAATGGCTCAGTAAAAGGACATGATTTTCGGGAGCCATTCTATATTAGAATTACACTCGGATGGTTCTTGTTCCTTATCTCAGGCTTGTCACTTTGGACAAGAATCTAAATCCTAAGCAAGATCCAACCAACCCCGACTCAATTCACCGAGCCGGGGTTTCTGCTTTTGTGAAACAATTTACTTCTTCGTTCCAATAACAAAACATACCGCTATGACAAGTCATAGCACCACACCCCCCACCCAAGAAATCGCACACTCCTCTACTACAACCCAAATTTTTCTCTTACTACATCCGCCATCTGCTTGGCGATTTTTTTATACTCAAATTTTCCAACAACGTGTTCTCGCGCTCGCGCGCCCATCTTCGCCCGCAAATCCGGATCTTTTAAAAGTTTTAAAAGAAAATCGGCAATTTCGTCGACATCCGCCCGATAGGCAAAAGTCTTCGGTTTATCAAATTCAATGCGATGATCCTCCTCAAATCCCATTCCCACGTACGCCCATTCCGAAGTAAGGTCCACAGTCGAAGCCACCTTCGCCAAAAATCCTGTCTCGCCGTTCAAAATGGTTTCCTTTGGTCCCATCTCATCAATTGAAATCACCGGCTTCCCGCACGCCTGGGCTTCCACCTGAATCATTCCAAATCCTTCAAGTCGAGACGGCGCGGCGTAAATATCACAAACATTTAATAGAAGTGGCATAAACTCCCGCGACATCGAACCCTCCAAATAAATCACTTTGTCTTTTGAATCGCCCAACTCTTCAAGCAAAGCCATCTCGTCGTCATAATGATCATCCGCGCTCTGCCCACCCCAAATTTTACAAATATATTTCCAATTTTTAAATTCTTGATCCACCTTCTTCAGGGCCTTAAAAACTTCTTGCGCGCCTTTTGATGTCACATCGCCTCCCGCCGTCATAATTACGACCTCGTCTGGTTTAATCCCGAGCATCTCCTTAATTTTCAAAATCCTAGCATCATCGCGGGGGATTGGCTGAAACAACTCGGTGTCTAGACCAATATAAAGCGTTTGAAAGTTTTTCGTATCCACTCCATCGCGTTCAAATGTCTTCCGAACCCAATCACTCGTGGTAAAAACCAACGGTAAGTCGCCGATTAATTTGTGATGGTTCGCTACCCAGCCGTCAGAAAGAAGCCACGGCACTGGCTGAATCCCAAATTTCTGCGGATGCTCGATCAAATCCTGGGTCTGTCCCCAAAACCCTACCCCCACCGCCACCTCGGGCTTATAAAATTTATACAAAAATTCTTTTTGGAACTCGCTCGATAAATGCACCGGCCAAATTTCTTCGCCGTTTTCTTTCATTCCGCGATAGAGCAAGTCTCCTTGCTGACTTAACCCATCCGGCTCCGGCGGATAGGCGTACATTATTACTGATTTCATAAGTTACTTGATCGCCTTAAAATATTCTATTTTAGTTAAAGTTTTATACTCGAACGTTGATTTCCTAAAACCATAAATCTCATGAACAATCTTTTGCTTTTTCTTAAACAAAGCAGGGGATAGCTTCAAAAAAACGTCCGCTTTTTTCGGCCGGCAAATATTTTTCCGCTCCTCAAACTTGTAACTGAAGTTAAGAAGTTGCCTCGCCCTAATCTCTCCCCGCTGGACCATCTCTTTCATGACTCGATTCACGCCCTTATGTCTCGGATGCCCGTACTCCCCATTATAACCGTGCGTAAAGACGTAATCAAATTGAGGCGCTCCAGTTTTGCTTTTACGATTAGGCGCCGAAACTCCGACCGAAGCGTCGGAGCTGCCGACCAGCGCCTTGCGAATCCGTCGTAGAATCTCGGGCAAACTCTCGTGTAGATTCAACCGCTCCTCATCATCTAAATTAGAAATAATCGCTCTTGCGCCTAAAAACTTACAAACGCGGCGAAACTTCGGCGCCCGATCCATATCGTCTGCTCGACATAAAGAAAAAATCGTCCACTGACACGTTGGATTCGCCAAAATCGTCCCGCCCATCCAAATCGTCTCATCATCCGGATGAGCAACAATCACCAACGCTTTTCCGGTCAAATTATTTAAAGCCCCCATATCCAAATTCTAACTCGATACTAATATATAAAAAAGATTCCCCGGTCTGAGTTGGGCTCAGACCGGGGCACGTCACGCGAGAGTTAGCTCGTATTTTCACCAGTGGAAAACGAACGAGGCGAAAACGGAGCGAACCATTTATTAGGCTACAGTTTCAGTCCCAAAAGTCAAACAAGTACCAACAGCCCCCGATCCAGGGCGAACGATGGTTTTTTTGGACAAATATTGAACGATATGTTAAGCTCATTATCACTTATGCGACGCCATCCCGGCCTTTTTCTAACCATTATTCTGTCTATCACCATCCTCGCTGGTGTTTTTATTTACCCAAAGGGATTCGGATTAAGCACTAGTCCTTGGCGACTCGGCCTCGATTTAGTTGGTGGCAGCCACCTTATATATAAAGTAGACCTCTCAAAAGTTTCGTCAGCCGATCACGCCTCAGTTTTGAATGGCCTCAGAGACGTCATCGAAAACCGCGTTAACCTTTTTGGTGTTAGCGAACCTCAGGTTTATCTATCCAAGGGGAGCGACGGCAATAATCTCGTTGTCGAATTAGCGGGTATTAAAAAAATTGAAGACGCCATCAAGATGATCGGGGAAACTCCACTTTTGGAGTTTAAAGAAGTTGAGGAAAATGGCTCTTCAACCGAATTTATCACACCGATGTTTCCAATTGATGGCGTGCCAACCGCCTTGACCGGTCGCCATGTTAAAAGCGCTCAAGTCACCTTTGATCCCAACACCAACAAACCCCAAGTAAGTCTCGAATTCAATGACGAAGGCGCTCAAATTTTTGAATTATTAACCGAAGCCAATGTTGGAAAAGTTGTCGCCATTTTCTTAGATGGAGTATTGATTGAAGCCCCGGTTGTCCAAACTAAAATCAGTGGCGGCCAAGCTGTAATTTCTGGTAATTTCAATATTCAGACCGCCAAACAACTCGTTGAACGCTTCAACGCCGGCGCCCTTCCCGCTCCCGTTACCCTGATCAATCAGCAAACTATCAGCGCCACTTTAGGCGCCGATTCACTCCACAAGGCCCTAATGGCTGGTCTAATTGGAACTCTTTTGGTTATGATCTTTATGGTTTTATACTATCGCTACCTTGGCATTTTTGCCGCTATCGCTTTAGTGATCTATGTCTCCTTGACGCTTGGAATTTTCAAACTTTTCTCCATCACCATGACTTTAGCTGGCTTGGCCGGTTTCATTCTAACAATCGGCATGGCCGTCGACGCCAATATTCTAATTTTTGAAAGAGTCAAAGAAGAAATCAAAAGGGGACTCTCGCGAGCCAACGCGATCGAAGAAGGTTTTAAACGCGCTTGGCCCTCTATCCGCGATTCAAACATCTCAACCATCATCACCGCTCTTGTTCTTTACTTCCTAACTTCTAGTTTCGTTAAAGGTTTTGCAATTACACTTTTAATGGGTGTTGCGGTCAGTATGTTTTCAGCGATCACAACCACGAGGTTATTGCTCAAAACCTTTGTCAAAGACATACATCAAGCGAAATAAAATGAATATTATTGGCCAGCGTAAAATCTACCTCACTATCTCCGCTATCATTGTGGTTGTCGGGCTCTTTTTAGTCTTTAATTTTGGATTCAAAGAAGGGATCGACTTCAAGGGCGGAACACTTTGGCAAATTAAGCTCGATGAAAGCACCACTACTGCCGAAGTTGAAGAACTTTTCACGACTCAAATTTCCGAAGCTGGAGAAATCAAAGTTAATACCGACATCACCAACGACGCGTTTCTAATTCGCTTCCAGCCAATCAGCGAACCTGATCATCAAAAATTTTTAAGTGTTATCAAGGCCAAGTATCCCACTGCCACGGAATTAAGTTTTCAATCTATCGGTCCTTCAATCGGCGCTCAACTTAAAAAGAACGCTATGATCGCTGTCTTACTAGCCATCATCGCGGTTTCACTTTATATTGCCTTCGCCTTTCGAAAAGTTTCAAGGCCAATTTCATCGTGGAAATACGGCATCGTCACGATGGCCACCTTGCTCCACGACATTGTTGTTCCAGCCGGTTTAATTGCTTATCTTGGGTCAACCGCGCATGGCGCTGAAATTGATTCTAACTTCGTCGTCGCCCTTCTTGTGATCATGGGCTTTTCCGTTCACGATACTATCGTCGTCTTTGACCGAATTCGTGAAAATCTTTTACACCAACGCGGAAAAACGGAATTTGGCGAAACCATCAACCAAAGCGTTAACCAAACAATGGCTCGATCTATCAACACCTCACTCACTTTAATCATCGTACTTCTAGTGATGTTCTTCGCTGGCCCAGTTAATCTAAAATATTTTATTTTGACCCTCTTAGTTGGTGTCACTACTGGTGTCTACTCCTCGATCTTCGTGGCGAGTCCATTACTTCTGGTTTGGCAACGATTTTCAGAGCGAAAAACCACCCCAAAATAGCCCGACTTATTAACAGTTGACCCGGCTAAAACAAAATGGTATAAATTAATCGTCGAAATAGGGAGTGCAAACCCACCCCTACGAACAGGGTTGACAAATTATTTAAAAAAAGTATAATTCCCTTTGTTATGGCAAATATCAAAAAAACCATCGAAAACCTAACCCTAAAGTTATCCCCAAGGCAAAAGGAGGTAATTACGGGTCGCTTTGGCTTAGATAACCAAGAAGAGCTAACTTTGGCCGCTATTGGCGCCAAATATAGCCTTACCCGAGAAAGGATTCGGCAAATCGAAAACGCCGGTCTTAACGTTATTAAGCGAGAAATCGCCAGCAATCCAGATTGCCAGGCTATTTTAAGCAAAGGTAAAAAGTTTCTCCAAGCCAACGGGGGGGTGGCCACCGAAGCTATTCTGTTGGCTGATTTAAACATGATTGCCGAAGGGTTAAACCGCAACCACTTAAACCTTCTTTTAGAAGCAACTAATGAATTCAGCTTCGCAAACGAAGATAAGGATTTCTGGTCTTTTTACTACACCGATAAAGAAAAATTAGCTTCCGCTAATAAATTCATCAGTCAACTGACCAAATATCTTCGAACGAAAAAAGAAGTGGTTTTGGCCGGCAACTTTAATAAAATTTTTGGCGAATTTATTAACCAGCAAAATCTTAAGGATTTAATTGCCAAAAGTTTTCTTTCAATCTCAAAGAAAACTCACAAAAACCCTTACAACGACGTTGGTCTTTCCGAGTGGCCCGAAATCAAACCCCAAAACATCCGCGATCGGATTTATTTAGTTCTTAAAAAATCCGGCGAACCGCTTCATTTTGAAACAATCACTTCGAAAATCAACGAAACTAAATTTGATTCCAAGAAAGCTTTAGGTCCAACCGTTCATAACGAACTTATCAAAGATAGCCGTTTTGTCCTTGTTGGCCGAGGTATTTATGGCTTAACCGAGCATGGCTACAAACCCGGCACCGTCCAGGAAGTTATTCGTAGAATCTTAAAAACCAACGGCCCTCTCAAGGCTAAAGATATTTCTCTAGCTATCCAAAAGGAAAGGATTGTTAAACCGAACACCATCCTCGTCAACCTCCAAAACCGCAAGCATTTTGAACGCCTTGAAAACGGCGCCTATCGCGTTCGGGAAGCGTAAGTTTTCCCTAGTCTAAAATTTCCTCTCGAGTTATAATCAAGGGCGTGTCCCGTTGGAAATAGAGAAAATCATTTTTCTCTAAAGTACTTCGAATCGACATGGTTTTTCGCGCAAACCTCAATGGTCGAAAGCTTCCTTAATAGAAAAATTCAATTTCCTACGGGATAATGCCACCCGAGATTTCGGCCGTTTTGGATAAACTTTCATCGAGCTCACTCCTAACCGAACTTGGAATCCAAGTCGGGCTTTTTGTGCTCGCAGTCCTTTTCTTCAATTTAGGCGAGGAAACTCTTCTTTTTTGGCGTCGCGAAAATTTCAAGAAGTATATGCGATGGACTCTTCTGGAAATCAACATTCCTCGCGAAACTTTACGCAATCCCAAAGGTATGGAACAGGTTCTCACCGCTCTTCATGCCCTTAAAAACGATCCAGGAGATATGAACGAGTACTACCGCGACGGTGAAGTCACCCGCTGGTTTTCTCTTGAGATGGTCAGCTTTGGGGGTGAGACCCACCTTTACATCCGCCTTTACTTCAAATACCGCGCCCTCGTTGAGGCTGCTTTTTATTCTTACTATCCCGACATCGAACTCACTGAAGTTCCTGATTATCTCGATCGTTTTCCAAAAGACGTGGATGACTTGTCGCGAAAAGGTTATGAAGTCTGGGGCTCAGAAATGACCCTTAAAAAAGACCCCACCTTTCCGATTAAAAGCTATACGATGTTCGAATCTCCTGACGAGAACAAAGAATACGATCCCATCTCAACTTTCCTTGAAGTTTTAAGTAAAGTTAAAAGACAGGAGATGGTCGGAATTCAGTTCCTTATTGAAGCCGCTCCTCATGACTGGATTGATCACAGTAAGCACATCGTCGAACAACTCAAAGAATCCCAATCTCGTCGCGAAGCCGTTGAAAATGCAAAAAATAAAAACACCACTTTGTTTCCCGAAGGCGGACCTTTGCCAGTTTTTGAAACTGAAATCGGTAAACCTAATGAACTTGATCTTTTCGCAAAATCTCTCTCTCGCTCGCCCGGCGAAACCGACATCCTAAAAGCCGTGGAGTTAAATCTCTCTAAACCTGCCTTCAAAACCACGATTCGGTTTATGTATTTTTCACCCAAACTTATGTTTTATGATAGTTTCGCCCGTCGAGGTATCGTAGGTGCCTTTAACCAATATGGCGCCCTAGACCTAAACAGTTTTGGCCAAAACTTTAAAGTGGGTACTAAGATGAACGCCTGGAACTGGCCGTTCTTATTTCCTAAAAAAAGACTCCGGTATCGCAGACAAAGACTTCTTTACAACTACCGCCATTGGAAACAACCCCAAATCAACATTTGGGCTAAAATAATGTCGATGTACCCGCTCAACTTCAACTGGGCTTCCAAAAAAATGTATTTAAACATTGAAAGCATAGCCACTCTCTTCCATCCGCCAAGTCACTTTGCCTTAACCGCGCCGCATATCAAACGCGTCGAAAGTCGTAAGGCTGGTCCGCCCGCTGGCCTTCCAATCTACGGCGAAGAAAGCGGTATCGACAAATTCTTATAAAAAACCATGGATCCTTATCTTAAGCTTCTTAAATTTCTCCACCATCTTTTGTTTTGGATCGCTTTTGTGGTCATGGCCGCTTTTGTTTACCAAACAATCAAGGTTTGGCCAGATAAACCAGTCTTTGATCCGAAGTTTTTCTGGGTCGTTATTGACCTTATAACCGGCGCATTCTTTGTCTTTATGCTGACCAAAGCCTGGCCAATGCGGCCCCACCTCCGTTTTCACTATGGTAAAATTAAGCGGCCAAAAACTCCGGATGATATCGAAATATTTGAAAAATGGAAAAGTATTAGACAGCGGATATGGAATGGCGACCAAGACGAAGTAAAACAAGCGATTCTCGAAGCCGACAAAATTGTGAACCACGCTCTTGAAAATCATGGTTTTGACGGCTCCACCACTGAAGATAAAATTTTCCAAATTCTCTCCGACGATTTGTGGCGTCCGCGAGAAGCCGCTAAAAAAGCCAACAAGTTTCATAATAAAATCTCCGAGAATCCTGATATCGAAGTTGATCGTTCTGATGCCAAAAAAGCTATCCATAACTACGAAATCTTATTAGAAGAGCTTGATGTAATTGATCGCCGAGATTTCTAACCATTTTTTCATCTTAATTGTTCGTATATTCGTAAAAAATTAGTAATTTACAAAATGAAAGCCGGGAAAGTCCAGATAATTAAATATGCTCCACCTCCGCCCGAACTGCCCATGTACGGACGGGTTGAACCCGCCGAAGTCTCTTTCATCGGCCGCACCAACTACGTCGCCGCTCTCGAAGAAAAGCGATATATTTTTGGCATAAAACGGAAAGATCGCCGTCGCCATATGTACATTATTGGTAAAAGCGGTGTCGGTAAGTCCAAACTCCTAGAACTTCTAATCCGCCAAGACGTGGCGTATGGCCACGGTCTCTGTTTGATGGATCCACACGGCGATGTTATTGAAGCGATCTTAGACTTTATTCCCGAAAATCGCATGAAAGACGTGGTTATTATCGACCCGACTGATATGGATCATCCCGTTTCGTTTAATCCACTCACTAATATCGACCCCGCTTTCAAACACCAACTCACCCAAGGGTTGATTGAAGTGATGGAAAAGCAATTCGGCGCCAACTGGACCCCTC